>DATCFB010000037.1:0-8823 GCA_036509755.1 Pseudolabrys sp. | reverse complement strand
CGAAGACGCCGATCAGCACCGCGCCGGCGACGGTGATGCCGAGCACGATGCGTCCGCGCGACAACAGCGCCGCGAGCGCGGAGCCGATGCCGATCGCCACGGTGAACAGCGCGAGATAAATGGTGACGGTCGCTTGGTCGCCGCCGATCAGCGTTCTGATCAACGGCGGCAGCAGGGACAGCACCAGGATTCCGACGACCCAGAACCAGCTCGTCACCAGCGCGCCCCACCACAGCCGCGCATCGCCGTGCAGGTGGCGAAGCATGGCGAGGGTCGAGGCCGCGATGTTGAACCGCACGGTCAATTGCGGCGCGCCTTCGCCGCTTGGCGGGATGAACAACGCCGCGAGCCAGCATGCAATTGACATGCCGATCACCATCGGCGCGAAGCCGAAGGCGCCTCCGCGATATGCGGCCACACCGCCGAGAATGGTGCCAAGCAGGATGGCGACGAACGTCGCCCCCTCGATCAGCGCGTTCCCGGCCGGCAGTCTCTCGCGCGGCAGATGGTCGGGAAGAATCCCGTATTTCATTGGCCCGAACAACGACGCGAGAACGCCGAAGGCGAACAGTGCGGTGAACAGGATCGGCAGCGACTCGCGCGCATAGCCCCACACCGCCAGCGCGGCGACGAGCATTTCGACGAACTTGATGACCTGCGCCACCCGCGCCTTGTCGTATCGGTCGGCGAGTTCGCCGCCGACGCCGGACAGGAAGAAATAGGGCGCGATGAAGATCGCACTCGCAGCGGTGATCAATGCCTCGGCGTCCGAGTGTCCGCGGAAGAGAATGAGGAAGACAAGCGCAGTCTTGAGGAAGTTGTCGTTGAATGCGGCGCAGAATTGGCACCAGAACAGCGGCGCGAACCGCCGCGAGAGCAGCAGCGGCGTGCCGGTCGCGTCCATGCCGCCTGATTAATGCAAAGTTCCCCCGGGCGCCATCCGGGAAAAGGCGTCAATCAATACAACGAATCCCGCTCGTACAAATCGGCCAGCACGGATCCGAGCCCGAATCCGAGCGACATCACGAGGACGATACCGAACAGGGAGATCCACATCAGAGCCTCCTCGGGTGCCAGGGAGTCAGACCCGGGCAACGTGAGGTGGCATTGCTCGGTTCCGGCAATTTCTCCGTTATCCCCCGCTCATGTTTGACAAAACCTCACTTAATACGCGCGGTTTGCGCGAAAAAGCGGGTGGTCACGGAAACCATGGTCGGCGCGCGAGGCGCGGGCCGGCCGACCACCACATCATCGCTGGCGCGTGCGCGCGGGCGGGGCGATCCAGCCCGCGACGAGCAACAGGTCCTATGCGCGCCGTAACGGCGTCGGATTTGCAAGCGCGACGACGTGTAATATTTCACCGCAAAAATTTGAATTCGCCGTGCTTGACATTCGCAGGCATGCGCTCAGAATTTCATCGTACTCTTTTAGCGCGGAGGTTTAGATGCTTCCACCGGATCAAAGGGCCGCGTAGATCGTCGCGTCGTTCGTTCGGCGCGTGACGGAGCGGCACACACACGGACGGTTCGCCGGGCGCGGCCTGCGCGGGTCGCATCAGTCAGGCAAGACCCCATTTCGGCCGCCCCCGGCGTGCTCTCGCAAGCATCCTGTAAGAATTCAAAGAGCCTTTGGATTGCAGTGGCGTTGTGCGTGTCTGTAGCAAGCTCCACTCCGGAACTCGCGCGCGCGTGTGCACGTTGTTCGCCTGATAGCGAATTGATGAACAACGGAGGCACGCCATGGTTCGCACCGAGACCATCAAGGAGCACATGGAGATCGTCGGCAACGACGGCGAGCACATCGGCATCGTCGATGGAATCGATCCGGACGGCGAAATCAAGCTGAGCCGGAGCGATACGCCGGACCGCCTGCATCATTTTCTGCCGCTCGAGACCGTCGAGTATGTCGACGACCGCGTGCATCTCAATCGCAGCAGCACCCGCGCCATGGCGGAGTGGCGATAGCCGCTGCAATTCCGCACGGACGACTCGTCTTGAGGCGGCCGGACGTGGCGTCTCGAAGAGAGGGGCGGGCCCCATGCTTCGAGACGCGCAGCTTCGCTGCGTTTCACAGCATGAGGGCCGAATGGGTGGGGAAAAAGCTGGTGCCGGCGGAGGGATTTGAACCCCCGACCCCCCGCTTACGAAGCGGATGCTCTACCGCTGAGCTACGCCGGCTGAAGCCGCGCCTCTGATATCGGCGCGCACCGCCGATGGCAAGCAAACTACAAGCAATCTACTTGAACAGGTCTTTGATCTTCTGCCAGCGCTGTGCGTCGCCCGGAACAGCGGTTTCCGGCCCTGGTTCGGCGTCCATCCCGGCGTCGGGGCCGGGATCGTCAGGAGCATGTACGAGCGGGATCACCGGCTCGACCGGACGCGGCTTCGGCGGTTTGGTCTCCTCGGCGGCAGGGAGGACGGGTTCCGCCAAGGGGGCCGGCGCAACCGGCGCGGGCGCAGGACTGGCCTCGACGACGGCTGCTGCGTCGGCGGGCTCTGCCTCCGGCGGCATCACCTCGATGACCGGCCGCGTATTGCCGATCTCGGCCAGCGGCACCCGCCATTCGAAGCCGTCGAGACGGCCGGACGGAGTCACCGGCAGCCATTTGTCGGAGACGACGCCGTCGGCGGTCCAGGCCGGATCTCCGGAGGCGCGCACCGCGCGCGCCATCCATTCGCGCGCGCGGCCGGTGTCGCCGTGCTCAGCCTCCTCGACCGCCGCCATCAGCGCGGCAACCCGCTGCGTCGGCGCCGCGAGATAGGGCGTCAGCGCCTCGCGCGCGACGGCGAACTCGCGGGCATCGAGCGCGGCCCGCGCGACCGCCAGCGCGCTCTCGACATGACCGGAGGCCATGTTTGCGAGCTTCTGCATACGTGAAAGGCGTTCGCGCGCGGAATCGCCGAGGCGCACGTCGGCATAGGCCTCGGCGATGTCGGGATGCGGGCTGGCTGTCCACGCGCGCTCGAGCATGCGGCGCGCCTTGCGGTGCTCGCCGGCCTCGGCGAGACGGCGTCCGGCAAGCGCCGCCGCCGGCACGAAGTCGGGCGCGAGCTTGACGGCTTCCAGCACGTCGGCGCGCGATCCATCGCGATCGCTGTCCTCGCGCGTGAGAGCGCGGGCGGTCAGCAGCACCGCGCGCTTGCGCCGATACCCGGTTTTCTCGAGACCGCTCTTCACGTTCTCGAGCGCGGCGAGAGCGCCGGTCCAATCGGCTGCAGCACAGCGATCGTCGAGCACGGCCTGGCCCGCCCAGCCGATCGCGGGGGCGGTCTGCATCGCTTCTTCGGCGACGCGTCGCGCGGCCGCGTGATCGTTGCGGCGCTGCGCTTCAATGTAGAGACCGCGCAGGCCGAGCAGCTTTGTCTCTTGCCGATGCGCCATGGCACGGAAGGCGCGCTCGGCGCCGGAGCGATCACCGGCCATCTGCGCCGCCTGCGCTTCCAGCAATAGTGCCAGCGGTTCGCCGGGTGACAATCGGCCGGCGTCGTCGGCGGAGCGCCGCGCAAGGCGAAAGTCACCTGAGCCGACCGCGATCAGCCCTCGTGAGACAGCGAGATAGCCCTTCATCGCGCGGCGGTGCCGGAAGAAGACCGACACCTGCTCCGGCGCGCGCCAGATGCCGCGCACGAGCGACCAGATTAGGATCGCGGCAATGATCAGCACAAGGAGCGCCACCAGCGCGACCATCAACGAGGTCTCGATGCGATAGCCCATCCAGGTGAGCACGATGTCGCCGGGACGATCGGCAAACCAGGCGAAGCCGCCCGCGATCACCGCCAGCGCGATGAGGAAGACGACGACGCGGATCATTGCGCCACCGGGGCGAGGGCGCGCGCGGTCGTGCCGGCTAGCTCGGCTGACGCGGCAAGCGCGGCCTGGCGCGCCTTGACGCGCGCGAGCCAGTCTTTCGCCGGCGCCTGCGCGGCCTCCGGCAGCTTGCCGATGCCGGAGGCGGCGGCGGCGACGTCGTTATGCGCCGCATCGACTTCGAGCCGCGCGAGCACGTCGGCGGGACGGTCGCCGGACGGCGCAGTCGCAGGGCTGATGCGCACGAGGTTGCCGGCATTTGCCTGGAGCCGTTCGAGGAACGAGCCGGACGCCTGCGCGCGCGGCGCGGCGATCTTCCGCATCTGGGGCAACAGATCGCGCAACTGCTGTGCCAGCGCCGCCTGGCTCGGAACGCCGCTCGATGCGAACGGCGCGAGTGGCGCAAGCTTGCCCGCGTCCGTGCCGAGCGCCTTGGCCTGCGCAAGCTCCGCCTCGTAGGGCATGCCGCTCGTCACGGCGTTGCGCAAAGCTTGCGCGGCGAGCGCGAGCCGCGTCGCCGAAGCCGCGGCGGTGCTCTGCGCGATGCTCGCGCGCGCGGAGTTCTCCGCCTGTTCGAGGCTCGACAATTTCTGCTGCAAAGCATCGATGTCGGCGCGGGTCACCGTGCTCGCCTGGTTGCGGGCGAGATCCTGGAGCTTCGACGCCAATTGCGTCACGGTCTTGCCGGCGGAGTCGGCTTCCTGCCGCGCCTGCGACGCATTGCCGGCAATGTCGTCGATCCGCTTGCCGAGCGCCGTGACGGCGGTGTCGCCGGACTTGATCGCGCTTTCGGCGGACGACAGCCGCTGCGTCAAAGGCGCAATCGTCGTTTGAAGCGCGGTGAGCCTCTCGGCGAGCTGCGGATCGGCCGCCGCCGCTTGTGCCGGCCGATTTTTCAGCGCGTCGACCTGCTGCTGCAATTGCGCGATCTGCTGCTGCGCCTGCGTGTCGGGGCGAACCTGCGTCTGCTGCGCCGGCAGCACGCCGCCGTACCACAGGCCGGCGGCGATAATGGCGACGATCACGCCGCCGCCGACACCAGCAAGGAGCATCGCCGCCACGGGGACCGCTCGGCGCTCTCGAGCAGCCTCGGGAGGCGGCGGCATGGCCTCGGGCTCTGCGGCAGCCTGCGGCGGCTCTTCCGGCGGGGGCGGCGGTGGTGTCTCGGCCGGAGCAGCGGCGGCCGGCTCGGGTTGAGGCGCGGGCTCCGGGGCCGCCGGCGGCGGGGTCACGTCGGTCGCGGTCAGGTCGATGGTCGGCGCCTTGCGCTTGCGGGCGGCATCGGGCGCGTCCGGCGCCTTGCGCTTCTCTGCCATGCGGCCTTTCTCCCGAATCCCCGCCCTGCGGCTAGCAGATAACGCAAACGGCGCGATTGCGCCACGTCAACGGCCGAACGGGCCGAGTAGTTCAACGAGCGCGGCCTCGTCGGGGCGCTTCGCCGCCGCGACGTTCGCGGCGCCGGCGGCCTGCAACGGCGCCGCCACCTGCGCCGACAGGCACAGATGACGCACGGCGAACGCCTCATGCGCGATCCCGGCGGTGCGCGCGCCGGCGACGAAATTCTCGGCGCTGCGCATCGAATAGTGCAGCACCGCGTCGAGCGCTTTCGCGCGCAGCGCATCGACGAGCGCCGGAGGGAAGGGCGCGGTGAGGGCGCGGTAGACGATTCGCATTTCGGCCTTGATGCCGCGCCGCGTCAGGTCGCCGACGAGATCGGCGGCTTGAGTCTCGCCGGCGAGATAGAGAAGCGGCGCAGTCGTGTGCGGCCTTTCGGCAATGAGCCGCACGAGATCGTGCACGTCGCCGCCGGCGGAGGTCA
The DNA here is from genome assembly GCA_036509755.1 of Pseudolabrys sp. Taxonomy (GTDB): domain Bacteria; phylum Pseudomonadota; class Alphaproteobacteria; order Rhizobiales; family Xanthobacteraceae; genus Pseudolabrys. The sequence continues at coordinate 3,197 of DATCFB010000037.1, read as the reverse complement.
CGTCCGCGAAGCCTGCGGTGCGCGCGGCCTCAGCGCTGCGCGCACCGACCGCAAACAGCGGCAAGGCCAAAATGTCGCGAGACTTGGTCAGCACGCCCGGCGCGTTGGCGCTGGTAATGACGACCGCGCTCCAACGGCCCGACACATCGGCCTCGATCGGCTCGACACGCATGAGCGGCGCGAGCAGCACGTCGTGGCCCTGCCCGCGCAAAATATTGGCGCTGCGCTCGCCGTCGACTTGCGGTCGGGTGATGGCGATCCGCATGGTCAGTCGAAGAAATGCGGGCCGGCGATGCGCTTTAATTCGCGCGCCGCTTCGGCGCCGATCGCGGCGGCGTCGCCGATATGGCCGTTGGCGCGAATGTCATGCGCCGCCTTGCCGTCCGGCCGCGCGATCAGGCCGCGGAATTGCAAAGCATCTTCGGAGAGCATCGCGTGGCCGGCGATCGGCGTCTTGCATGAGCCGTCGAGTTCCGCGAGGAACGCGCGCTCGCACGCCAGCGCGGTGAAGGTCGGCGCATGATTGATGCGGATGAGCGTCTCGCGTGAGCGCGAATCGTCTTCACGCGCTTCGATACCGATGGCGCCCTGGCCGACCGCGGGCAGAAACTCCTCGATGCTCATGATCGCCGTCGCGTGCGCTTCAAGGCCGAGCCGTTTCAACCCGGCGAGCGCCAGCAATGTCGCGTCGGCTTCGCCTGCTTCGAGCTTGCGCAGGCGCGTTTCGACATTGCCGCGCAAGGGCACCACGTTCAGGTCGGGCCGCAGCCGCTTGGCGACCGCCTGTCGCCGCAACGACGCGGTGCCGAGCACGGCGCCTTGCGGCAATTCGCCAAGGCTCTTGGCCTTATGGCTGATGAACACGTCGCGCGGGTCCTCGCGTTCGAGGCAGGCGGCGAGGGCCAGGCCCGGCTGCGAGATCGTCGGCATGTCCTTCGAGGAATGCACCGCCAGATCGACGCGTCTGTCGAGCAGCGCCTCCTCGATCTCCTTGGTGAAGAGGCCCTTGCCGCCGACCTCAGTGAGCGGCCGGTCCTGGATGCGGTCGCCGGAGGTGCGGATGACGACGAGTTCGATCGCCTCTTCCTGCGCTCCCAGCGCGGCGGCAAGCTGCGCCCGCACCGCGCGCGCCTGCACCAGCGCCAGCGGGCTGCCGCGGGTGCCGATGCGCAGGAGAACGGTGGATTGCGCCATGGTTCCTCTCGATGGTAGGGCACCTTTTAGTTCACCATCGGCCCAAAGGGGAGTGCCGGAGCCCGAAATGATCGTCCTCGGCATCGAGACGACCTGCGACGAGACCGCGGCGGCGGTGGTGGAGCGGCAAGCTGACGGCCGCGGCCGCATCCTGTCGAACATCGTGCTCAGCCAGACCGACGCGCACGCGGCGTTCGGCGGCGTCGTTCCGGAGATTGCCGCGCGCGCCCATGTCGAGGTGCTCGACGGCATCGTTGCCGAGGCGCTGGGGCAGGCCGGCGTTTCGCTCGACCGCGTCGACGCAATCGCTGCCGCCGCCGGGCCCGGTCTCATCGGCGGCGTGATCGTCGGTCTCACCACCGCCAAGGCCATCGCCATGGTCGAGAACAAGCCGCTGATCGCGGTGAACCATCTCGAGGCGCACGCACTCACCGCACGGCTCACCGACGCGACACCGTTTCCGTATTGCCTGTTTCTCGCCTCCGGCGGCCACACCCAGATTCTCGCCGTGCGTGGGGTCGGCGATTACGTGCGCATCGCCACGACCATGGACGACGCCATCGGCGAGGCCTTCGACAAGACGGCAAAGCTGTTGGGTCTCGGTTATCCCGGTGGACCGCAGGTCGAGAAGGAGGCCGCGCACGGCAATCCGAGCCGGTTTGCGCTGCCACGGCCGATGCAGCATCGCAAGGAAGCCGATTTCTCGTTCTCCGGTTTGAAGACCGCGCTGCGCCTCGAAGCCGAAGCGGTCGCGCCGTTGTCGGACGGGGACGTCGCCGATCTCTGCGCCTCGTTCCAGCAGGCGGTGGTCGACGTCGTCTACGACCGCCTGCGCGCCGGCTTGCGCATTTTTCGTGCGCAGCACGGCGCGCCGAGCGCGCTGGTCGTCGCCGGCGGCGTCGCCGCCAATCAGGCGATCCGCACCGTGCTCCAGACGCTTGCCGGCGAAGAGAAGATGCCGCTCGTCGCGCCGCCGCCGGAATTGTGCACCGACAACGGCGCCATGATCGCCTGGGCCGGCGCCGAGCGTCTCGCGCTCGGCCTCACCGACACGCTCGACGTCGCGCCGAAGGCGCGCTGGCCGCTCGATGAGGTCGCCGCCGCGCGCGGCCGCAAGCTCAACACGGCGGCATACAAATGAGCATCAATCGCATCGGCGTCATCGGCGGCGGCGCGTGGGGAACGGCCCTGGCGCAAACCGCTGCGCGCGCCGGCCGCAGCGTTACGCTGTGGGAATACGACGCCGGCAATGCCGCGCATCTCGCCGATGAGCGCGAAAGCCGCTTTCTCCCCGGCGTGACGCTGCACGACGAGATTACGGTGACGATCGACCTGACCGACGTCGCAGGCAACGACGCGATTTTGATCGTCGTGCCGGCGCAGGCGATGCGTTCGACGCTCACTGCGCTGTCGCCGGCGCTTGCCGCCAACACGCCGCTGATCGCCTGCGCCAAGGGAATCGAACACGGCACGCACAAGTTCATGACCGAGATCGTTGCCGAATGCGCGCCCAATGCGCTGCCGGCGATCCTGTCCGGCCCGAGCTTTGCGGCCGATGTCGCGCGCGGCATGCCGACCGCGGTGACCATCGCGGTCGCCGATGCGGGCGTGGCGGAAGCGCTAGCGCACGCCATGAACACGGCCACGTTCCGGCCGTATCATTCAACCGACGTGCGCGGCGTCGAGCTCGGCGGCGCCACCAAGAACGTGCTGGCGATCGCCGCCGGCATCGTCAGCGGCCGTGGCCTGGGTGCGAGCGCGCTGGCCGCGATGACGACGCGCGGCTTCGCCGAACTGGTGCGCTTCGGCCGCGCCTGCGGCGCCAGGACCGAGACGATGATGGGCCTGTCCGGCCTTGGCGATCTCATCCTCACCTGCGGCACGCCGCAGTCGCGCAATTTCTCCTTCGGCGTCGCGCTCGGCAAAGGCGAGGCGCCTGCCAAGGCGTCGCGCGGCAAGCTCGCCGAAGGCGTGTTCACCGCGCCGGTGCTGCTGGAGATGGC
>DATCFB010000036.1:0-8314 GCA_036509755.1 Pseudolabrys sp. | reverse complement strand
GCGATGGCGCCGAGCACGCCGGGCCGGTCGGGAATCGTGAGGCGGAAGGAGACGATGCGGCTGTCGCGGTCGAGTTCGCGCACCATGATCGAGGCGAGGATGCGCGGGTCGATGTTGCCGCCGCACAGGATGAGGCCGACGCGCTTGCCGCGGAAGCGCGCGGGCTCGGCCAGCATGGCGGCGAGGCCCGCCGCACCGGCGCCCTCGGCCATGGTCTTCTGCAACGTGAGATAGGCGTTCACCGCCCGCTCGAGCTGCGCTTCGTTGGCAAGAATGACCGCGGACACGAGCTCGCGGATGACCGGCAGCGTGAGCTTGCCGACGTTCTTCACCGCGATGCCCTCGGCCAGCGTTGGCCCGCCGATCGGCAAAGTCTTGCTCTTCAGCGCATTCCACACCGACGGATAAAGCGCGGCTTCCGTGCCGACGATGTCTATCGACGGCTTCACCGCCTTCGCGGCGATGGCGTTGCCGGCGATCAGCCCGCCGCCGCCGATCGGGATGACCAGCGTATCGAGGTCGGGCACCTCTTCGAGCATTTCGAGCGCGATGGTGCCCTGCCCGGCCATGATGCGGAGATCGTCGTAAGGGTGCACCAACGTCAGGCCGCGCTCGGCCTGGATCTCCTCGCAGCGCGACTGCGCATCGGCCACGCTCTCGCCGTGCAGCACCACCTCGGCGCCGTGCGAGCGGGTCGCGGCGACCTTCACGAACGGCGTGGTCACCGGCATGACGATGATGGCGGGAATGCCGAGACGGGCGGCGTGATAGGCGACCGCCTGCGCGTGGTTGCCGGCCGACATGGCGATGACGCCGCGCGCGCGCTCCTGTTCGCCGAGCGAGGACAATTTGACCAGCGCGCCGCGATCCTTGAACGAATTGGTGACCTGGAGATTCTCGTATTTGACGAAGACCTCGGCCCCGGTCAGCCCCGACAGCTTCGGCGCCGGCAACATCGGCGTGCGCAGCACGACGCCGGCGATGATGCCGCGCGCCGCCTCGATATCCTTGATGGAAATGCTCAAATTACAGTCTCCGCTCCTGCCGCCCACCATGCCGCAGGCGGACCGCCCGGGCCAGACCTCCGCCGGGTTACCCGTTCCGCCGCCCTTGCGGTTCGGCTAATGTTGCCCCATGTCGCCGCTAGCGGCGGAAATGCGCCGCGTCCAAGGGATCGCCTCGTCCGATGCCGATCGATATCAAGCCGCACGCCTACGACCCGCAGCGCACGCCGGAACTATTCGACGGCGTGCTGGCCCGCCGCGTCGTCGCCTTCCTCATCGATTTCGTCCTGATCGCGGTTCCGGTGCTGCTCGCTGCCATGTTCATCTTCGCCTTCGGCATTATCACGCTCGGCCTCGGCTTTGCGCTGTACTGGATGCTGCCGGCGGCAACGGTGATCTGGACGCTGTTCTATTTCGGCGCGACGCTCGGCTCGTCCGCTTCGGCGACGATCGGCATGCGGGTCATGGACCTGGAGATGCGCACCTGGTACGGCGCACCGTCTTATTTCGTGCTCGGCGCCGTCCACGCCATCGCCTACTGGTTCACGGTGTCGTTCTTCACCCCGTTCGTGCTGCTGGTCGCCTTCTTCAACGAGCGGCACAGGCTCCTGCACGACATCCTGCTCGGCACCGTGGTCATCAACAATGCCCGGCGCGCGGCCATGCTGCGCGGTGCCGTCTTCGGCTACAATGGGCTTTGACGTGGAAACCAGAGCGGGCGATGCTTTTCGCGAATCGGGCGACTGAAACCTTGGCCTGACCGGTGACCCAGCACTCTCGCGACACGCCGCAGTTCTACCTGACCGCACCGTCGCCCTGCCCTTACCTCAAGGGCGAGGAAGAGCGGAAGGTGTTTACGCACCTTGTCGGTGAGCGCGCGGGCGAACTCAACGACCTGCTGACCCATGGCGGCTTCCGCCGCAGCCAGTCGATCGCGTATCGCCCGGCTTGCGAGGGCTGCCGCGCCTGTGTCTCGGTGCGGGTGGTCGCGGCCGACTTCCGGCCGTCGCGCAACATGCGCCGCGTCCTCGAACGCAATGCCGACCTCGTCGGAGACGTGCGCACGGCCGCGCCCACGTCAGAGCAGTATTCGGTGTTCCGCGCCTATCTCGACGCCCGCCACCGCGACGGTGGCATGGCCGATATGACGGTCCTCGACTACGCGATGATGATCGAGGACAGCCACGTCGATACGCGCGTGATCGAATACCGGCGGCGTGGCCCAGACACCGGCATCACCGGCCGCGGCGCCGGAGACCTGATTGCGGTTGCACTTTCGGACGTGCTCAGCGACGGCCTGTCGATGGTCTATTCGTTCTTCGAACCCGACCAGGGTGACCGGTCGCTCGGTACCTTCATGATCCTCGACCATATCGAGCGCGCGCTGAAAATGGGCCTGCCTTACGTCTATCTCGGCTATTGGGTCGCCGGCTCGCGCAAGATGGATTACAAGGGCCGCTTCCTGCCGCAGGAGCGGCTGATGCCGTCGGGCTGGGTCAGGTTCGAGAGCTGAGCGGCTCAGCTGGCCGCCATCGTGTCGATCAGCAACTTGACGTTCAGCACCACGATTGCCGCGGCTACGATCCATGCCAGCGCCGCAACCGGCTGCGACACCGCGAAACGGCCCATCTTCTTGCGGTCGGCCGTGAACATCACCAGCGGAATGACCGCGAATGGCAACTGCATCGACAGAACCACCTGGCTGAGGATGAGCAGCCTCGCGGTGCCGCTCTCGCCGTACAGCGCTGCGACGACGATCACCGGCACGATGGCAATGCCGCGCGTAAGGAGCCGCCGCGCCCAGTGTGGCATGCGGATGCGCAGAAACCCTTCCATGACGATCTGGCCGGCCAGGGTCGCGGTTACGGTCGAATTCAGCCCCGACGCCAGAAGCGCGACCGCGAACAAAACAGAGGCGATGCCCACGCCCAACATCGGCGACAGCAGATTGTAAGCCTCATCGATTTCCGCGACCTGCTTCCCATGCGCGTGGAACACCGCCGCCGCGACGATCAGGATCGCGGCGTTGACGAACAGCGCCAGCATCAGCGCAACGGTGGAGTCGATCGTCGCCCAGCGGATCGCGTGCGCGCGGCCGTCGTCGCTGCGTTCGAAGCGCCGCGTCTGCACGATCGAAGAATGCAGGTAGAGGTTATGCGGCATCACCGTCGCGCCGAGGATGCCGATGGCGATGTACAGCATGTCCGGATCGGTTACGATCGCACGCGACGGCAGGAACCCGCCGACCACCTCGGCAATCGGCGGCGACGCGAGCGCGATCTGCACGGCGAAGCAGGCAGCGATGACGATCAGCAGCGCAACGACGAAGGCTTCCAGGAAACGGAAGCCCCTGTTCATCAGCATCAGCAGCAGGAAGGCGTCCAGCGCGGCGATGAGCGCACCGCCGACGAGCGGAATGCCGAACAACAAATTGAGCGCGATCGCGGTGCCGATCACCTCGGCGAGATCGCAGGCGACGATCGCCAGTTCGCATGCGATCCAAAGCACGAAGCCGACTGGACGCGAAAAAGCATCGCGGCACGCCTGCGCCAGGTCCCGTCCGGTGGCGATGCCGAGACGTGCGGCCAGCGCCTGCAACAGGATCGCCATCAGGTTGGAAAGCATGACGACGGCGAGCAGCGTGTAGCCGAAGCGCGAGCCGCCAGCGAGATCGGTCGCCCAGTTGCCGGGGTCCATGTAGCCGACCGAGACCATGTAGCCGGGGCCGGAGAAGGCGATGAGGCGGCGCAGCCAACTCCCCGCGCTCGGGACCGGGATGGTGGCGTGCACTTCCGAGAGGCTCGGACGTTCCGGCGCGTCCCCGCGCAACCGCCAACCCGAAGCGGCCTCGCCGGACGGGGGCCCGGCAGATTCTCCGGCCGAAGGAAGGCTGCTCATGGCATGCGACGTGCTCGAGGCAAACGAATATTGCAATTGCGAGTTAGTAGCAACAAGATCGCAGATAATCGGTTTTAGGTCAAGCCAGTTGCGAACGGCTTGCAACAATTGCCTGCTCAAGTTGGAACTTCCCGGTTTCTCACGGTGTTGTGTCTCGCCTGACCGACCGTCCGGACTCTCCGTCGAAAGCCCTACAGACGGAGCGCTGCAAGCCTATGTGCAGCGTCGGCTCTCGTGCGCGCGAAGGGGATCTCGGGCCGGAGCCAGGCTAAGGCCATCGGCCGGTTGCAACGGAGAGCGTTGGAATGCCGCTGCCCCGCCTGCGCCTGCGAACACGTTGGCTGGTGGTTCTGGCCGTCATACTCCTTGCCACCCCCGCGCTGGCGCAAGTCCCGGGCGAGTCGAAGGGGCCTTCGGTCGCGATCTTTCTGTCGCAATTACTGCTGCTGGTGCTGGTCGGCCGCCTGCTCGGCGAGGCGATGCTCCGCATCAAACAACCGGCCGTAATGGGCCAACTCATCGCCGGCCTGATCCTCGGGCCGTCGCTGCTCGGCGCGCTTTTTCCCGGCGTGCACGACCTGCTTTTCCCCCAGGCACACGAGCAGAAGGCGATGCTTGACGGCATCGCTCAGTTTGGCGTGCTGCTGCTCTTGCTTATCACCGGCATGGAAACCGACCTCAAGCTGGTACGGCAGACCGGACGCGCATCTGTCTATGCCTCGCTGATGGGTATTCTCGTGCCCTTTTCCTGCGGCGTCGGGTTGGGGTTAGCGCTGCCGGATTCGCTGTTGGCGGATCCGCAAAAGCGCGTGGTGACTGCCCTCTTTCTCGGCACCGCTCTGTCGATTGCGTCCGTCAATTTCGTCGCCATGATCGTGCGCGAAATGAACTTTACGCGCCGCACCGTCGGCCAGGTCATCCTCGCCTCGGCGGTGATCGACGATTCCGTCGGATGGATCATCGTCTCGATCATCTTCTCGCTCGCCGCCGCTGGCAAAATCGAGCCGATGTCGCTCGCCAGGAGCATCATCGGCACGCTGATCTTCCTCGGCGTCAGCCTGACCATCGGCCGCCGCGCGGTGTTTTTCGCTATCCGATGGGTTAACGACCACTTCGAGAGCGACTTTGCCGTCATCACCGCCATCGTCATCATCATGGGCTCGATGTCGCTGACGACCTATGCGATCGGCGTTCATACGGTGCTCGGCGCCTTCGTCGCGGGCGTGCTGGTCGGCGAGTCGCCGATCCTGACGAAGCACATCGATGATCAGCTCCGCGGCCTGGTCTTCGCCCTGTTCACGCCCATCTACTTTGCGCTCGCCGGCCAGAACGCCGACGTCACCGTGCTCGCCAATCCGACCATCGCCCTCTACACGGTTGGTCTGGTCATCATTGCCAGCCTCGGCAAGTTCGGCGGAGCCTTCGCCGGCGCCGAGCTCGGCGGGCTGACGCGACGCGAAGGGATAGCGCTTGCCTGCGGCATGAATGCGCGCGGTTCGACCGAGGTGATCATCGCCACCGTCGGCCTGTCGATGGGCGCCCTCAGTCCGACGCTGTTCACGATGATCGTCACGATGGCGATCATTACCACGATGGCGATGCCGCCCACTTTGCGCTGGGCCTTGTCGCGCGTGCCGATGCGCAAGGAGGAGAAGCTGCGGATCGAGCGCGAGGAGATGGAGGAAAAGGGCTTCGTGCCCAAGCTCGAGCGGCTCCTGCTCGCTATCGACGACAGCGCCAACGGCAAGTTTGCCACGCGCATCGGCGGCATCATCGCCGGCGCCAATGCAATGCCGACGACCGTCATGCACATTCACGGCAAAAAACGGCCGAGCAAGAGCGCGATCGAGCAAGCCAAGGAAAAAGCCAAGGAGATCGGCGAGACGGTCCAAATCGTCGCCGGCCGCAGCGACGATTCCAAGCGTGATGACGAAAAGAACGAGACCAAGATCGACGTCACGACCATGATCGAGAAGGCGCCGAAGGCCGACGCCGTCGCCGCCGAAGCGGAGAAGGGCTATGACCTGATGGTGCTCGGCCTCGACAAGACCGTCACCAACAAGACCGACTTTCACGACGACATCACCAATCTCGCCGCGGGTTTCGCAGGGCCTCTCGCCGTGGTGGAGGCGCGGGACGGTCAGTTGGGCGACCCGCTGCACAGCCGGCTGAGCATCCTCGTACCGGTCAACGGCACCGACCATTCGCGCCGTGCCGCCGAGGTCGCGATCGCGGTCGCGCGTGCCACAAGGGCGCCACTCACCGCGCTCTATGTCGCGCCCGGCGGCAAGAACAAGACCCGCCGGTCGCGCCAGTACGAAGAGGCAATCCTCAAAGACATCGCGGCGCTGGCCGAAACCTACGGGATCCAGATCAAAACCGCCGTGCGCGCCGACATCGCCGCGGACGAAGCGATCGTCAAAGAGATGGGGCGGCGTCGCAACAACCTGGTCGTGCTCGGCGTCAGCCGCCGTCCGGGCGACAAGCTGTTCTTCGGAGATACCGCGGCGGCCCTTCTCGCAAAATCGACGAAGTCGCTACTGTTCGTGGCCGCCTAATCGCTTGCCTTCGCGGCCGGCAATGCCCCGAACTTGTTGTTGGTGAGGAAGCGATCGGGACGGATACGGCCGGCGGCTGCGCGGTCGCCGCGCCAGTCCTTCAATTCCTTGAGCGACAGCGCGAAGGTGCGCCCGGCGGTGTCGAGCCAGGTCAGGCCCTTCTCAGCTTCGAAGGTCGTCACGTCCGAGAGGCCCTTGTCGAGATAGCGTTGCAGCCGCACGCCGCGGCCCTTGGTCATCTCCGGCACCTGATCGATCGGGAATACCAGAAGCTTGCGATTCTCGCCGACGGTAGCCACGAGTTCGCCGGTGACGGCGGTCATGGCGGCGGCGCGATCGGGCGCCTTAAGGTTGAGGACCTGCTTGCCCTTGCGCGTCGTGCCAAGCACTTCCGCTTCCGGCACGATGAAGCCGTTGCCCTGATAGCTCGCCACCAAGAACTTGCGGCTCCCGTCATAGGTCATCGCCGCGACGATGTCGGCGTCCTGCTCGAGATCGATGAACAGACGTAACGGTTCGCCGTGACCGCGCCCGCCCGGAAGCTTTGCTGCGTCGATGGTGTAGAAGCGACCGTTCGACCCAAAGATCAGGATCTTGGCGGTGGTCTCGGTCGGGAAGGCAAATTTGAGCGCGTCGTCGTTTTTGAACGTCACGTTCGACAGGTCGGTGACGTGGCCGCGCAGTGCGCGCACCCAGCCCTTTTCCGAGACGACGACGGTGATCGGCTCGCGCACCACCATCGCCTCCTCGATCGCCGCTTCGTCGTGTTCGGGCGCGTCGGCGAATTCGGTGCGGCGACGGCCGAGCGCGGTCTTCGGCCCGAACGTCGTCCTCGTCTCGCGGATTTGGCCGGCGACGGTCTTCCACTGCTGGTCTTCCGACCCGATCAACGACCTCAATTTCTTCTGCTCGTCACGCAGCGCCTTGTCCTCGGCGCGGATTTCCATCTCCTCGAGCTTGCGCAGGTTGCGCAGCCGCATGTTGAGGATGGCGTCGGCCTGCACCTCGCTCAGCTTGAAGGTTTTCATCAGGACGGGCTTGGGCTCGTCCTCGTTGCGGATGATTTTGATAACTTTATCAAGATTAAGATAGGCGACCAGATAACCGCCGAGCACTTCGAGCCGGTGCTCGATCTGCGACAGGCGATATTTCGAGCGGCGCACCAACACATCGCGGCGATGGTCGAGCCATTCGCGCAGGACTTCAGTGAGGCCGAGGACCTTAGGGATGCGGCCCTTCACCAGCACGTTCATGTTGAGCGGGATGCGGCTCTCGAGCTCGGTCAGCTTGAACAGCGATTCCATCATCAGCCCGGCGTCGACCGTGCGCGCCCGCGGCTCGATGACGATGCGGACGTCCTCGGCCGATTCATCGCGCACGTCAGCGACAAGCGGCAGCTTTTTGTCGTTCAGGAGTTCGGCGATCTTCTCGATCAGCCGCGACTTCTGCACCAGCCACGGGATCTCGGTGATGACCACTACATAAGTGCCGCGACCGCCCTCTTCAGTCGTCCATTTGGCGCGTACGCGGAACGAGCCGCGGCCTGTCGTGTAAGCCTCCGCCAGCGCTTCTGCGGAATCGACGACGATGCCGCCGGTCGGGAAGTCGGGGCCCTTCACGTATTTCAGTAGCGTGCGACTGCGCGCGTTCGGCGTCTCGATCAGATGCAGCGCGGCGTCGCACAGTTCGGCGGCGTTGTGCGGCGGGATCGACGTCGCCATGCCGACGGCGATGCCCTGCGAGCCGTTGGCGAGCAAATTCGGGAACGCCGCCGGCAACACGACCGGCTCTTCGTTCGATCCGTCGTAGCTCGGGCGGAAGTCGACCGCGTCCTCATCGAGACCGTCGAGCAAC
>DATCFB010000035.1:0-6498 GCA_036509755.1 Pseudolabrys sp. | reverse complement strand
GCGATGGCGAAGCAGTACCCCGACGTGAAATGGAACAAGTTTCACATCGATATTTTGTCGGCGCTGTTCGTCCTCAAGCCGGACACGTTCAACGTCGTCGTCGCCTCGAACCTGTTCGGCGACATCCTCTCCGATCTCGGGCCGGCCTGCACCGGCACGATCGGCATTGCACCGTCCGGCAACATCAATCCGGAGCGCAAATTCCCGTCCGTGTTCGAGCCGGTGCACGGCTCGGCGCCGGACATTTACGGCCAGGGCATCGCCAATCCGATCGGCCAGATCTGGTCCGGCGCGATGATGCTCGACCATCTCGGCGAGCACGACGCCTCGAACGCCATCGTCAAGGCGATCGAGACCGTGCTGGCCCAGGAGAAGCTGCGCACGCGCGACCTCAAAGGTTCGGCGAACACGGTCGCGTGCGGCAAGGCGGTGGCGGACGCGCTGGCGTAATCCGCAGGGATTGCGTTAGCCGACGCCCTCCGCCACAACCCGCCCCCATGCTCATCATCGACGACCTCACGGTCCGTATTGCCGGACGCACCCTCATTGAAAACGCCTCGGCACGCGTGACGCCCGGCGCGCGCGTCGGGCTGGTCGGCCGCAACGGCACCGGCAAGTCGACCTTGTTCAACGTCATAACGGGCGAGTTCCACGCAGAAACCGGCTCCGTTGAGATTCCGCCCCGTTGGCGAATCGGCCGATTGGCGCAGGAAGCCCCGAACGGGCCGGAGAGCCTGCTCGACGTCGTGCTCAATGCACCGAGCGAGCGCACCAGCCTGCTCATGGAGGCGGAGACCGCCACCGATCCGCACCGGATCGCCGAGATCCAGACGCGGCTCGCCGATATCGGCGCGCACGCCGCCCCTGCCCGCGCCGCCGCGATCCTGTCGGGGCTCGGATTCTCGACCGCCGATCAGGCCCGCCCCTGCACCGAGTTCTCGGGCGGGTGGCGCATGCGCGTCGCGCTCGCCGCGACCTTGTTTTCAGAGCCGGACCTGCTGTTGCTGGACGAGCCGACCAACTATCTCGATCTCGAAGGCACATTGTGGCTTCAGGATCATCTTGCCCGCTATCCGCACACGCTGATCGTCATCAGCCACGACCGTGACCTGCTCGATACCGCGGTCAACCAGATCCTCGCCCTCGACGCCAAGCAGCTTGCGCTTTATCGCGGCGGCTATTCCGATTTCGAGCGGCAACGCCGGGAGCGCATGATCCTCGATCAGAAAATGATCAAGAAGCAGGAGGCGCAGCGCAAGCATCTGCAAGCCTTTGTCGACCGCTTCCGCGCCAAGGCCAGCAAGGCGCGACAAGCGCAGTCGCGGCTGAAAATGTTGGCGAAGATGGAGCCTATTGCGGCGCTCACCGTCGACGAGGTGCGTGAGATCAATATCCCGGCACCTGAAAAGCTGTTGTCGCCGCCCATTATCGCGACCGACGAGGTCGCGGTCGGCTACGATGGCCGCGTCGTTTTGTCGGGCTTATCGCTGCGCATCGACAATGACGACCGCATCGCTCTGCTTGGCTCGAACGGCAACGGCAAATCGACCTTGGTGAAGCTGCTCGCCGGCAGGCTCGACCCGATGCACGGATCGATGACACGCGCCGGCAATCTGAGGGTCGGCTACTTCGCGCAGCACCAGCTCGACGAGCTTGATGAGAATGAAAGTCCTTACGACGCCGTACGCCGGCTGATGCCGGATCAGCCGGAAGCGAAGGTGCGTGCGCGCGTCGGCGCCATCGGCTTTTCGGGTCTGGCCGGCAATACGCTGATCAAGAGCCTGTCGGGCGGCGAAAAGGCGCGGCTGCTGCTGGGCCTGGCGGCTTTTTCAGCGCCGCATCTCGTCATCCTCGACGAGCCGACCAACCATCTCGACATCGACAGCCGCGGCGCGCTGATCGAGGCGATCAACGATTTTCCCGGCGCGGTGATCCTGGTGTCGCACGACCGATACCTGCTTGAAGCCTGCGCCGATCGGCTCTGGTTGGTGCAAGGCGGCCGCGTCGCGCCGTTCGACGGCGATCTCGACGATTACCGGCGGCTCGTTTTGTCCGGCGGTGTGAAGACACCGGCTGCTAAGCCGCCGCCGCAGATCGATCGCGTCGAGGTGCGTCGTGCCGCGGCCGAGAAGCGTGCCGAGACTGCACCTTTGCGCAAGCGCGTCACCGACGCCGAGTTCGAGATCGCGCAACTGACACGTCAGCTCGATAAGCTCGATAAGACGCTCGGCGACGGAACGCTGTTCGCAAACGATCCCGCTCGCGCGGTCGAATTATCGAAAACGCGATCGAACGTCGTGGCCGCAATCGCCTTGGCGGAAGAAAAATGGATCGAAGCCAGCCACGCGCTCGAAAGCGCGTGAGCGCTTCCCCTTACTGCACGTAAGCGCGCTCGGGACCCGACGCGGTCTTCGCCCGCTTCACGGGCTTTTTCTTCTTTTTCGCGGGGACCTTCGGCTTTTCCGGCTCAGGCACGGCGTCGACCTCTTTCAGCCGTCCATCCGAAAAGGTGTAGATGCCCGGCCACGGCCCTTCGAGATAAGTGAGCACCACTTTGCGCTCGCCTCCTCCGCCGGCACCGATCGCCACATTGCTCGGATGGCCGGCGCGGCGCACCGCGTCGCATTCGCTCATGCCGAGCGCGACGCCACCCAACACCGGCGGTGCGACGCTGCCCGGACCACCCGCGCCCGGTTCGAGGCCTCCTTCAAAGCCGGCCCCTTGCCCGCCGCTCGCGGCCGGTTGTTGCGCCGGCTGCGGCGCAGGGGCCGCGGCTTGCGATGCTTCGGCGGCGGCCGGGGCGCATGAACCGTCGGCGCTGACCAGATTTTCCGCGCCCACGGGACCACTTGGTCCGAGCGAGGCGCCCGTGACCGAAGGACGAGCCCAGGAGGGCTTGGCGAATATGTCGACCGGCTTCGAGAAGAAACCGCCTTCGTTACTGTCCTGAAATACCTGAGCCTTGTTCGAACAGCCCCCCAGCGCCACGGCGAGCAGCGCAACAGAGACCAGGGCGAATGGCGAAGTGGCGCGGCTGCGCGGCAATTGATGATCCCCCGACACGAACTATCTCGCTGTGCCTTATGACGGATTTTGCGTCATCACGATGGCAGCGGGCAAGCGCGCCCGGGGCAAAAGGTTACCGCCACTCCCTCAAGCCTTCTTCACCCAGTGGCCGGTGTCATCCGGCTGCCAATAGGTGGCGTCGAAGCCGCGGGCCTTGACCTCGGTCCATTGGCTGCGCGCAACCGCGACCGCGTCCTCGTCGTCGCCGTCGAACAGCAGAACGAGACGCTGATAGCCCTCGGCATCCGCCGGCATGGGCACACTCTCGATCAGGAAGCGCACCGTCGCGGCGCTCGGATTCGCCTCGCTAACGGTCAACAGCACCGGCTGTCCGGCCGCTTCCGCCTCGCGCCAGGTGCCATGCGGTAGGAACGAGTCGTCGCGATAGGTCCACAAATGCGCATCGAGGGCATCGATGCGCTCCTCCGAAGCCCCTTGCACAGCGACGCGCCAGCCGCGGTCGAGAGAACGCTCGATGAGCGTCGGCAGCACGCCTTCGAGCTTCTGGCCTTGCAGGTGATAGAACAGCACCTCGGTCATGGCGGCTTCTGCCACTCAATTCCTGGTTGCATTTCCAATAAGTGGTGCCATATAATAATTCCAATTCGGAGAGGCCCGTGAAGCTCTGGATCAGCCTTTTGCTTACTCTGATCGGGTGCCAGTTGCCAGCAGCAGTTGCTACGAAGGCCGTAGCCGCTGTGGTCTGCTCACCGCCATCATCAGATTGCATCGTGTGCCCAAATGGCCAAGTGCTGTGTGCCGGACCACCGTCCGGCGGCGGTGGCCCGGTCGTAATGAAACAAATAGAACCGAATCGAGACATCCTCGGCGGCGTCGGAAAAAACAATGACGTCACTAAGACTCTCAAGGATCTGAAGACTCCCCCGCTTGATTCGAAGCCATTTTCTTGGGGACGGTAGTTTCCATGAGGGAATGGATTGGCCATTTTGAAGCGGTCCTACTGTACGGAATTGCACCGCTCGTCATTTTTTCAGCTTTGAATTCGCTGGTGATCGGCGGCCTTGCGCGCAGTTCCAGAATTGCGATGCGCGATGCGCAGATTCTAGGATTGTCATTCGGTGGAATCGGCATTGCAGTTGGACTACTCACGGGACTTAGTCGCGACAGCGTTGTCGGAGCCGTAATACCTGCGCTACTCACGTTCTTATCAACATTTGCGGTGTATCAATTTGGAAAGGACGCATATCAGAATTGGCGCCCGATGCTACCGATCGCACTTTTCTGTCTGGTGTTCGGAACCATTTGCGCCGCTGTATTCGGAGCATCCGAGCGTAACAGTTTTGTCGACCGAACTCGTCGCTATGAAGAGTGGCGACTACAATACGAAAAAGTCCAACTTCCAATTCGTCGCAAACAGCTAGAACACCAGTTGAATCTGCCCCCGCCGAAGACCGGCGGAACCGAATAACGAGAAGGCCGCTACCGCTCGTAATGATCCGCGACGAGCCGATCGAGCAACCGCACGCCCCAGCCAGAAGCCCAGCTCCTGTTGACGTCGTTCTGCCGCGAGTCGAAACCTGTGCCGGCGATATCGAGATGCGCCCACGGGATGTCGTCGTCGACGAAACGCTTGATGAACTGCGCCGCCGTGATGGCGCCGCCCCAGCGCGAACCGCCGGTGTTCTTCATGTCGGCAAATTTTGAATCGATCATCTTGTCATATTCGGGCGCGAGCGGCATGCGCCACACTTTCTCGCCCGTCTTTTCGCCCGCCTTCGTCAGCCGCGCGGCGAGCTCGTCGTCGTTGGCGAACATGCCGGCATATTCCTGGCCGAGCGCGACGATGATGGCGCCGGTGAGCGTCGCCAAGTCGACCATGAATTTCGGCTTGAAGCGCTGCGCCGCGTACCAGATCACGTCAGCCAGGACGAGCCGGCCTTCAGCGTCGGTGTTGATGATCTCGATCGTCTGCCCAGACATTGACTTGACGATGTCACCAGGCCGCTGGGCGTTGCCGTCGGGCATGTTCTCGACAATGCCGATGAGGCCGACTGCATTGACTTTCGCCTTGCGGGCCGCGAGCGCCTGCATCAGCCCGACGACGCAGGCCGCGCCGGCCATGTCGCCCTTCATGTCCTCCATGCTGGACGCCGGCTTGATCGAAATACCGCCGGTGTCGAAGCACACGCCCTTACCGATGAAAGCGACCGGTGCATCGCCCCTCCTGCCGCCGTTCCAGCGCATCACCACGAGGCGGCTTTCGTGCGCCGATCCATGCCCGACGCCGAGCAGCGCGTTCATGCCGAGCTTCTTCATCGCCTTGATGTCGAGCACCTCGACGGCGAGGCCAGCCTTCTTCACCGCTGCCGCGCGGCGCGCGAACTCTTTCGGGTACAGGATGTTGGCCGGCTCGTTGACGAGGTCGCGCGCCATCAGCACACCGCCATTGACCGCCTCGCGCGCAGCATAGGCGCGTCGCGCGCCGGCCGGATCGCCGACGGCGATCGTTACCGTGCGCTTAGCGGGAGACTTCTCATCGTCCTTGCGCTTGGTCTTGTAGCGATCGAACGCATAGGCGCGCAGTTGTGCGCCCTGAGCCAGATCGGCCGCCCGCTCCGGGTCCATCGCCCCCGTCGCCAACTCCGCCACGATCATCGCCTCGGTGGCGACAGCCGGCACCTTGCCCATCGCGGCCCCACCGAGCCTGATGAAATCGAGTTCCGCGACCTCGGTTGCCTTGCCGAGCCCAACCACTGTCAGTCGTGCGACCTTCAGAGCCGCAGGGTGGATCAGGTCGAGGCTCGAACCGCTTTTGCCGGTGAAGCGCTCCGTTTTCGCCGCCCGATGAATCAGGTCGGCCGTCGCGCCGAGCATTTTGCGGATCGCCGGACCAAATTTCAGGCCATCGTCGCAAAACACGACCAACACGCCGCGTGCGGAAGCTGCAAAGGGTCCGAAAACGAGCTTCGGGGCGTGGGCCATATCATTTCCTCGGGGGTCATTGCCATTTCGAGGCCAGCCATATGGCCCGGGCGCCCACGACCTGCCAAGCCAAATCGGGAAAAGGCAGTTCGGGTAGCATGCTGCCGTATTCACGTGTGCAGGTAGTTCCTATGTACGGTTGCGCTTGCGGGAATCGGCCATCGCAGGCACGAACATGGAAGGCTAAGCTGCGTCGCGGCCTTAACTTTTCGTTGTGCATACCGGGTTCGATTTGCCTTTGCCCGGCCACTTTGTCGGCCGATCAAGGCGAGGGAGCGATGCTTTGAGTTAGAATTGTCGTGTCGCGCGTCCGGCTGGGGAGCCGGGCGGCACGCCGGCGCTGGGATCGGGGGACGACGTCGCGGATGGGGTCCATCAGCCGATATATTTTCCGCACGACGTTCGGCGCCTTTCTCGTCGTGCTCGTCAGCCTGACCGCAGTGATCTGGGTTACCCAGGCGCTGCGCGACGTCGACATCATGACGAGTC
>DATCFB010000034.1:0-9255 GCA_036509755.1 Pseudolabrys sp. | reverse complement strand
CGGCCCGGTCACCCCGATCATCCTCAATATCTGCAATTTCTCCAAGCCGGCCGCCGGCGAGCCGGCGCTGCTGTCGTTCGACGACGCGCGCACTTTGTTTCACGAGTTCGGCCATGCGCTGCACGGGCTCCTGTCGAACGTCACCTATCCGCTGCTGTCGGGCACGGCGGTGCCGAGCGACTTCGTCGAACTGCCGTCGCAGCTTTACGAGCATTGGCTCGAAGTGCCGGAGATCCTGCAAAAATACGCGCGGCATGCGCGCAGCGGCGCGCCGATGCCGCCCCCGCTGCTCGAGCGTCTGCTGGCGACGCGCACCTTCAACCAGGGCTTCGCGCTGGTCGAATACACCTCCTGCGCCCTCCTCGATCTCGACGTGCACGCACTGCCGCAGCCGGAATCGCTCGACGTCGACGCTTTCGAAAAGCAGGCGCTCGACCGCATCCACATGCCGGCGGAGATGGTGATGCGCCACCGCCTGCCGCATTTTCAGCATCTGTTCTCTGGCGGCGGCTATGCCGCGGCCTATTACTCCTACATGTGGTCGGAGGTGCTCGACGCCGACGCCTTCGCCGCCTTTACCGAGACCGGCGATGCGTTCGATCCGGCGACGGCGCAGCGTCTGCGCGAATTCATCTACTCGGCCGGCAACTTGCGCGATCCCGCCGAGGCGTACCGGGCCTTCCGCGGCCGCCTGCCGACGGTCGATGCGCTGTTGAAAAAGCGCGGCATCGATCAGGTCGCGGCGGCCTGATCGATCAACCGCGTGTAGACCACCTCTGCCGTCATCAGATCGAGATGGCCGCCGCCGGCGTTCTTGAACATGGTGATGTCGTCGGGCGACCGGCGCCCCGCGACATTGCCCGGCGCGAGGTCGTAGAGATCGCCGAGCACATCGCTCTCGGTGATCGCGCCGCTGGCGATCGGCCGCAGGATGTCGCCGACGCCGTGGAACGCCGACTCGCGCCGATCGACGAATATTTTGGCGCGCCGCGCCGCATCGTCGTCCGCTTCGCGCGTGTCGGGCGTGAAACCGCCGACCAGATCGAGATGCGTGCCGGGCTTGAGATTGAGGCCCCCGATCAGCGGCTCGTGCGAGCGTGTGCAGGTGGAGATCAGGTCGGCTTCTGTTGTTGCGCGGTCGAGGTCCGTCGTCGCCTCCGCCGCGATCCCTTCGCTGCGCAACGAGGCTGCCAGCACCGCGGCGCGAGCCGGAGTCCGATTCCAGACGATCACCCGAGCAATCGACGGCCGCACCGCGCGATGCGCGCGCACGAGCCGCGGCGCCATCTCACCGGCCCCGACCACCAGCATCGTGTGCGGATCGGGGCGTGACAGGAGCTTTGCGCCGAGCGCGGAATCAGCCGCCGTGCGCCAGTAGGTGAGCTCGGTGCCGTCGATCGTCGCCAGCGGCCGGCCGTCGCGTCCGTCGAAGAGAACGACCACGGCCTGGACCGCCGGCAGCCTGCCGCCGGTGAGGTTCGCCGGAAAGCTGGTGATCAGCTTGCTCGCCATGAAGCGGCCGGGATCGACCGCATTGCGCACGAAATAAAGCGCGCTCTCGCTGCCCAGAAACAGGTCCTGCGCCTCCATCCGCGGGCGGCAATGGGCCGCTTCCAGCGTTTCAACCAGCAACGGGAAGGTGAGCAGGCGGCGGACCTCCGCCGCATCGACCATGCGCATGATGGGGCCTCGACGATTCCGCCGGCCATGCTATCACGCGGTGAACGCGGATTAAGACGATCATGGATCGGCATACATCGGGTCACCGCCGCGGCGTCGTCTGTGCGCCGCACGCCGCCGCCGCCGAAGACGGTCGCGCCATTCTCGCCGAGGGTGGCAACGCCATCGAGGCGATGCTGGCGATGGCGGCCTCGATTGCCGCCGTCTATCCGCACATGAACCACATCGGCGGCGACGGCTTCTGGCTGATCCGCGAACGGTCGGGCCGCGTGCGTGCGCTGATGGGCGCGGGGCGGGCCGGATCGAAGGCGACCATTCGCTTCTATCGCGATGCCGGTTTCGACGAGATCCCTGCGCGCGGGCCGTTCGCGGCGCTGACCGTGCCGGGCGCCGTCGCCGCCTGGGGCCTGGCGCAGGACGCAGCGAAGGCGCAGGGCGGCAGATTGCCGCTCGATATCCTGCTCGCCGGCGCGATCAAGCATGCGCGCGAGGGTTACGCCGTCACGCGCAGCCAGGCGGCGCTGACGAAGGAGAAATTCGCCGAGCTCGAGACCGCGCCCGGCTTCGTCCAGACCTTTCTCGCCGACGGCAAGACACCCGAGGTGGGCGCCACGCTGAAGCAGAGCGCGTTGGCTGCGACGCTTGATCAATTGGCGAACGCTGGTCTCGACGACTTCTACCGCGGTGATGTCGGCCGTGAGATCGCCGGCGATCTGGCGCGCATCGGCAGCCCGGTGACACGCGAAGATCTCGAGCGCTTCCGCGCCACGGTCGAGGCGCCATTATCGGTCGAGACGCAGGCCGGCACCCTCTATAACGCGCCGCCGCCGACGCAAGGACTGGCCTCGCTCATCATCCTTGCTCTGTTCGAGCGGCTGCGTGTCGACAAGGCCGAGACGTTCGAACACGTGCACGGCATCGTCGAAGCGACCAAGCGGGCCTTCCGCGTGCGCGATCGCTTCGTCTGCGATCCCGACCGCATCGCGGCGCCGCTCGACCGTTATCTTGCGCCGGCCTTCCTCGACGCCGAGGCGGACAAGATCGACCGGCGCAAGGCGGCACGGTGGCCGCAAGCCTATGGCGAGGGCGACACGATCTGGATGGGCGCCGCGGACGCGTCGGGGCTCGTCGTCTCTTATATCCAGTCGCTCTACTGGGAGTTCGGCTCGGGCTGCGTGCTGCCGGGGACGGGCGTGCTGATGCAGAACCGCGGCGCGAGCTTCTCGCTTCGATCGGATGCCGTGAACGCGCTGGCGCCGGGCCGCCGGCCGTTCCACACGCTCAACCCGGCGCTTGCCGCGCTCAAGGACGGCCGCGTCATGGCCTACGGCGCGATGGGCGGTGACGGCCAGCCGCAGACGCAGGCGGCTTTGTTCACGCGGCATGTGCTCTTCGGAGAGCCGCTCGAGCGCGCGCTCGACGCGCCACGCTGGCTGCTCGGCCGCACCTGGGGTTCGACGCACACGAATTTGCGTATCGAAAGCCGCTTCGACGGCGGTGTCATCGACCGGCTGATGGCGGCGGGCCACGACGTGGCCGTGCTCGACGACGGGTATTCCGACACGATGGGCCATGCCGGCGCCGCCGTGCTGCATCCCGACGGCACGCTCGAGGGCGGCCACGATCCGCGCGCCGACGGCGGCGCGGCGGGGGTGTAGGCGGGAACTGTTCTAGTATTCACTCTGCGCAGCATTAGGTTCGCCCCGAGAGGATTTGGACCATTGCACGACGCTAGCCATGCTCACGCGCATCACGGTCCCGGCCATGCGCCGGACCATTTCGGCCTGAGCTTCGGCATCGCCGCTGCGCTCAATCTCGCGCTGGTCATCGGCGAGGTGTGGTACGGCCTCGCCGCCAATTCGCTGGCGCTGCTTGCCGACGCCGGCCACAACTTCGGCGATGTGATGGGCCTGCTGATGGCTTGGGGCGCCATCGTCATTGCGGACTGGCGTCCAAGCAACCGCTTCACCTACCGTATGCACGCGGCGTCGATCCTCTCGGCCTTCGCCAATGGCGCGATCCTGCTGCTGGCGACCGGCGCTATCGCCTTGGAAGCGATCCGCCGCTTCAGCGATCCGCAGCCGGTCGCCAGCACGACCGTGATCGTGGTCGCTGTACTCGCAGTCGCGGCCAACGGCATCTCGGCCTGGCTCTTGAGCCGCGGCGGCAAGTCCGACCTCAACGTGCGCGGTGCGTTCCTGCATATGATGGCCGACGCGGGCGTCTCGGTCGCCGTCATCGCCGCCGCGCTCGGCATCATGCTCACCGGCTGGCAGTGGCTCGATCCCGTTGCGAGCCTCATGATCTCGGCGGTCATCCTGTGGGGCACGTGGGGTCTGCTGCGCGAATCGATCCTTTTGACGCTCAATGCCGCGCCACGCGACATCGACCCGCATGACGTTCGTCAATATTTCGCCGGCCTGCCGCAGGTTGCCGGCGTGCACGACCTGCATATCTGGGCGATGAGCACGAAGGATACGGCGCTGTCGTGCCATCTGGTGACGCCGGACGGCCATCCAGGCGATGATTTTTTGCAGCGGGTCGCGCATGAACTGCACCATCGCTTCGACATCGGCCATGCCACCTTGCAGATCGAGCTTGCGGCAGGCGTCTGCTCGCTCCAATGCGAAAGCACTGTGTGAGTTCGGATTAAGCCGCGCGGCTGCCGCCTCGATTCCGCCTTAGAGCGAAGTGCTATAGTGCCGCCGCGCGTGAGGGGCGCGCGACATCCGGACTTTCCATGATTTTGCGACTGCTTCTCGCCGCCGTATTCATCGCTATCGCCGGCGCGGCGATGGCGCATCCGCACGTCTGGATCACGATGCGCAGCGATGTGCTGGTCGGTTCGGACGGCGCGGTCACCGGCATCCGCCACCATTGGGCCTTCGACGATATGTTCTCCGTCTTCGCGTTGCAGGGCACCGAGGCCAAGGAGAAGGGTAAATACACGCGCGAAGAATTGGCGCCGCTCGCCAAGGTCAATATCGAGTCACTCAAGGAATACGACTACTTCACCGACGCGTCTGCCGACGGCAAGAAAGTCGAACTCGGCGAGCCGGCGGACTACTGGCTCGATTACTCCGACTCGATCCTGACCTTGAATTTCACGCTGCCGGTCAAAACGCCGGTGAAGGCGAAGGAGCTCACGTTCGCCATCTACGATCCGACGATCTTCATCGATTTTGAGTTCGACAAGAAGGATCCGGCGAAGTTCGTCGGCGGCGCAAAGTGCAAAATGGACGTGGTCTATCCGCGCGAGATGACGTACGCAGAAGGCAAGGCCTTGAGCGATATTCCCGCCGATGCGCCTAACCTCACGATGGCGTGGGGCGCCAAGTTCGCCAACAAGCTTCTGGTTCACTGTCCGTGACACGTCCGCGGGGCGGCGCGTCGGCATGAGGTTCGTCGAATGACGCGATCGATGTCGCCTTGGGCGCGCTGCGCGCTCGCGGCCGCGGCCTTGATTGTCTTGGTTCTCGCGGACACGGCGGTGGCGCAGCCGTTCGGCATGTCGCGCGGAGCGGCGCCGCCGATCGGCGGTCTCACTGGCTTTATCCTCGAAAAACAGGCCGAGTTCTATCGCATGCTCTCGGCGACGATCCGTGCCGCCAAGGCCGACGGCAGCGCGGGCTGGACGCTGCTCGGCATCTCGTTTCTGTACGGCATCTTCCACGCCGCCGGACCCGGCCACGGCAAGGCGGTGATCTCGTCCTATCTCGTCGCCAATGACGAGACCTGGCGCCGCGGCGTCATCCTGTCCTTCGCCGCGGCGATCCTCCAGGCCCTGACCGCGATCGTCATCGTCGCCGTCGCCGCGGTCCTGCTCAACGCCACCGCCAAGGCGATGGGCGAGACCGTGCGCGTCGTCGAGATCGTCGGCTACGTGCTCATCGTGCTGATCGGCTTGCGCCTGTTGTGGGTGAAGGGCAGGGCGCTGCTGCGCCTGCTGCAGGCTCCACCGCATGACCATGGCCATCATGGTCACGATCACGATCATCATCACGGCCATGCTCACGGGCGCGATCACGCGCATGGCGAACATCATCATCACGAGCACGAAGACGAAGCGTCTGCTTGGGGCCATGCGCATGCGCCGGAACCGAATGAGTTGACCGGCAAGCATTGGCTCCGCCGCGCGCTGTCGGCGGTGATCGCGGTGGGCCTAAGGCCGTGCTCCGGCGCGGTCATCGTACTGGTGTTCGCACTGGCGCAAGGGATGTTCTGGATCGGCGTCGCATCGACCTTCGCCATGGGTATCGGCACGGCGATCACCGTTGCAGCAATCGCCACCCTCGCCGTCGGCGCGCGCAGCTTCGCTGGCCGCCTCGCCAAAACGAAGCCCGGCCGCGGCATGATCCTCGTGCGCGCGCTGGAGACCGGAGCCGCGGCGACCATCGTTATGTTCGGCGCGCTTCTGCTCGCCGGCTACATGGCAAGCGAGCGGATGGGTTTGTTCTAAGCAAAATCGCGCGGCTGCAATTCGATCGGCTTGCCGTGCGGGGTGCGGTCGCAAGCGCGGTCCCAGGCGTCGCGATAGCGGTCAAGCGTGTCGCGTGTCGTGACGCCCTTTTCGGCGACGAGCCGCTCGAGCGCCGCGAGCCAGTGCCAGTAATAGGTCTCGCCAGTGTCGGGATCGCCGGCCGCCTGCGCGCGCGTGATCTCGTCGCCAAGCGTTGCCGCCCATTCACCCCACGTGAAGACGCCGCGCTCGTGCAGCGCCAGCGCCATTGCGAAGGCCTGCGCTTCCCACGGCTCGCGGAACACCGGCCCGCCGGTGTCGCGCGGGATGCTCGGCACCTCCTGCGTCGCGCGGCGCGCCGCGCTGTCGTCGATGATGGTCATGTCACGCCCGCTCCAGATACGGCTCGAACGCCTCGATCGACACCTTCAGGGTCGGGTCGCTGTCCGGCCCCCACAATTCCGAGCCGTCGAACACCACGGTGTAGAGCCACTGCGGATGGTCGCCTTCGCCTCGTGCGTTGGTGTCGGGAAACACATGGCAACCATTGATGCGCTCGATGACACCGGCATGGCCGCGCACATAGCGTGGCAGACGCGTATGCGTCGCCGGATGGATGTTCTTGGTGCGCACGCGATCGCCGACCTTGAAAGCCGGCGGCGCTGCGGGATCGCGGCCGAAGCTGCCGCGCGTCATTACGCGCTCGACGTCCTTCATGGAGAACGTGCCACGCGGCAGCGGCGGGCTCTGCCGCAGCGAACGGCCGCTCTCGATCTCGTCCGCGCCGACCATGCCGCGCTCGAGCATCGACCGCTCGAGAGCGAGGAACCACTTCCGGTAATACGAGCTCGCGAGATAGAGCGCCGGCGGCAGGCTCTCGCGCGAGAAGCGCTGCGTGTCGATGTTGAGCCCGCCATTGGCGCCGATCGCGCGCACCATTGCCATGACGCGGCCTTCCCACCTCTCGTGGAACGCCGGCTCGTTCTGTTCGACTTCGACCTTGCCGAAGCCGTCCATGCCGCCCATGTCGTGGACGCCGTCCATTACTTCGCGTCCGGCGTCTTCGGCAGGCTCGTGCCGATCATCGAGTCGCGCGTGACGAGTTCGGCGAGCTTCTCCTCGCTCCAGCCTTCGGTGCCGGCGGGGCGCATCGGCAGCACGATGAAGCGAGTCTCGGCCGTCGAATCCCAGACCCGGATTTCGGTTTCCTTCGGCAGGCTGACGCCGAAATCGGCGAGCACGCCGCGCGGGTCCTTCACCGCGCGCGAGCGGTAGGGCGAGGATTTGTACCAGACCGGCGGCAGGCCGAGCACTTCCCACGGATAGCAGGAGCATAGGGTGCAGACGATCATGTTGTGAGTCGCCGGCGTGTTTTCGACGGCGATCAGATGATCGCCGACACGGCTGACGTGGCCGAGGGTCGCGACCGCCTTCGAGGCGTCCTTGAGCAGCGCCGTCTTGAACGCCGGATCGGTCCAGGCTCTGGCGACGACCGCGGCGCCGTTGCGCGGGCCGATCTTCGTCTCATAGGCCTCGACGATGGCGTCGAGCGCCTTCGGGTCGACGTAGCCCTTCTCGGTCAGCACGGTCTCCAGCGCGCGCACGCGCAACTGCGTTTCCGACAGCTCGGAATGATCGTCGTCGTGATGGTGATGATGGTCGTCGTGATGATGTCCGGACATAGGCCCAAGCTTAGCGGAAGTGGGCGGGGTATGCCACAATCGGGTCATGCGTTCCGCCCTCGCCCTTGCCGAAACCATCGACCGTTTGACCGCCGTGCTCGGCCGTGCCGCGGCGTGGCTGGCGCTTGCCATCGTGCTGGTCCAGTTCGGCCTCGTGGTCGCGCGCTACGTCTTTAGCGCCGGCTCGGTCGCGGTGACGGAATCGGTCGTCTACGGCCAGGCGCTGCTGGTGGCACTGACCACAGCCTGGACGCTCGCCGCCGGCGGGCACGTGCGTGTCGATATCTTTTACGCGGAGGCGCCGCCGCATCGGCGCGCGCTGATCGATCTCGCCGGCACGCTCTGCCTGCTGCTGCCGTTCATGCTGATACTGTTGTGGCTCTCGGTGCCCTATGCGCTGCGGTCATGGGCGATCATGGAACGGTCGCAGGAGACCGGCGGCTTGCCGCTGGTGTTCGTGCTCAAGACGCTGATCCCGGTTTTCGCAGGCCTGATGGCGTTGCAGGGCATCGCGCAGGCGATCCGGGCGCTGAACATTCTTGTCCCTCCCCCGCTTACGGGGGAGGGTGGCCGGCGCAGCAGGACGGGTGGGGGAAGTTGATGACTGCGAGACCCCACCCCGGCTTGTTTCACTCGCCGATCCTCCCCTTTCAGGAGAGGGATTAAGTTGGCTGAGTTTTTCGCCGTCGCCATGGTGGTCGCGGTCTGCGCCGCGCTGATGGCAGGCTATCCGGTCGCGCTGACGCTCGGCGGCGTGTCGCTCGCCTGCGCCGCACTCGGGCATCTGCTCGGCCTGATGGGCTTCGGCATTCTCGGCGCGCTGCCGCAGCGGATCTACGGCGTGCTCACCAACGAGGTGCTGCTCGCGGTGCCGCTGTTCGTGTTCATGGGCGTAATGCTGGAGCGCGCCGGTGTCGCGGAGGATCTGCTCGAGACGATGGGCCGGCTGTTCGGGCCATTGCGCGGCGGCCTCGGCATCTCGGCGGTGATCGTCGGCACGCTGCTCGCGGCGGCCAAGGGCGTGGTCGGTGCGACCACGGTCACCCTCGGCCTCATCATCCTGCCGACGATGGTGCGCTTCGGCTACAACAAGCGGCTTGCCGCCGGCACCGTGGCCGCGACGTCGACGCTGGCCCAGGTCTTCCCGCCGGCGACGGTGCTCATCCTGCTCGGCGACCAACTCGGCAATTCGTATCAGGCGGCGCAACTCGCCAAGGGCATTTTCGCGCCGCGCGCGCTGACGGTGAGCGATCTGTTCGCCGGCGCGCTCATTCCGGGCTTCGCGCTGGTGTCGCTCTATCTTCTGTTCCTGATCGCGGTGGCGTTTGTCAGGCCCGAAGCCTCGCCGGCGATGCCGCGCGACGACAAGGGCCCGCATGGGTTTAAGCTTGCCGCGCGGCTCGTCGCGGTGCTGATCGCGCCCCTTGCGCTCAT
>DATCFB010000033.1:0-4673 GCA_036509755.1 Pseudolabrys sp. | reverse complement strand
GGCTCGCACCGCGTCGCCGGCGACCGTTTTTCCTTCGCCATGCCCGAGGTCGGCATCGGCTTTTTCCCCGACGTCGGGGCCACCTGGTTCCTGCCGCGCATGCCCGGCGAGATCGGCACCTATTGCGCGCTGACCGGCGAGCGCTTCAACGCCGCCGACGGCTTCGCCGCCGGCATCGCCACACACCGCGTTCCGTCGGCGCGCTTTCCCGCGCTCCTTGAGGGCCTCAGCGGCACCGTCTCGGTCGACGCCATGCTCGCGTCCTTCTCGGAACCGGCGGGCGAGGGGCCGATCATCGCGCGCAAGGCGGCGATCGACCGCCTGTTCGCGGGCTCGAGCGTCGAAGTGATTCTCGCCGCGCTCGACCGTGAGGCGGCATCGGACGGCCCCGACGCCGACTGGGCGAGACAATCAGCGGCCGGCATCCGCGCCAAATCGCCGCTCAGCCTGAAACTCGCGCTGGCGCAGGTGCGCCGCGGTCGCACGTTCGATTTCGCAACGTGCATGCGCGCCGAATTCCGCATAGTCTCGCGCATCATCCATGGCCACGATTTCTACGAGGGCGTGCGCGCCGTGATCATCGACAAGGACAACGCCTCGCGCTGGCGACCCGCGAGCCTCGGCGAGGTCAGCGACGCGGAGGTCGAGCGCCACTTCGCACCGCGCGCCGAAGGCGAGTTGCCGCTGCCATGAGCGGCACCACGCAAAGCGACGAGGACGATCTCCGCAATCTCGAGCCGGTGCAGGAGCGCGAGGGCGAGGAGGGCGCAAGCGTCTGGACGCGGCGTCTCGTCCTGTTCCTGCGCGTGATGGCCGGCGTGTCGATGCTTAAGGGCCTCTATCACTGGTCGCGGCTGATCGGCATCGGTATGGGCGGAGACCTGTTCCTATATCACTCGATCGCCTGGCAGGCGGCGACCGTATTCTTCGCCGTGCTCGATCTCGTCGCCGCCGTCGGCCTTTGGCTCGCCGCCGCCTGGGGCGCGGTGATTTGGCTCATGTCGATCGCCTCGATGCTGGCGCTGGAAGTGTTCTTCCCGCAGGTGTTCGGCGCGACCTTCATCGCCGGCTTGCTCGAGACGGCGCTGCTTTGCTTGTATCTCCTGCTGGCGCTGAAAGCGGCGCAGGAGCATCCGCCGTAATCGGCTAATTCAAGGAGCGAATGATGTCGCGCATCGGTTTTATCGGCCTCGGCAATATGGGTCTGCCGATGGCGCAGAACCTCATCAAGGCCGGCCATCAGGTCGAGGGCGTCGACGTCAATCCGGCCGCGGTCGAGAAGCTGAAGGCCGCGGGCGGCGCAGTGGTCGAGATGCCGGGCGTTGCCGCGGCGCGCGCCGACGTCGTCATCACCATGCTGCCGGCCGGCCAACACGTGCGCGACGTCTATCTCTCGCCCGGCGGCATCGTCGAGAGCGCCAATCCGGGCACGCTGCTGATCGATTGTTCGACCATCGACGTGGCCACCGCGCGCGACGTCGCGAAAGCGGCCGAGGCGAGGGGGCTGATGAT
Source organism: Pseudolabrys sp. (assembly GCA_036509755.1). GTDB lineage: Bacteria > Pseudomonadota > Alphaproteobacteria > Rhizobiales > Xanthobacteraceae > Pseudolabrys. The sequence continues at coordinate 3,161 of DATCFB010000033.1, read as the reverse complement.
GCTCGACGCGCCGGTGTCCGGCGGCGTCGGCGGCGCCACCGCCGGCACGCTCACCTTCATGGTCGGTGGTCCGGCGCAGGCCTTCACCCGCGCCGAGCCGATCCTTCAAAAGATGGGCAAGACCATCGTGCACGCAGGCGGCGCAGGCAACGGTCAGGCGGCGAAGGTGTGCAACAACATGATCCTCGCCGTCTCGATGATCGCGGTGTCGGAAGCGTTCGTGCTCGCCGAACACCTCGGCCTCGAGCACCAGAAGCTCTTTGACATCGCCGCGAAGTCGTCGGGCCAGTGCTGGGCGCTGACCAGTTATTGTCCGGTGCCGGGCCCGGTGCCGGCGTCGCCGGCGAACCGCGATTACGCCGCCGGTTTTACCGCGGCGATGATGCTCAAGGATCTCAAATTGTCGCAAGACGCGGCGAAGGCGTCCGGCGCCGTTACCGAAATGGGCGCGAACGCCGCAAACATTTATTCACGATACATCGACAGCGGCGAGGGTTCCCACGATTTTTCGGGCATTATCCGCTTCATTCGCGGCTGATCGCGGCAAGGAAGGCCGGCAGGGTGAATAGAATCTTGCCGCGTTTGCCTCGATCCTTGCGAATGAGACGAGAATTCGCCGCATCAAATAAACCGTTGGTTTATGTTGTTATTTAAGCGGATTTTAGATCGGCCCCTTTAGGTTGCCAGTCATCCGGAGCGGGGAAAACAGGGCCTCGCTACCAGGGACGTACAACAAGACGCAAACAGGGGCGTTGGACATGAAAGCCGTTGTGAAAACGGTCGATGAGCCGGAGCGCGAACAGCGCTTCGAGCACATTCGGCCTCTCTACCTCGAAGCCTTGACGCTGGTGGAGCGGCTGCATCGCCGCCTCCTCGACGTCATCAAGGACGAATTCGATCGCCGCGGGCGCTCCGACATCAATTCGGTGCAGGCGCTTCTCTTGTACAATATCGGCGACAAGGAGCTGACCGCCGGCGAGCTGCGCACGCGCGGCTACTATCTCGGCTCCAACGTCTCCTACAATCTGAAGAAGCTCGTCGAGATGGGCTTCCTCGACCATCAGCGCTCGCGCGTCGACCGCCGGTCGGTGCGCATCAAGCTCACCGAGAAGGGTCGCGAGGTGCGCGACATCGTTGAGACGCTCTATCAGAAGCACGTGCGGACGGTCGAGCAGGTGGGCGGCATCAACGCCGACGAGTTCATCACGCTCAACAAGTCGCTGCACCGGCTCGAGCGCTTCTGGACCGACCAGATTCTGTATCGCCTCTAACGCTGTTTTTGGACGTACCTGGGGGAAGACTTGCCCCGGCCGAAAACCTCCCGGCCGGGGCCTTGTCTCTTTTGCGCGGGCCGAGTCGGGAAGGACGCCCGCTTCGGCCATCACGCCATCGTGCGCGGCAGCCACAAAATCGCCGGTAGTTCCGGGTAGTCGGGTGGTTCGTTTTCCGCTATGCCCCCGCGCCGGGGGCGAAACCCGACTCCACGTCCGAGACCCGCGATGTCCGACAAGTCCCGCTGGGCCGCCAATGGCCCCGACCGCCGCGCTTTTCTGTCCTTGCTCGGCGCGGGAGCGCTGACGGCACCGTCCCTGATCCGCCCGGCCAAGGCCGCCGGCGAGGACAAGCTCCTCCAGACGCTCATCGACCAGACGCAGCGACGCGAACTCGGTCAGGACTTCGACAGCGCCTCGCGTACCATCCACATGCCGAAGGCGTCGCTGCCGACGCTTTCCGCCTCCACCGCCGATACCACCGCGCAGGCGGTCGGCCAGTACGAGGGCATCCTCGCCCGCGGCGGCTGGCCGGCGGTGCCGCCGGTCGAGCGGCTGCGGCTCGGCAACCGTCATCCGAGTGTCGTGACGCTGCGTCAGCGCCTCACGGTGTCCGGCGATCTCGACGCCAGCGCCGTCGGCGCCAGCGATATCTTCGATTCCTATGTCGAGGCGGCGGTGCGCCGCTTCCAGGCGCGGCACGGCATCTCGATCGACGGTATCGTGCGCGCCGAGACGTTCAAGCGCCTGAACATCCCCATCGAAGTGCGGCTGGCGCAGCTCAAGACCAATGTCGCCCGGCTCAAGGCGCTGAGCGGCAACCTCGGCGACCGCTATGTGATGGTCAACATCCCGGCGGCGCAGGTCGAGGCAGTCGAGAACGGCGTCGCGGTCGGCCGCTACACCGCCGTGGTCGGCAGGCCGGATCGGCCGTCGCCGGACGTCAACAGCAAGATCACGGAAATCAATTTCAATCCGTATTGGACCGTGCCGGTGTCGCTGGTGCGCCGCGATCTCGTGCCACTGATGCAGAAGGACCCGAATTACCTCACCAGCGAGCACATCCACATCTACGACATGCACGGCAATGAGTTGCAGCCGACGCAGATCAACTGGCAAACCAACGAGGCGGTGAACTACCGCTTCCGCCAGGATCCCGGCGACTTCAATTCGCTCGGCACGCTGCGCATCCAGTTCCCGAGCCCGGACGGCGTCTACATGCACGACACACCCGAGAAGGGCCTGTTCGGCGAGGACATGCGCTTCCATTCGTCCGGCTGCGTGCGCGTGCAGAACGTGCGCGAATTGGTCGACTGGCTGCTGCGCGATACGCCGAACTGGTCGCGCCAGCAGATCGACGCGACGATCAAGTCCGGGCAGCGCACCGACGCCAAGCTGACGAAGCCAGTGCCTGTCTACTGGGTCTATATCACCGCCTGGGCGACCCCCGACGGCGTCGTCCAGTTCCGCGACGACATCTACAACAAGGACGGCCTCGGCCAGTACGCGGGAACGGTGAAGGGGTGACCCCACCCCCTTGAGACCGCGATCTTCGATCTTTGTCTTGGCCGGGCTTGTGCCGGCAATCTCGCTTGGAGGGGCACTGCGTCCCCAAGCGGGGTCACCGGGACAAGCCCGGTGACGACAAGAGCTGAGTCACAGGTTCTCGCCTCGCTAGATTTCCGCAAAACCCCAGATATTGCGCCTTCCTGCCTGCCAGCGCCCCATTGCTTGGCCCCTGTCGGCCGATATGCTATCGACAGCGCAATCCTTTGAGCCGTCCGTCCGACCCCGTTCGGCGCCGTAAATCCGGCGCCTGGAGAATATGATGTCCCTGAGCCCGAAGACCGCGTCCAACAACCTCGATGCCTTCTTCTCCGCCCCGCTCGC
>DATCFB010000032.1:0-16477 GCA_036509755.1 Pseudolabrys sp. | reverse complement strand
AGTCACCCCACCGGCCGCTCGTCGGCGATCACCTTGCCGTCGTTCGGCAGCGAGCCGGGCGCGACCAGCATCACGACGCCCTTGAGCTTGGTCACCGACTGCAAGGTCGCCGCCACCGCGCCTTCGAGCGAAGGATCGGGCGCCGCGCATTCGGCGGCCAGCGTCATCGTGTCCTGCTCGGCCTGGCGGCCGACGACAAGGCGAAGCCGCCCGAGTTCCGGATGCCGCGCGGCAAGTTCGGCGACCTGCTGCGGGTGCACGAACATGCCCTTGATCTTGGCGGTCTGATCGGCGCGGCCCATCCAGCCCTTGATACGCATATTGGTACGGCCGCAGCGCGAGCGGCCGGGCAGCACGGCGGACAGATCGCCGGTGGCGAGGCGGATCATCGGGTAGTCGGGGTTTGACGAGGTGGCGACGACTTCGCCGACTTCGCCGTCCGCGACCGGATCGCCGGTGCCCGGCCGCACGATCTCAAGAATGATGCTTTCGTTGACGATCATGCCCTCCAGCGCCGCCGACTCGTAGGCGATGACGCCAACCTCGGCGATAGCGTAGCACTGCAGCACGGCTACGCCGCGGCGGCCGAGTTCCTCACGCAGCGAGGCAGGCAGCGCCGCGCCGGACACCAGCGCGCGCCGGAACGAGGACGCATCCTTCCCAGTCTTCTCCGCCGCATCGAGGAGGATTTTCAGAAAGTCCGGCGTGCCGACATAACCGGCAGGCTTGTAATGCGCGACGGCCTCGAGCTGTTGCTCGGTATTGCCGATGCCCCCCGGAATGACGGCGCAGCCGAGCGCGTGCGCGCCGGCCTCGAGGATATAGGCGCCCGGATTGAGATGGTAGGTGAAGGCATTGTGCGCGATGTCTCCTGCGCGGAAGCCGGCGGCGTAGAGCGCACGCCCGCAATGGCCGAAGTCGGCGCCGTGTCCCTGCGGCTCGAAAATCGGTCCCGGCGACATGTGCAGCCGGTGCGCTTTGCCCGGCGCCGTGACATTGAATCCGCCGAAGGGCGGCTGCGCCTTTTGCAACGCGGCCAGATCGCTCTTGCGCAGCACCGGCAATTTCGCCAGCGCGGCGCGCGAGGTCACCGCGTTGGGCACGACGCCGGCGAGTCGCTTCTTCCAGCCGGGCGCCTGCATCGCATGCGCGATCAGCGCCGGCAGCGCGCCGAACTGCTCGCGCTCGCGCGCGGCCGGATCGCGTGTTTCGAGGCCGTCATAGTGGTCGGGCATTGGCATTTTCTCTTTTACCCTCCTCCTTCGCGGGGAAGTAAGAAGGCTGCCTAAGCCAGCCAGCGCTTGCGGCGGCGATAGTGCTTGCTGTCGCGGAAGCTCTTGCGCCGCCCTTCGGAGATGCCGAGGTAGAATTCCTTCACGTCCTCGTTCTCCGCCAGCATCCTGGCGCCGCCGTCCATGACGACGCGGCCGTTCTCCAGGATGTAGCCGTAGGTCGCGTATTTGAGCGCCATATTGGTGTTCTGTTCGGCCAGCAGGAAGGAGACGCCCTCCTTGGTATTCAGATCCTTCACGATCTCGAAGATCTCCTCGACGACCTGCGGCGCCAGCCCCATCGACGGCTCGTCGAGGAGGATCATCTTCGGCCGCGACATCAGCGCGCGACCGATGGCGCACATCTGCTGCTCGCCGCCGGACGTGTAGCCGGCGAGCGAGTCCTTGCGCTCGGCGATGCGGGGGAAATAGGCATAAACCTTGTCGATGTCGCGTTTGATCGCCGCCTTGCCATCCGCACGCGTGAAGGCGCCGGTCAGCAGGTTCTCCTCGATGGTCAGATGGCCGAAGCAATGGCGGCCCTCCATTACCTGGATGCAGCCGCGGCGGACGAGATCGTTCGGCGAAAGGTCCTGGACCTCCTTGCCCTCGAACAAGATCGAGCCCTTGGTGACGTCGCCGCGTTCCGCGTGCAGCAGGTTCGAGATCGCCTTCAGCGTCGTGGTCTTGCCGGCGCCGTTGGCGCCGAGCAGCGCAACGATGCCGCCCTTCGGCACGTCGAGCGACACGCCTTTCAAGACCAGGATGACGTGATCGTAGATCACCTCGATGTTATTGACGCGCAAAATACGCTCGGGGGCGTCAGCCGCATTCGCTGTAGCGGCGAAGGAAGTCACGACGTCTGCCTTTCTTTTCCCTCCCCTTGTGGGGAGGCTCGCTCACCGAACGTAGTGAGGTGAGCGGGGTGGGGGTCATGCTAATTGCAAAGACCCCCACCCCGGCTCGCTTCGCTCGCCGACCCTCCGCACAAGGGGGAGGGTAAAAGAGAAGCACGCGCCCTTCCCACAGGGGGAAAGGTAAGAAGCACTACTTCGAGTCGCAGGGCTCGGTACGCGTCGGCCAACCGGAATTGGCGCCTGCATAGGCCTTGGCCGCGGCCTGGATCAGCGGCTCGACCTTGTCCTTGATCGGCTGGATCCAGTCCGAGCCCTTGATCCACTTTTTGCCATCCCACTTCGCCATGTAGGCGGCGTTGTGGCCGTTGTGGTCGGCGCAGGTGACCTTCACCGGCGCAACGAAGCCGGCGGCGCCCATCTCCTTGAGCCGCGCCTCGTCGATCGTGAGCGTCTCGAGGCCGCGCCGCATGTCGGAACCGTCGATCACCTTCTTGCCGGTGATCTTCTGCGCGTTGCGGATGGCCTCCGCGATGATCATCGAATTGTAGACGCCGCGATTGTAGAGGTTCTCGCCCACCTTATCTTTCGGCGTCTGGCTCTTACCCTTGTCGACCGTGTACTTGATGATGTCCTGGATCACCGGGAAGTTCGTGCCGACCTGGTTGAAGTCGAGCGACAGATAGCCTTTGCCGCTGTCGCCTGCCGGGCGGGCATCGTCGTCGCCACCGGCCCACCAGTTGCCGATCAGGTGATCCATCTTGAAATTGTTCTTGGCGGCTTCCTTCACGGCTGTCGGGTTCATCGAGCCGAAGCCCTGAAGATAGAGCCAGTCCGGACGGTCGCGGCGGATGTTCAGCCATTGCGAGGACTGATTTTGCATTTCGGCGGCCGGCACCGGATAGAGCTTCAGCTCGAAGCCGTAGTCTTTCGCCAGCGCCTCAAGCACCGGGATCGGCTCCTTGCCATAGGGCGCGTCGAGATAAACCAGGCCGAGCTTTTTGCCCTTGAGCTTGTCGAGGCCGCCTTCCTGCTTGCCGGCATAGGCGACGAACATCGACGCGCCGTCCCAATAGGTCGCCGGCGGGTTGAACACCCACGGGAAGGTCTTGCCGTCGGCGGAAGCCGACAGGCCGTAGGCCATCGACAGGATCGGGATCTTGTCGATCGCGGCCTTCGGGATCAGCGGCAGAGTGATGCCGGTCGAATACGGATTGAGCACCACCGGATGCTTCGACTTGACCTGCTCATAGCATTCGAGACCCTTCTTGGTGTCGTAGCCGGTCTCGCATTCCTCGACGACCAGCTTCACGCCGCCGATGCCGCCGTCACGCTCGTTGAGCATGTTGAGATAGTCGGCCATGCCGTTCACGATTGGCGTGCCGGAGCCGGCGAACGGGCCGGTGCGATATGAAAGCAGCGGAATGTAGATTCCGTCAGCAGCGCTGGCCGGCACCGGAGCCAGCGACAGCCCGGCGGCGACCATGGCGGCGGCGCCGAGCAGAATACGATAGCTTCGCATCACGTTCCCTCCCTTGACGGCGGCGATGCCGCCTGTTGCTTGCGACCGTGCGGCGTTTGCGCCGCCGGCCCTCCCGGTTTGCCCGGGCTTGGCCGAGAGTTTGCTCTTTCAATACGGGAAAGGCCACACCCTCAGTTTCTGCTTGCCGATCTGCCAGAGCCGGGCGAGGCCCGCCGGCTCGACAATCAGGAATAGAACGATGAGCGCGCCGACCACCATGTGCTGGATGTGCTCGACGGTCGCCGACTGGATCGGGATGCCGAGCTTCGGCGGAATGTACCGCAGCACGATCGGCAGGATGTAGATCAGCGCCGCGCCATAGAACGAGCCGGTCAGGCTGCCGAGACCGCCGATGATCACCATGAAGAGGATGTAGAACGACAGGTTGACGTCGAACACCGCCGGTTCGGCGCTGCCGTACCACAGGAACACGAGCAGCGCGCCGGCGACGCCGCAATAGAAGGACGAGACGGCGAAGGCGAGCAGCTTGGTGCGCAACAGGCGAATGCCGATCAGTTCGGCGGCAAGATCCATGTCGCGCACCGCCATCCACATGCGGCCGATGCGGCCGTGCACGAGGTTGGAGGCGAGCCAGGTCATGACGACGACGAAGCCGAGCACGACGAAATACCGGGTCGTGTCGCTGGCGGTGGCGCCGGTGATCGGAATGCCGAACATTGTGCGCGTCGGCACTTCGATCGCGCCGGAGACGTTGTAATTGTAAAACCACGGTTGCCGAATGAAGAGCCACGACAGGAAGAACTGCGCCGCGAGCGTCGCCACGGCCAGATAGAAGCCTTTGATGCGCAGCGACGGCAGGCCGAACACGACCCCGACCGCGGCGGAGAAGAAGCCGGAGGCGACGATCCAGATGATGATGTTCACGCCAGGGAAATAGGTCGTCAGCTTGTAACAGGCATAGGCGCCGACGCCCATGAACGCGCCGGTGCCCAGCGACAATAGCCCGGTGTAGCCGGTGAGCAGGTTAAGCCCGATCGAGGCGAGCGAGAACACCAGGAAGGGTGTCATGACCGCCTGAAGCAGGAATTCGCTGCCGAAGACCGGAACAATCACGGCGGCGACGAGCAGGATCACGGCGATGCCGATGCGATCCTGAAGGATCGGAAACACCGCCATGTCGGCGCTGTAGGCGGTCTTGAACTGTCCGGCCTCGCGGTAAAGCATCTCAGATCCGTTCGATGATCTTTTCGCCGAACAGGCCCTGCGGCCGGAACAGCAGGAAAACGAGCGCGATCACGTAGGCGAGCCAGGTCTCGATGCCGCTGCCGAGAAGCGGGCCCCAGTAGAATTCGCCGACCTTCTCGCCGACGCCGATGATGACGCCGCCGACGATGGCGCCCGGCACCGAGGTGAAGCCGCCGAGGATCAGCACCGGGAGCGCCTTCAGCGCGATGATCTCGAGCGCGAAGGACACTTCCGAACGCGCTCCCCACATGATGCCGGTCGCCAGCGCGACGAGACCGGCGGCGAACCAGACGATCACCCAGATCTGCTCGAGCGAAATGCCGACCGAGAGCGCCGCCTTGTGGCTGTCGGCGACCGCGCGTAGGGCGCGCCCGATGCGCGTCTTCTGGAAGAACAGCGCGAGCGCGGCCACCATCAGCGACGCGATGATTGTCGCCGCGATGTCGATCTTCTGCAACGAGACGAAGCCGCCGGCGAACTTGATGTCGATCGCGCCGCTCGGCAGGCCGAGCTCGCTGGCGATCATCACCTTGGGATCGCCGCCAAAGATCAGTTCACCGAAGCCGATGAGGAAATAGGTGAGCCCGAACGTCGCCATGAACAGGATGATGTCGGGCTGATTGACGAGAGGCCTCAGCATCAAGCGCTCGACGCTGACGGCGAGCCCGAACATCACGACGATAGTGATGGCGAGCGCGACATAGGCGGGGATACCATGCTCGTGCAGGCCGACCAGGGTCAGCGCCGCAAACACGACCATGATGCCTTGCGCGAAATTAAACACGCCGGAGGCTTTGAAGATCAGCACGAAGCCCAGCGCAATGAGCGAATAGAGGACGCCGGCGACCAGCCCGTCCCACAGCGTCTGCACCAGGAGATCCGGCGCCGCGCCCATCTGCACGAAGGGATCGATAAAGGCTTTGTACAGGAGGTCCATCAGTGCGCCACGCCGAGATAGGCGTCGATCACCGCCTGGTCCTTCATCACCTCGGCCGGCGTGCCGTCGGCGATCTTGATGCCGTGATCGAGCACCACGACACGATCGGACAGGTCCATCACCACGCCCATATCGTGCTCGATCAGGGCGATGGTCGTGCCGAAATGGTCGTTCACGTCGAGGATGAAGCGCGACATATCTTCCTTCTCCTCGAGATTCATGCCGGCCATCGGCTCGTCCAGCAGCAACAGCTCCGGCTCCATCGCCAGCGCGCGGCCGAGTTCGACACGCTTCTGAAGGCCATAAGGCAGACGGCCGACCGGCGTGCGGCGGATTTCCTGAATTTTGAGAAAGTCGATGATCGCCTCGACCGCCCGGCGGTGCTCGACTTCCTCGCGCATCGCCGGGCCGTGGCGCAGGACCTGCCAGACGAAGTTCTTGCGCATCTTCAGCGTGCGGCCGGCCATGATGTTGTCGAGCGCAGTCATGCCGCGGAACAGCGCCACGTTCTGAAAGGTGCGGGCGATGCCGCCCTCGGCCGCCTCGTAGGGCCGCATCTTGGCGCGCGTCGCGCCCTTGAAGGTGATGCGTCCGTGCTGCGGCTGGTAAAAGCCGTTGATGACGTTGAGCATCGACGTCTTGCCGGCGCCGTTCGGGCCGATAATGGCGCGGATTTCGCCCTTGCGAATGTCGAAGGAGACGTCGCTCACCGCTTTCACGCCGCCGAAGGCGAGCGACACGTTCTCGACCGACAGCAGCATGTCGCCGACGGCGATATCGGGTCCACCCGGCGCTCTCATGCAGGGGCTCCTCCCCGCCCCGCCGCTTCGTGGGGGGAGAGAAATGAAGGTCGGCGCAGGACGGCGTCCATCATGCCGCGTTCTCCAGCACGGCCGATGGCGTGACCGGCTGCATGTCGCGGATCTTCACGCGCGCGCTGATCGCCCCCTTGCGGCCGTCCTCGAACGTCACCTGCGTCGAGATGTCGGCTGCGTTCGAGCCGTCGTACAACGCCGTGATCAGCGCCGCGTAGCGCTCGGCGACGAAACCGCGGCGCACCTTCTGCGTGCGGGTGAGTTCGCCGTCGTCGGCGTCCAGTTCCTTGTGCAGAATCAGGAAGCGGCGGATCTGCGCGCCCGCCATCATCTTGTCCTGGCTCAGCGAGCGGTTCACGTCGTCGACGTGCTTGGCGATGATCTCATAGACGAGCGGATGCCCGGCAAGCTCCTGGTAGGAGGCATAGACGACGTTGTGACGCTCGGCCCAGGAGCCGACGGCAGTCAGGTCGATATTGACCATCGCGGTGACGAACCCGCACTTGTCGCCGAGCGCCACCACCTCGCGGATATTGGGGTAGAACTTGAGCTTGTTCTCGATATATTTCGGCGCGAACAAAGTGCCGTCGTCGAGACGGCCGACGTCCTTGGCGCGGTCGATGATCTTCAGTTGGCCAGTCTTCTCGTCGAAGAAGCCGGCGTCGCCGGTCTTCACGTAGCCGTCCGGTGTCATCACCTCGGCGGTCTTGGCGTCATCCTTGAAATAGCCGGTGAACATGCCCGGCGACTTGAACAGCACCTCGCCATCTTCGGAGATTTTGATGTCGACGTTCGGGCAGGCCGGACCGACCGTGCCAGAGTAGATGGCGCCGTTCGGTTGCGCCGTGACGTAGAGAAAGGCTTCGGTCTGGCCGTAGAGCTGTTTCAGGTTCAGCCCGATCGAGCGATAGAAGGCGAACAGGTCCGGCCCGATGGCCTCGCCCGCCGTGTAGGCGGTGCGAACGCGTGAGAAGCCGAGCACATTCTTCAGCGGCCCGTAGAGCAGCACGTCGCCGAGCCAGTAGAGCAACCGGCCGCCCAGCGGCACCGGACGGCGGTCGAGGATGGCCTCGCCGTAGCGCCGCGCGATGCCGAGGAAATAGTGGAACATCTTGCGCTTTATGAGGCTCGCGTCTTCCATGCGGATCATGACCCGCGTCAACAGCAGTTCGAGCGTCCGCGGCGGCGCGAAATAGAAGGTCGGCCCGATCTCGCGCAGATCGGACGTCGCGGTGTCGGCGTTCTCGGGGCATGCCATGCAGAAGCCCGCCACCATGCCTTGCGCAAAATTGAGATAGTGATCGCCGACCCAGGCGAGCGGCAGATAGGCGAGCGCGACATCGGTCTCGGTGAGATGGTCGAAGATGACCGTGTCGGCTGCGGCGGCGATCGAGCGCTCATTGGTGAGCACGACGCCCTTCGACGCACCGGTGGTGCCGGATGTGTACAGGATGATCGACGCATCGGAACCCTGGCCCGATGCGATCTCGGCGTCGAGCCATATGGCAACTGATGCATCGCCGGCGAGCGCCTTGCGGCCGTCGTCGATCACACTTTCCATCGAATTCAGGCGCGCGTGATCGTAGTCGCGCAGTCCGCGCGTCTCGTCGTAGATCATGCGCTCGAGCTTCGGCAGCCGGTCCTGCACGGATTGGATCTTGTCGACCTGTTCCTGGTCCTCGACGGCGGCAAAGCGCACGTCCGCGTGTGCCAGCACGAAACGCAGTTCTTCGGCGACGGCATCGGCGTAGACGGGAACGGGAATGGCGCCGAGCATCTGCGCCGCCATGACCGACCAATAGAGCCGCGGCCGGTTGGCGCCGACGATGGCGAAGGTGTCGCCGCGCTTGAGGCCGAGGCGGTTGAGACCGGCGGCATAGGCACGCACGTTCTCCAGCGTCTGGGCCCAGGTCCAGGTTTGCCAGATGCCGAGGTCCTTGTGCCGCATTGCCGGCCGCGAGCCGTACAATTCCGCGTTACGGATCAGGAGCTTGGTAAACGTATTCGGCAGACCGCCGGCGTCGAGCGCCACAGTCTCGTCCTCCCTTGGACCGCATCTTGTCGAATGCGGCAATGTTTCCCCTCGCCGCTCTTTTGGCGGCTTCTTCTTTGTAACGATATGAAAACACCGCCGCAGGCGGGTCAAGCCTCGGCGGTGTCGAAAAAGGGCTCGGAGGAAGGCGGCGCCCGCCATTTCCGTCAAAGGCGCTCGGCTGAATTTACTCGGCAGCCTTGAGATAGGCCGTCGCGACGCCGGCCTTGAACTGCTCGCGCAGAGCGCTCTCCTCGGCCTTCGCAGCGGCCAGATGCCGCTGCTTGACCGGACCGTAACCGCGGATCTTCTCCGGGATCGAGGCCAACGCCACCGCGGTTGCGTGATTGGCCGGTGTTAGATCGGCCAGGATAGCCGTGATGAGCGCCTCATAGTCGGCGATAAGCTGACGCTCGGTCCGGCGCTCGTGGCTGTGGCCGAAGGGATCGAGCGCGGTGCCGCGCAGGAACCGGAATTTCGACAGAACGCGGAAAGCGGTGAGCATCCAGGGGCCGAACGACATCTTCTTCGGCTCGCCGGTGCGCGGATCGGTCTTGGCCAAAAGCGGTGGCGCCAAATGGTATTCGAAGCGCAAATCGCCGTCGAACTGCGCCTTCACGCGCTCGACGAAGCCGGTGTCGCTGTAGAGCCGCGCCACCTCGTATTCGTCCTTATACGCCATCAGCTTGAACAGATAGCGCGCCACCGCTTCGACGAGCGCGCTTTGGTCAGGCATCTTCGCGGCTTCCGTCGCGCGCACTCTATCGATCAGCGCACGATAGCGCCGCGCGTAGCGCCGGCTCTGATAGGCGGTGAGGAAGGCTTCGCGGCGGGCGATCGTCTCGTCGAGACTTTCCGAGAGCTTCAGCGAATCGTTCTGCTGCTGCGGCGTCGGCGCGACCAGCGCCTGCACCGCGTCGGGATCGACGGCGGCGCGGCGGCCATAGCGGAAGGCGGCGATGTTCATCTTCACCGCCTCGCCGTTCATCTCGATCGCCTTCTCGATCGCCTCGCCGGAGACCGGCAACGCGCCGAGCTGGTAGGCGTAGCCGAGCATGAACATATTGGCGCCGATCGAATTGCCGAGCAGCGCGATGGCAAGCCGGCTCGCGTCGACGAAGTGGCTGCGGCCGGCGCCGGCCGCGCCGGTTATCGCGCGCTTGAGCCGCTCGGTCGGCAGCGAGAAGTCGGCATTGCGCGTGAAGTCGCCGGGCAGGAACTCGGCGGTGTTGACGACGACGCGGGTGTTGCCGGGCTTGATGGCGCCGAGCACCTTCTTGTTGCCGGCGACGACGATGTCGCCGCCGAGCACGAGGTCGGCACCGCCGGCGGCGACGCGGATGGAGTGGATGTCGTCCGCCGTGTTGGCGATGCGGATGTGGCTGTAGACCGCGCCGCCCTTCTGCGCGAGGCCGGCCATGTCGATGATGCCGACGCCCTTGCCCTGAAGATGCGCGGCCATGCCGAGGATGGCGCCGACGGTGACGATGCCGGTGCCGCCGACGCCGGTGACGATGATGCTGTAGGGATGATTGGCGAGCGACGTCGCCGGCTCCGGCAGCGCCGCCCAGGCCGACGGCTCGGCGACGCTCTCGCCCTTCTTCAGCTTGGCGCCATGCACCGTGACGAAGGACGGGCAGAAACCCTTAATGCAGGAATAGTCCTTGTTGCAGCTCGACTGGTCGATGGTGCGCTTGCGGCCCCATTCGGTCATGAGCGGCTGCACCGAGACGCAGTTCGATTTCTGGCCGCAGTCGCCGCAGCCCTCGCAGACGAGATCGTTGATGACGACGCGCTTGTCGGGATCTGGAAAGGTGCCGCGCTTGCGGCGCCGGCGCTTCTCGGCGGCGCAGGTCTGGTCGTAGATGAGAACGCTGACGCCAGCGACCGTGGACAGGTCGCGCTGCACGGCATCGAGCTCGTCGCGGTGATGCACGGTGAGGCCGCGCGGCCAATCGGTGTCCGCCGCATATTTCCACGGCTCGTCGGTGACGACGACGACGCGCGTTGCGCCTTCGGCCGCGACCTGGCGCGCGATCTGCGGCACGGTCAGCGTGCCGTCATGCTGCTGGCCGCCGGTCATCGCGACCGCATCGTTGTAAAGGATCTTGTAGGTCATCTTCACGCCGGAGGCGATCGCGGCGCGAATGGCGAGATACCCGGAGTGATTATAGGTGCCGTCGCCGAGGTTCTGGAAGACGTGATCGCGGTTCGAGAACGGCGCCTCGCCGATCCAGTTGGCGCCCTCGCCGCCCATCTGCGTGAAGCCGAGCGTCTTGCGCTCCATCCACTGCGCCATGTAGTGGCAGCCGATGCCGGCATAAGCACGCGAACCCTCGGGCACGCGCGTCGAGGTATTGTGCGGGCAGCCTGAGCAGAAATAGGGAATGCGCACCGCTACGTCCGCGGTTTCGGCAAGCACATGCTGCGCGGACTTCAGCCGTGACACATGCGCGGCGATCTCGTCGTTCGGCCCAATGTGACGCAGGATGCGTTCGCCGATGCAGATCGCGACGTCGTTGGAGTCGAGCGCGCCCTTCACCGGGAAGAGCCAGTTGCCATCCTCATCCTTCTTGCCGATGCAAACCGGCTGATTAGCGGTGCCGTAGAGCTCCTCGCGCACCTGCACTTCGATGAGCGATCGTTTCTCCTCGACCACGATAATGAGATCGAGGCCGGCCGCGAAGTCGGTGAGCTCCTGGCGCGCGATCGGCCACGGGCAGCCGATCTTGAACAGCCGGATGCCGAGGTCGTTGCAGCGGACCTCGTCGATGCCGAGTTCGTCGAAGGCCTGGCGCACGTCGAGATAGGCCTTGCCGGTGGTGACGATCCCGATCTTCGGATTGCGGCCGCCCGAGGTGACGATCCGGTTCAGCCGGTTGGCGCGCAGGAAGGCGAGCATCGCGTCGCGCTTGAAGTCGTGCAGCCGCGCTTCCTGACCAAGAATGGTGTCGACGAGGCGGATGTTCAGCCCGCCGTCCGGCATGACAAAGTCGGTCGGCGTGACGATCTGAATCCGGTCGAGGCTGCCGTCGATGACGCCGGTCGACTCGACCGTGTCGTGCATGCACTTGAGCGCGGTCCATGTCCCGGTAAAGCGCGACATCGCCCAGCCGTAAAGCGCGTAGTCGACGATCTCCTGGACCCCGGCGGGGTTGAGGATCGGCATCATCACGTCGACGAAATGGAATTCGGACTGGTGCGCGGTGGTCGAGGACTCGGCCGTATGGTCGTCGCCCATCAGGGCGATGACGCCGCCCTTCTCAGCCGTGCCGGCCATGTTGGCGTGGCGGAAGACGTCGCCCGAGCGGTCGACGCCCGGGCCCTTGCCGTACCACATGCCGAACACGCCATCGAACTTGCCTTCGCCGCGCAGCTCGGCCTGCTGCGAGCCCCATAGCGCGGTGGCGGCAAGCTCCTCGTTGATCCCGGGTTGGAACTTGACGTCGGCGGCGACGAGCTGCCGGCCGGCGCGGATCATCTGCTGGTCGAGGCCGCCGAGCGGCGAGCCGCGATAACCGGTGACGTAGCCTGCCGTGTTGAGGCCGGCACGGCGATCCCGCTCCTTCTGCATCAACAGCGCGCGGATGAGCGCATGGTAGCCCGTGACAAAGACCTGCGACTGGGCGAGGTCGAATTTGTCGTCGAGGCTGACCGGTTGGAGCGTCATGCGTGGCCTTTGCCGGAGGTGAGGTCTGAGCGCCCGCTGTCTCTCATATAGGCTCGGAGGCAGCGACGCAAAGCTGCGGCAACCTAATAAAACCTGACATCACAACGCCATGTGGTCAATTTCGTTGTCGCGGCGCTGGGCGGAACGAAATTACCTCTGCGGCGTGCATCTCGCATTTTGGCGCAATGCAGCATGTATCCCGGCCGTGCGCCGGACGCAGTGGTCAAATCCGGGGCAACCGCTACAAGGGTCGCCAGCCGGGATCTGAGAATGCATCAGCCGCACTCCGCGTCGATCGAGAACCGTGCGTCGTGGATCGTGGCCACCGTGGCGCTATTCGCCATGCTGATGGCCTATGGCTCGGCCTGGATCACCGTCGTCGCCTTGAGCGACATCGCAGCGGAGGCCGGCGGCGCCCGATCGGTGCCGGCGCTGGCGAGTTCGCTGGCCTGGCTTGGCGCCGGCTTCGGCGGCATCATCATGGGCCGCATCGCCAACCGCATCGGCACCCGCTGGACCGTGCTTTGCGGCTCGCTGATGATCGCTGTCGGCCTCTCGGTGTCGACGTTCGGTCCGCCCTGGCCCCTGTGGATCGGCCACGGTCTGTTCATCGGCATGGTGGGGCTCGGCGGCATCAACGCCCCGCTCTATGTCTACGTCAGCCGCTGGTTCGATCGCCGCCGCGGATCGGCGCTCGCACTCATCTCGAGCGGCTCCTATCTCGCCGGCGCGGTGTGGCCGCCGCTGTTCGAACGCGTCATTGCTGGATGGGGATGGCGGCAGACCATGCTGGGGTATGCCGTCCTCGAGGTCGTGATTATCGTACCTCTGGCGCTGATCTATCTGCGGAACCCGCCGGAGATGGTCCATTCGGACGCCGCCACGCACGCGACCGCCGTGCATGCGCGCGTGCTGGGACTCAAACCCAATACGGCGTTCGCCATGATCTGCGCCGCCGCCGTGCTGTGCTGTATTCCGATGGCAATGCCGCAGGGACATCTCGTCGCCTTCTGCGGCGACCTCGGTATCAGCCGCGCGGTCGGCGCCGTGATGTTGTCGGTGCTGCTCGGCACAGCCTTTCTCAGTCGTCAGATCTGGGGCGCGATCTCCGACCGCATCGGCGGGCTCAGGACCGTACTGATCGCATCGACCTGGCAGGCAGCCTCGATGACGGCGTTCCTGATGACGCAGAGCGAGACCGGACTGTTCACCGTAGCGGCAGCCTTCGGCCTCGGCTTCTCCGGTATCATCCCGGCCTATGTGCTGGCCCTGCGCGAGCTGTTCCCCGATGCGGAAGCGCACTGGCGCATTCCGACGCTGCTGTTGTTCTCGGGCGGCGGCATGGCGCTCGGCGGCTGGCTCGCCGGGCTGCTCTACGATCATTTCGGCTATTACGCCCCGGCCTTTGCCATGGGCATCGGCAGCAATATTCTCAACCTCGTCATCGTCGGCGCACTCGTGCTGCGAATGACGACGTGGGCGCGCCGCGTGGCCGCCTAGTCGCGCGGCGGCGCGATCAGCCGCACGCCGCCGAGGATCGCGAGCGCCGCGAGCCCCGGTACGAGGGCGAACCATGTGCCGGCCGCGACGAGCGCCGCAGTTGCCGCCCACGCGATCGAGGAGAAGGCTTCGGCGAACGTCGCCACACGCGACGAGGTTTGGCGGCGGCGGAAGTGGCTGCGGCGCGCCTGCACGCGGAAGCACAATTGAACATCGGTCGCCGCCGCGGCGGCGACAAGCACGCCCGCGCCGCCAACCGCCGCGGCCCATGGCGAAGCGACGGCAAGTGCCGCGATGAACGGGGCGAATATGACGGCGATGGCGATCATCACCGCTTCGATTTTCGCCCACAATAGACTGCGCGTCGCGATCGGGGCCGTAGCGACGAGATCGGGCGCGTCTTCACCGGAGATCGACAGCCAGGCGAGACCGCCGGCGAGTTGACCCGCGGCCATCACGATTACCGGCACCAGCACGATCAGCGCCGTCGTGCCGCTGCGGAAGCTGCGCCACATGAGCAAGGCCGGCGGCACCAAATAAAGGATCTGCATCAGGGTCTGCGACATCAGCCATGGATCGCGCGCGAGCAGCGTCCATTCCTTGCGTCGCAGCATCTGCTTGGGCGAGCGCAGGCGGAAGCCGCGCTGGCGCTGCCGCACAACGGCCTGCGACATGCCGGACGCGGCGATGGCGTGATCGCCAAAGCGAGGTGAGAATAGCGCGATGGTCACCGCCAGCAGCGCGAAGGCAAACAGAAGCAGCCAGGCAAGCGCGAAACCGTCGCCGAGCGCGGCGCGCGCGGCAACCCATATGGCGCTGTCGGGGCCAGGCACGCGTTCCAAGAGCCACGGCGCTTGCAGCGGCGCCAGCCGCGACAGACTGCCGAAGGAGAGGATCGCAACCACCTGAAGGCCAATGAGGAATGCGGCGCCGATGATCGCGGCGACGACCTGCGCGACGAACCGCGTCCGCCGCGGGCCGATGGTGCGGAATAGGGCCACCGTCAGCGCCACCCCGAGGCTGGCGGCGATTGCACCCATGGCGGCAACGACGCCATAAGCCGCGAACCAATGCGCGCCGCCGCTCAGCGCCAGCACGTTCACGAACGGCACCGCGATGGCCATCGCCATCGCCGCGACCGCAACGGCGATGCGGGCGATCCGCACGGCGAACACTTTCCGCGGCGACACCGGCGCGGTGAGAATGAGGTCGAGATCGGCGCGCGCGTAGAAAGCGCGGGTGACCGATTCCATCGCCTGCGACAACAGCAGCGAGAACGACAGCAGCAGAATGCCGCTCACCGTCACCAAGGTCGGCAAGTCCGGCTGGGCGTCGGCATAGCGCGCCACCATCGGATAGGCGATGAGATGCATGAACACGCCGAAGATCGCGAGCGCGATCACGACCGTGCGCAGCCGGCGCCGGCGGCCGGCCGTCATCAGCGACAGCCAGTCGCGAAAGCCCAGCCGCAATTCGTGCGCGGCGAGCCAGGTCACCGTGCCGGGCCGGCTCACGCGGCCTCTTCGGCGACGAGCTTGAGGAACGTGTCTTCCAGCGTCGCCGACGCGGCCCCGGACCGGCGGCGCAATTCGTCGAGCGTGCCTTCGGCGATCAGACGGCCATTGGCGATGACGCCGATGCGGTCGGCCATGCGCTCGGCCACTTCGAGGATGTGCGTCGTCATCACCACCGTGCCGCCCGCAGCGACGCGCTCGCGCAGCACGGTTTTCACCTGGCGCGCCGAGCCGGCATCGAGGCCGGTCAGCGGTTCGTCCAGGATGATCAGCTTCGGGTCGTGCACCAGCGCGCCGGCGAGCGCCACCTTCTGCCGCATGCCCTTGGAGAATCCCTCGCAGCGCTCGTGCATGTTCGGCGTCAGCCCGAGCCAGTCGATGAGCTCGCGGGCGCGCGCCTCCCCGACCGGCGCGTCGATGCGCCAGAGCCCGGCGACGAATTCGAGATATTCGAGCGGCGTCAGCTTGTCATAGATCATGGGCTCGTCGGAAACCCACGCGACCACCTGCTTGGCGGCGACGGGGTCGGCGAGCGCGTCGATGCCGCCGACCGTGATCGTGCCGCCGTCCGGCTTCAGCAGCCCGACGATCATGCGCAGGGTCGTCGTCTTGCCGGCGCCGTTCGGCCCCAGCAGCGAATAGAACTCGCCGCCATAGACGGTGAGGTCGAGGCCGTCGACCGCGGGGCGGTCGTAGCGCTTGGTGAGGCCGCGCAGCGCGAGCGCGACGGGACGAGAGCCTGACATCATGTGACGCTGCCTGAAATGCCGGTGCATTCATTAAGCGCCGAGACCTTGCAGCGTTGTAACCGCCGCCGCCGCGCCACGCTGATATGGTTGAGCCCCGGTTAATTTCCGGGGCCCACCTTCCACACCCGCCGGCGTGCTTTCAGGCCTTCGGCACCATGCCGAACATCGCTTCGCCATAGGTCTGCCGCGCCTCTTTCAGCAACGGCTGCACCGTGTCGACGAAAACGTCGTGCTCGCGCGCCGTCAGCGCGATGATCTCGCAGCCTGCCGCCTCGATCGCCTTGCGCGACTGCTCGTGCTCCTCGACCGCGAGCCCGCGCTGGTAGGTGACCGATGTCGTCACCGCTTCGCGCATCGCGTCCTGGAGATCGCGGGGCCAGGCCTCGAAGCTGGCGCGATGCAGGAAG
>DATCFB010000031.1:0-5564 GCA_036509755.1 Pseudolabrys sp. | reverse complement strand
TGGTGCCCAGGAAAGGACTCGAACCTTCACGACCTTTCGGCCACTGGCACCTGAAGCCAGCGCGTCTACCAATTCCGCCACCTGGGCACTGGCGGCTCTAGGTATTGAGCCCAATCCTCCTTGTCAATTGAACCGTTTGCGGCCGGCGCGCGGCCTGTACAGCACGAATGCGATCCTGTATTGCCGCGAGGGCCGGATCGATTGCCGGTTCCCCCATTGCCAAGCGAGAGCGGGATGACCGCACGCAGTCCCTACGACACCCTCGTCACCGTCTACGGCGGCTCCGGCTTCCTCGGCCGCCATCTCGTGCGCGCGCTGGCCAAACGCCATTACCGCATCCGCGTCGCGGTGCGCCGGCCCGACTTGACGGGCCACCTTCAGCCGCTCGGCCGGGTCGGCCAGATTAATGCCGTACAGGCGAACCTGCGCAACGCGGAATCGGTCGAGGCCGCCGCGCGCGGCGCCGACGTGCTGGTGAACCTGGTCGGTATCCTGTTCGAGCGCGGCCGCCAGCGCTTCAACGCGGTGCACACCGAAGGCGCGGCCAACGTCGCACGTGCCGCAAAGGCGCATGGCGCGCGCATGGTGCACGTCTCGGCGATCGGCGCCGGCGAGAACTCGACCAGCATCTATGCGCGGACGAAAGCGGCGGCGGAGAAGCTCGTGCGCGAGATCGCGCCCGACGCCACGATCATGCGGCCGTCGATCATGTTCGGCCCGGAAGACAACTTCTTCAACCTGTTCGCCTCGCTGGCGAGAATGTCGCCGGTGCTGCCGCTGGTCGGCGGTGGCCACACCAAATTCCAGCCCGTGTTCGTCGGCGACGTGGCGCAGGCGATTGCCCTCGCCGTCGATGGCCAGGCACGCGCGGGCGCGACCTACGAACTCGGCGGACCTGAAGTGCGCAGCTTCCGGGAAATCCTCGAATACATTCTCGCGACCATCGAGCGCCGCCGTCTCCTCGTGCCGCTCCCGTTCGTCATCGCCAAATTGCAGGCGAGCCTGATGCAGTTCATGCCGACGCCGCTGTTGACCCCCGATCAGGTCGAACTCCTGCGCAGCGACAATGTCGTGTCCGCCGAGGCGGTGGCGCAGCGGCGGACGTTGCAGGGGCTGGGCATCGAGCCGGAGACGATCGAGACGGTTGTGCCGTCCTATCTGTGGCGCTTCCGCAAGACCGGCCAGTTCCGCGCGCAGCCGACCGCCTGACGCGCAGTTTTTCGAATGCCGGTCATCACCAACATCGAGGACCTACGCCGGCTCGCCCGGCGCAAGGTGCCGAAGGCGCTGTTCGACTATGTCGACACCGGCTCCTATGACGAGATCAGCTACCGCGCCAACACGACGGAGCTGAAGGCGATCCGTTTTCGCCAGCGCATCCTGATCGACGCGAGCGAGCGCAATCTGTCGACCACGATGCTCGGCGAAAAGGTGTCGATGCCGGTCGCGATCGCCCCGACCGGACTCGCCGGTTTGCTGTGCGGCGATGGCGAGATGATCGCCGCGCGCGCCGCCGAAGACGCCGGCATCCGCTATTGCCAATCGACAATGTCGATCTGCTCGATCGAGGACATCCGCGCTGCGACCAAGGCCCCGTTCTGGTTTCAGCTTTATGTCTTCCGCGACCGCGGCTTCTCGGAGCAGATTCTCGACCGCGCCAAGGCCGCCGGCTGCACCGCGCTGTTCGTCACCGTCGATCTGCCGCTGCGCGGCCAGCGCCACGCCGACCTCAAGAACGGCCTCGAAGTGCCGCCGCGGCTGACGCTGCGCAACGCATTCGACATTGCAACCAAGCCCGGTTGGGCGATGAGCGTCATGCGCGGCAAGCGCAAGACCTTCGGCAATATCGCCGCCTTCCTGCACAAAACCTCGCAGACCGGTGCGCTCGCCGCCGGCCGCTGGGCGCAGGAAAACTACGATCCGAGCCTGTCGTGGAACGACATCGCCTGGATGCGCAAAGTGTGGCCCGGCAAGCTGGTGCTCAAAGGCGTGCTCGATGCCGAAGACGCCAAGCGCGCCGCCGATCACGGTGTCGATGGCATTGTCGTGTCAAATCATGGTGGCCGTCAGCTCGATAGCGCGCCGGCGACGATCGCGGCGCTGCCGCGCATCGCCGACGCTGTGGGAGACCGCATCGAAATCCTGTTCGACGGCGGCGTGCGCTCCGGCCAGGATGTGCTGAAGGCGCTGGCGCTCGGCGCGCGCGGCTGCCTCATCGGCCGCGCCCATCTCTACGGGCTCGCCGCGATGGGCGGCGCCGGCGTGACGAAAGCTCTCAGCCTGATCGAGAGTGAATTGCGCCTGAGCATGGCGCTTACCGGCTTGCGCGACGTCGCCGATGTGAGCCGCGATATTTTGTTCGACGATTACGGCGATCTGCGGCGCAACGTGTGAGGCGCTCCCGCCTGTGGGGGAGGGTGGCGAGCGCTTGCGAGCCGGGCGGCGGCATTCTCAATTTTGACGTGACCTCACCCCCGGCGCGCTTCGCGCCGGACCCTCCCCTTTCAGGGGAGGGATAAATAGGCTCACCAAAAATACAACGCGTAGATGCCGGCGCTGCCGAGCAGGATGCGCCACCAGGCGAAGACCGCGAAAGAGTGTCGCTGCACAAAGCCGAGGAACGTCTTGACGACGATCCAGCCGAAAATGAACGAGAAGATGAAGCCGACGGCGATGGTCTTGATGTCGCCGCTGTGCAGGAGATCGACTCGGCTCTTATAGGCCTCGTAGGCGAAGGCTCCGACCATGGTCGGCATCGCCAGCCAGAATGAGAACTCGGCCGCGGCGCGGCGGTCGGCGCCGAACAGCATGGCCCCGACAATGGTCGCGCCGGCGCGCGACACGCCAGGGATCATCGACACGCACTGGATGATGCCGATGCCGAGATACATCCACAGTGGAAACTCTGTCGAGTCGCGAAAGCGTGGCTTCAGCTCGAGGCGATCGACCGCAAGCAGGATGAAGCCGCCGATGATCAACGAAATGCAAACGACGCGGACGTCGAACAGGTAGGCCTTGATAATGTGGTAAGCGAGTGCGCCGATCACCGCTGCCGGCAGGAAGGCGAGGAGCACGCCGATGATGAAGCGCGCCGCCGCCCACTGCGTGAACATGTGCGTCGCCAGCGCCCAGAGGCGGCCGAAATAGATGGTCAGCAGCGCCAGGATGGCCCCAAGCTGGATCAACACGGCGAAGGACTTGCCGAAGGAATCATCGCCCCAGCCGAGGATGTGCTCCATCAGCAGGAGATGACCGGTCGACGATACCGGCAGGTATTCGGTGAAGCCCTCGACGATTCCGAGCACGGCCGCCTTGACGAGATCGATATGCGCGGAGATCAGGTGCATCGCCGGCGCCATCAGGGCGTCGAAATTCATGGGATTTGTGCTCCAGGGCCGGCTTATGCTCGTGACGCATAGGAGGCTGGAGGCAAATTAAAACTCCCTTAACCGCACCGCAATTGCCTTGCCGGAGCGCCTTCCTATAGTGCAGTCACCGATTCCCGCCATTTTCCGCGTCACCTCACGGGCTTCATGCTGACCCTGTTCCACCACCCGCTGTCGCCGCAGTCGCGCTATGTGCGCCTGATCCTCAGCGAATACGGCGTCGCCGCCCGGCTGGTCGAAGAACGCTTCTGGGAACGGCGCGAGGAGTTCCTGCTGCTCAATCCCGCCGGCGAATTGCCGGTGCTGGTGGCGGAAGGCCAGCCGCCGGTACCGGGCGCGGCCGTGATCGCCGAATATCTCGAGGAGATCCTGCCGCCCTCGGAAACGGCCGAACGCCTGATGGCTCCTGAGCCGGCCGAGCGCGTCGAGGTGCGTCGGCTGGCGAACTGGTTCAACGAGAAATTCCACGCCGAGGTCAGCGGCACCCTGGTGTCGGAACGGGTGTTCAAACGCTATATGACGCGTGAACAGGGCGGAGGCTCGCCGGACACCGAGGCGCTGCGCGCCGCCCGCCAGAATATCCGGTATCATCTGGCGTATATCGGATGGCTCGCGCGCTCACGCGATTGGCTGGCGGGCGAGCGGATGTCGCTGGCCGATCTCGCGGCGGCGGCGCACCTGTCGACACTGGACTATTTGGGCGAAGTGCCGTGGAGCGAAGACGAGGCAGCGAAGCAGTGGTACGCGCGGGTGAAGTCGCGGCCGTCGTTCCGGCCGCTGCTCGCCGAGACGCTGGCCGGCCTGCCACCGGCGGAGCACTACGCCGACCTGGATTTCTGATTTCCTCTCCCCTCCCCCCGCGAGCATCGCAGCCAAGTTTACGCAGCCTGCGTAAACCTGGCTGCGTGCGAGTGGGGGGGAGGGGTCGGGGGTGGGGGGCGGAGTTGTGACTCCGCAGAAAGCCCCCCGCCCAGGGTCGCATCGTGCCGATGCGACCCGACCCTCCCCGCCGCTGCGCGGGGGGAGGGTGGAAGCGGCCAATCCCGCGAATTTAAAATCCGCGCTGCTCGACAAAGCGCGCGCGGTCGGCTTCGACTCCGTCGGCATCACGCGAGCCGACGCCACGCCGGAGACGATGGAGCGCCTCGCGCGCTTCATCGCGGACGGCGCGCATGGCGACATGGACTGGCTCGCCACGACCGCCGAGCGCCGCGCGTCGCCGCTGTCGCTGTGGCCCGAGGCGCGCTCGGTCATCATGCTTGGCCTGAATTACGGACCGGATGAAGATCCGCGCGCGGTGCTCGCGCAACGCGCCAAGGCGGCCATCTCGGTCTATGCCAAAGGCGACGACTATCACGAGCTGATCAAAAAGAAGCTGAAGGAGATTGCGCGCTGGCTCGTCGCCCATGCCGGTGGCGATGTGAAAGTGTTCGTCGACACCGCCGCGGTGATGGAGAAACCGCTCGCCGCCTCCGCAGGTCTCGGCTGGCAGGGCAAACATACAAATCTGGTGTCGCGTCAATTCGGCTCGTGGTTGTTCCTCGGAGCGATCTTCACGACACTCGAGCTGCCCGCCGACGCACCGGTCGAGGACAGTTGCGGTTCCTGTCGCGCCTGTCTCGACGTCTGCCCGACCGCCGCCTTTCCTGCGCCGTACCGGCTCGATGCACGGCGTTGCATTTCGTACCTCACCATCGAGCACAAGGGTCCGATCCCGCGCGATCTGCGACCATTGATGGGTAACCGCATCTATGGCTGCGACGATTGTCTTGCCGCGTGTCCATGGAACAAGTTCGCGCAGACCGGGCGCGAGGCAAAGCTCGCCGCGCGCGACAATCTGCGCGCGCCCGATCTCGCCGCATTGTCGCGGCTCGACGATACGCAGTTCCGCGCGCTGTTCACGAAGAGCCCGGTCAAGCGCACCGGCCGCGATCGCTTCATGCGCAATGTGCTGATCGCCATCGGCAATTCGAACGCAGCATCGCTGGCCCGGGAAGCACAATCTTTGCTTGGCGATGCCTCGCCGCTCGTGCGCGGCGCGGCGGTGTGGGCCTTGTCGCGCTTATTGCCGCGCGAGGAATTGCAAAAGCTAAAACGCGACGAGACGGACGCGTCGGTCATAGACGAGTGGACCGCTGCATTTTCTTAGCTGTCATGGCCAGGCTTGTCCCGGCCATC
>DATCFB010000030.1:0-24242 GCA_036509755.1 Pseudolabrys sp. | reverse complement strand
CGATTGCCTGCCGTTCGTGCGCGCTTTGGTCGGCGCCTTTACGCTCGATCACTGCCTATGGGCGTCCGACTGGCCGTTTCTGCGCGCGACCGAGCGCCAGGACTATGGGCCGCTGACCGCCCTCGTCGGCCGCTGGTTTCCGAACGCCACCGACCGCCCCAAGCTCTTCAGCGGCACGGCCGGGCGACTGTTCGGATTCGCCTAGGCACGCTCCGGCACCCTCACTTTGCTGGCCGTGGGGCCGTTATCGCCCATCGCCTCGACATAGCTGACCTCGTCCCCGCGATGCAGCCGGTCGAAGTCGCCGGACAGCATGCTGTTGCGGTGGAAGTACAACAGCGCGCCCTCCTTGGTCATCAGGAAGCCGAAGTCCTCGCCCGGAGTGAGCTCGGCAATCTGGCCGTGAAATTCCTGCGCCGCCTCGTGGCGCATGTCGGCCGTGCCATGATCGGTGCGCTTGTCCTTGAATTTTGACAGCCGCCGTTCGGCGATGCGGAACGCCTCATTGATCGCGTTGTGCAGATCGGGCGCCTGAAACTTGCGTTGCAGATGATCCGGCTCATGCGCGATGACGATGTCCTTGTGCCCGGGTACCGAAATCTCGATGTGCACGACGGGCGGGATCGTGTCGGAAGAGTTCTGATTGCGCTGATCGACGCGCACGCGGCACGTCGTCATGTGCTCATAAATGCGCTCCAGGCGGTCTATGTGATCCTGGATAATATCCTCCGCGGAGGCGGAACCTTCGCAATTGTGGAATGAGATTTCAGGCTGAATCTGCATTGTGTTTTACCCGCTTGGAAAACGCTGTGCATGTTAATGCGGCAGATGGCCGATTGGTTGCGGATGCTGCGGCGCGCCGCTATGTTCCGGCCGCATCCCGGCCCGAGGAGCATCCCATTAATTACGCAGCCCCCATCCCCGCCGACCGCTTGCCGCGCGAATGCTTCGGCGCGTGGGAATTTCCCGTCCTGCACGCGCGCGGCGGCACCTCGACCGGCCTCGTTATTTGGGACCGGGTCGCACCGCAGGAGCTTGCGCTGCGCGAGGAGCTTCTCCGTCACCTGATGGGACTGCCGCTCGCGGGGACGACGAACGACACCAAGCAGATCACCGGGCTGGGCCGCGGCTATCCGACCAGCAATAAGGTGTTCTTCGCCGAATTGCGCACCAATGCGGCCGGCACGCCGCAGATCGTCAGCACCCTGGCGCAGCTCGCTTCCGGCAAGTCGCAGATCGACTGGAGCGTCAATTGCGGCAACATGTCCGCGTCGCTGCCGTACTGGGCGATCGACCAGCAATTCCTGCCGCGGCAATTGAACGGGCGCGGCGAGGTCGAGATCTACAACACCAACACCAAAGCGACGATGATGGCGCGCGTCGCGCTCGACGGCGACGGCTTCGTCATGGCGGGGATCCCGGGTGTGGACGGCGAATTTCCCGGTGTCGATCTCTTCCTCGCCAATCCGGTCGGCGCCAAGACTGGCAAGGCGCTGCCGACCGGCGCGGCTTCCGACCAATTCGGCCCCTACCGCGTCTCCTGCGTCGACGTCGCCGTGCCGATGGTGATCGCGCGCGCATCCGAATTCGGCAAGACCGGAAGCGAACCGGTCAAGGACCTGCGCGCCGACGAGAAGTTTTTCTCCGCATTGAAGGCGCTGTGGATCGAGGCCGGGCTGAAGATGGGCCTCAAGGGCAAAGGCGGCCAGCCGATGACCGCGGAAGAGCTCGCCAACAGCGAGACCATTCCAAAGGTCTGCATCGTCGGACCGCCGGTGAACGGCGGGCACATCTCGACGCGCTATTTCACGCCGCAGGAAGGCCACGCCACGATGGCGGTGACCGGCGGCTGCTGTCTCGCCGCCGCCTGCTTGATGCCGGCCACGGTGGCGCATGAGATTGCGCGCGGTCTGCCGTCTCTTGGGACCGGGCCGAGCGAGATACAAGTGAACATCGAGAACCCCGCCGGCATCCTGTCGGCGACCATCGGCGGCCGTCACGCCAACGGCACGACGACGATCGACCGCGCCGCCTATAAGCGTTCGGCACAGGTTCTGCTGCGCGGCTACGTGCCGCTGTATCGCGCGTCGCCCGAATTGAAAAAGGCGCTGGAAGCGATTGCGCGCAATCCGGCGCTGGCTCTTACGGCCTGACTGGGATCAGTTGAAAGCCGAGAACAGGCCGCGGGACTGGGGCAGCGACAGCGCCTGGCGCGTGCGCGCGTCGAGCCGCGGCACCACCAGCATGCGATCGACTTCGCCGTCGAGGAAGGCTTCCAAGAAGGCGTTGTAGTTCCTGAACGAGACGCAGCCGTTCGACTGGCCATTGGCCCCGAGCATGTAGGTGTGCGCCAGCATGCCGTCGCGGCCGAACATCTTGCCGTCATCGATCGGTGTCAGGCGGATCGCGCGCACCCCGTGGAATATCTGCTCACGCAGCGTCAGCGCGTAGACATTCGGCGGCGTCGGGCCGCGCATCCTGACGCGGGTATAGTGCGGATCATCCATCATGTCGCCGATGCCGGAATGCGCTTCGAGCCGGCGCCCGTTCGGCAGATACACTGTGTGGGCCGCGATATCGTAAACCGCAGTGCGGCGATCGATTGGCGAAGCGGGAGCTTTCGGTTCGGCTGCCGGCGGCGGCAGGGCCGCAACCTTCGGCTCCGGCGCAGGCGCGGGAGTGGCGCGCGCGACCGGCGTGGGCGCGGCGACGGGCGTCTCTTCGAGTCGCGCGATGTGCGGCCGCTTCAGCGGCAGCGGCACGACCTCGGCCGCTGTGACGGACGGCGCGACAGCCGGTGGCGGCGCGATGACGGGCGGTGGGGGAACAAGCGGCGCGAGCTCGGAGACGTGGGTCCTCGGCCTCCGCCGCGGCACTGGCACGTGAACGGGTGGACTCGGAATCACGACCGGCGCGATCGGCTCAGGCGCGACGCGCGGCGCACGCGTCAGCGCAGGCGCGAGATCGATTTCCTGCGGCTCGGTGTCGGGCGCGGTCCCGAAACCGTTTGAAGGACCGGAATGCGATCCCGCGCGAACCATGCCTCTGTGCCATTCGCCAAACGCCGAGATCAGCGGCGCCGAAGGCGCGCTCATTTGCAGCGAGGTCGGCGCACTGTCCGAAACGGCGCGCGTCCACACGGCGGCGACCGACAGGGATACCGCCAGCACTGCCAGCGAGCCGGCTGCGACCAGCCCGAGCGCGAATCCCGTTCCGGCGATCCGCCGCACGTGGCGGACCGGGAACGCGGGAATCTGAAATCTTGGGAGACCGGCTTCGGCTAATGTTGCGGACGCAAACGCCATTGAACGCGCTACTTGCCACGAGGTAAGGCTCGTGACAGTGCGGGATTAAGGTTAAACGCTTGTAAACAAAGGGCGTATGGCGTTGCCGCAGCGGCATAAAAAATGCCGGCGCGAGGTCCAGCGCCGTCATCGTGCTTAATGGCACAGACGCGCGGCGACGGACCTTCAGTGTACCGAAGGCGGCGGGCCGGACGCCGCGCGCTGGCGCGACAGATCGATGATGGCCTGTTCGACTTCACCGAGGCGTTCGGTCAATTCGAGATAGCGTTTGGTCGCGGCGCCGTGTTCCGCCCATTCACCGGTCGCCCGCGCATCGGCCGGCGCGGCGGCCATGGCGCCGATCATGGTGTCGATCTCGGCCTCGATCGCCTCGCGTTCGCGGGTCAGGTCGGCGAGCACATTGTCGATCTTGTCGTCGGTCATCGGCGCCATCTCTCAAAACGAAACGCCGCGCTTCGGCGCAGCGTTCCGGACATCGGTCTTACCTGCTGTTTAAGCGAAGCGGCCATGGCAGTGCTTGAACTTCTTGCCAGAGCCACAGGGGCAGGCCTCGTTGCGACCGACCTTGCCCCACGTCGCCGGGTCCTTGGCATCGCGCTCCGCCACCGCCGTGGCGACTCCGGTCGCGGCCACTGCCGAGGCTGTCATCGGGGCGGCGAGTGCGAGTGCCATCTCATCCTCGCCACTCGAAGGATCGACCTTGTGTGCCTCCATGAAAGGCAGCTGCTGCTCCTCGGCTGGAGGCTGCTGCGTGACTTCGACGCGCATCAACTGCGCTGTCACGGCTTCGCGCAGATGCGCGACCATTGACTCGAACAGCGCAAAAGTTTCGGCCTTGTACTCGTTGAGCGGATCGCGTTGACCGTAGCCACGCAGACCGATCACCTGGCGGAGATGATCGAGCATCACGAGGTGCTCGCGCCAGAGATGGTCGAGCGTCTGCAAGAGAATCGACTTCTCGACGTAGCGCATCACCTCGGGGCCCCACTTGCCCACCTTCGCCGCCATGAACTCGTCGGCGCGACGCTCGATGCGCTCTTTCATCTCCTCGTCGGCAATACCCTCTTCCTTGGCCCAATCCTGCACCGGCAGGTCGAGAGTCAGCACGTGGAGCAGCGCCTCGTGCAAACCCGCCGCGTCCCACTGCTCCGGATAGGCATTCGGCGGAATGTGCTTTCTGACAAGTTCGTCAAGAACTTCGTGGCGCATGTCGGCGATGGTCTCGTCGACTGCCTCGTCGCGCATAAGATCGAGCCGCTGCTCGAAGATCACCTTGCGCTGATCGTTCATCACGTCGTCGTATTTGAGCAGGTTCTTGCGGATGTCGAAGTTGCGCGCCTCGACTTTCTGCTGCGCCTTTTCCAGCGCCTTGTTGATCCACGGATGGACGATCGCCTCGCCCTCCTTCAGCCCGAGCTTCTGCAACATGCCGTCGAGCTTGTCGGAGCCGAAGATGCGCATGAGGTCGTCTTCCAGGGACAGGAAGAACTTGGAATGTCCCGGATCGCCCTGACGGCCGGAACGGCCGCGTAGCTGGTTGTCGATGCGACGTGACTCGTGGCGCTCGGTGCCGAGCACGAAGAGACCGCCGGCGGCGAGCGCCTTCTCCTTCAGCGTGGCGACCTGCTCGCGAATCTCGGCTGCGCGCGGATGCCTGTCTCGCTCGCCCCAGTCGGAGATGTCGAGGAGTTCTTGGCGGATGCGCATGTCGGCGTTGCCGCCGAGCTGAATGTCGGTGCCGCGGCCGGCCATGTTGGTAGCGATGGTGACGGCGCCGGGCACGCCCGCCTGCGAGACGATGAACGCCTCCTGCTCGTGGTAGCGGGCGTTGAGGATGGCGAAGACTTTCTTCTGCGTCTCGCCGGAATAGAGATCGCGGAAGGCATTCGGATCGGAGAAGTCGTGCTGCTCCCAGCCCTCCTTGCGTAGCAGTTCGGCGAGCAATTCCGATTTCTCGATCGATGTCGTGCCGACCAGGACCGGCTGGCCGCGTTTGCGGCAGTCGTCGATCAGCGTGCCGATGGCGCGGTATTTCTCGTTCGCCGTGCGGTAGACCTCATCGTCGTCGTCGACGCGGGCCAGCGGCTTGTTGGTCGGCACTTCGAGCACATCGAGATTGTAGATGTCGCCGAATTCCTCGGCCTCTGTGAGCGCCGTACCGGTCATGCCGGCGAGCTTCTCGTACATGCGGAAGTAGTTCTGGAAGGTGATCGAGGCGAGCGTCTGGTTTTCCGGCTGGATTGGCTGGTGCTCTTTTGCCTCGAGCGCCTGATGCAGGCCTTCCGAATAGCGCCGGCCGGGCATCATGCGGCCGGTGAACTCGTCGATGATGACGACCTCGCCGTTCCTGACGATGTAATCCTTGTCACGCTGGAACAGCTTGTGGGCGCGCAGACCCTGGTTGACGTGGTGCACGACCGAGACGTTCTCGACGTCGTAGAGCTTGCCGCCCTTCAGAAGTCCCGCCTCGCGCAGCCGCGTCTCCATATTTTCCATGCCGGCCTCGGTCATGGTGACGGTGCGCTGCTTCTCGTCGACCTCGTAGTCGCTCTTGTCGAGCTGCGGGATGAAAGTGTCGATCGTGTTGTAAAACTCGGAACGGTCATCGAGCGGGCCGGAGATGATCAGCGGCGTGCGCGCCTCGTCGACAAGAATGGAGTCGACTTCGTCGACGATGGCGTAGACGTGGCCGCGCTGGACCATGTCCTCCATCCGGTACTTCATGTTGTCGCGCAGATAGTCGAAACCGAGCTCGTTGTTGGTCCCGTAGCTGATGTCGCAGTCGTAGGCCTTCTTGCGCTCCTCGTCGTCGATGCCGTGCACGATGACGCCGGTGGTCAGCCCGAGGAAGCCGTAAATCTGGCCCATCCACTCCGCGTCGCGCTTGGCAAGGTAGTCGTTGACGGTGACGACGTGCACACCGCGGCCGCTGAGCGCGTTCAGGTAAACGGCAAGGGTCGCGACCAGCGTCTTGCCTTCGCCGGTCTTCATCTCGGCGATCTTGCCTTCATGCAGGATCATGCCGCCGATCAACTGCACGTCGAAATGCCGCTGGCTAAGGGTACGCTTGGCCGCCTCGCGCACGGTGGCGAAGGCGGGGACGAGGATGTCGTCGAGCGAAGTGCCTTCCTCAATCTGCTTCTTGAACTCGGCCGTGCGCGCTTTCAGCGCTTCGTTGGAGAGGGCAGCGACCTCGTTCTCCAGCGCGTTGATGGCGTCGACGCGGGGCTGATAACTGCGGATCCGGCGCTCATTGGCGGAGCCGAACAGTTTGCGGGCGACGGCGCCGATCATGGTCTCAAGCTCCTAAACGTGTGGCCGAAGGCGCCCTATCCAAGAGGACCGCCGGACTTTGGTTCCGACAGCCGGATTGCGGGGTCTTTTCGGGCAAATGCAACGCCAAGGGCGCGGGCACGAGCGCTTCAGCCGAGGTCAGGCGAGAGATAGGAGGGGGTCCGATTGTTGTCAATTACCTGCGCCAAAAGGGGTTTACGCCACGCGGTCACACTCTTGTCACGTCGTGGGATGGCGGACGCCATTGCAAAGCCATGGTTGTTGGGTGACAAGTCCGCCGTCCGCGGACAGGACGCGGATCGCAACTCCCAAGGACGACCCATGACTCCCCTCTTTGCCACCGGCAACTGGACCCCTGTGCGTGTTTTAGCCGCTCTTGCGACCGTCCTCGTGCTCGCCGGCGCCGCACCGGCATTGGCGGACGATCCGGTCGTCGCCAAGGTCAACGGCACCGAAATCCACCAGAGCGACCTCGCCGTCGCCGAGGAGGAAGCCGGCCAGTTGCCGCCGATGTCGGCGGACGCCAAGAAGGATTATCTCGTCCAGTTCATGGCCGACATGATCTTGGTGTCGAAGGCAGCCGAGGACAAAAAGATCGGCGATACGCCCGAATTCAAGGCCAAGCTCACCTTCGCGCGCAAGAAGCTCCTGATGGAATCGGTCCTGCAGCAGACAGCCAAGACCGCGATGACCGACGCGGCCATGCACAAGGTCTATGACGATGCTGTCAAGACCATGGCCGGTGAGGAGGAGGTCCACGCGCGCCACATCCTGATCCGCGCCGCGGCCGGCGACGACAAGGCAAGCAAAGAAGCCGAGGACAAGATCAAGGCGATCATCGCGCGGCTGAAGAAGGGCGAGGACTTCGCCAAGGTCGCGAGCGAGACAACCGAGGATCCCTCGGGCAAGGCTACCGGCGGCGACCTTGGCTACTTCACCAAGGAGCAGATGGTGCCGGAATTCGCCGACGTCGCCTTCAAGCTCGACAAGGGCCAGATCTCGGAGCCGGTGCACACGCAGTTCGGCTGGCACGTCATCAAGGTCGAGGACAAGCGCAAGAAACCGGCGCCGAGCTTCGATGAGGTCAAGCCGCAGATCGAGCAATACGTCACGCGCAAGGCGCAAGCCGATCTCGTCACCAAGCTGCGCGCCGAGGCCAAGATCGAGAAGATGTACACGGTCGCGACGCCCGCCGCTCCGGCGGCGCCGGCCGCTCCTGCGGAGCCGAAGAAATAGGGCTTTCGAATGCCCAAGCGATTGTCATGGCCGGGCTTGTCCCGGCCATCTCGCTTAGGTAGGCACTCTCGTACCCGCCTCCTCGGGATCGCCGGGACAAGCCCGGCGATGACAACACGCGCGGTGCCTTCCATGCCGTCTTCAGTTTCCCCCCTCGCCCCGAAGCACGTGCCGGACATGCCGCCGGTCGCCGGCGTGCGCCTTGCCACGGCACAGGCCGGCATCCGCTACAAAGGCCGCACCGACGTGTTGCTCGCCCTGCTCGACGAGGGCACCGCCGCTGCCGGCGTATTCACCCGCTCGAAGTGCCCCTCGGCGCCGGTCGAGTGGTGCCGCGCCAACCTGAAGTCGGCCAAGTCTGAAAAAAGCTTTGCGCGAGCGCTGGTCGTCAACTCCGGCAACGCAAACGCCTTCACCGGCAAGAGCGGCCGCGAGGCGACGAAAGCGACGGCGCAGATCGCCGCCAGATCGGCCGGCTGCAAGACCGGCGAGGTGTTCCTTGCTTCGACCGGCGTGATCGGCGAGCCGCTCGACGCAACCAAATTTGCGCCGGTGATGGACGATCTCGCCGCGCGCGCGCGCGAGGGCGACTTCCTCGACGCCGCCAAGGCGATCATGACGACCGACACCTTCCCGAAGGTCTCGACCGCGACTGCAAAAATCGGCGCGGCGAAAGTGACGATCTGCGGCATAGCCAAGGGCGCCGGCATGATCGCGCCGGATATGGCGACCATGCTGTCCTTCGTTTTCACCGACGCGGCGATCGCCGCGCCGGCCTTGCAGGCGATGCTGAAAGACGGTGTCGCGGATACGTTCAACGCGGTGACGATCGACGGCGACACCTCGACGTCCGATACGCTGATGCTGTTCGCGACCGGCAAGGCCAATCACCCGCGCATCGCCCGCGCGTCCGATCCGCGACTGATGGCTTTCAAGAAGGCGCTGCACGACGTGCTCGGCAATCTCTCGGAGCAGGTGGCGCGGGACGGCGAAGGCGCGCGCAAGCTGGTCGAGATTTCCGTCGAGGGTGCGGCGTCGAACGCCTCGGCGCGCAAGATCGCCATGTCGATCGCCAATTCACCGCTGGTGAAGACGGCCATCGCCGGCGAGGACGCCAATTGGGGCCGGGTCGTCATGGCCGTCGGCAAAGCCGGCGAGCCGGCCGACCGAGACAAGCTGTCGATCTGGTTCGGCGGCATTCGCGTCGCGCATAAGGGCGCGCGCGATCCGTCCTACGACGAGGCCCAGGTCAGCGCGAAGATGAAAGAACAGGTCATTCCGCTCAAGGTCGCGCTCGGCATGGGCAAGGGCCGCGACCGCGTGCTCACCTGCGACCTCACCAAAGACTACGTCGCCATCAACGGTGACTATCGCTCTTAAGCACGCGTTAACCCGGTTGCCGCGTGCCACGGCCGATACCTGTATGCCGATGCCTGTATATTGAGCGGGCCTTAACCAAAGCGTCCCTATTTTCGAGGTTGTCGGGCCGTGAAGCCGAGATTGGTCGTTGTCGCCGCCTGCGCCCTCGTCGATGCCGACGGCCGCGTGCTGCTCGCACAACGGCCGCCCGGCAAGCCGATGGCGGGCTTGTGGGAATTTCCCGGCGGCAAGGTCGAGCAAGGTGAGCGGCCGGAGGAAACATTGATCCGCGAGTTACAGGAGGAACTGGGCATCGTCGTCCGTGAGCCGTGTCTCGCACCGCTCACCTTCGCCAGCCACACCTATCCCGACTTCCACCTTTTGATGCCGCTGTACGTGTGCCGGCGCTGGGAGGGGACGGTGATGCCGAGGGAAGGTCAGTCGCTCGCGTGGGTCAGGCCGAACAAACTGCGGGACTACGAGATGCCGCCGGCCGACTTGCCGCTGGTGTCGCACCTGGAGGCGCTGCTCTGATTCCGTCGAACGAAAGGCGCAAGCGATGAGCGAGTTCCGGAACGGTGCGGCCGCTCATCTGCGCCGGCTGCTCAAGGACTATCGCGGCGCCACCGCGATTGAATATGCTATCGTCGCCTCAGGCGTCTCGCTCGCCATCATGTCCACCATTTGGACGCTTGGCAGCAGCGTCAAGACCAACCTGTATGACAAGCTATCGGCGATGTTCTGATCGGATGCTTTAGCGCCCGGCCTTTTCGCCGGCCGGAATCTCTTTCGCTCCCAATGCGTCGGAGAGCCGTTGCGCCGCAGATCCCGGCTTGAGCGGCTTCTGCTGACTCGCATGCGGCGACCAGCCGGACAGCCAGACAATTTCAAAACTCGCGCGCACGCGCCCGTCGGGATCGGCGAAACGCTCGGCATAGATCCCTGCCATGCGCAGCAAGGTCGCGCGCCTGAGCGGAACGCGGCGGCGTTCGCTGAGCACGTTGGTCGCGCCCATCATGCGCAGGTCGCGCATCAGCGCGAAGGCCGAGTCGTAACGCACCGTCAGCCTGTCGGAATCGACGACCGGCAAAGCGAAACCGGCGCGCTGCATCAACGCGCCGACCTCGCGCAGATCGGCGAATGGCGCGACGCGCGGAGACAGGCCGCTCTCCATCTCGGTCTCGGCGGCGGCGAAGGCTTCTCTCAGTTCGACCAATGTCTCGCCGCCGAGCATCGCCGTCAGCATGAGGCCGTCAGGCTTCAGCGCGCGGCGGATTTGGATGAGCGTACCAGGCAGGTCGTTGACCCAGTGCAGCGCCAATGCCGAGACCACGAGATCGAGCGCGCCGTCGGCAAACGGCAGCGCCTCCTCGTCGGCAGTGACGCGCAGAAATTGATTGTCGAGCGAGGCGGCAGCCGGCTCGGCCGCGATCAGGGTGCTAATCTTGGTCGTTCCGGCGAGCGCGCGCCGCAGCGCGTCGGTGGGCGTGCCGAGATCGACGGCAACGTCAAACGTGCGCAGCACGGCCGCCAGCCGTTCGGCGAGCTCCGACGCAACATGATCGACGAGGAAGGTGGCGGCCCCGCGCAAGCGGGCACGGCCCTGGCGTTTACGCAGGAGCGGACGATCGAAGATGGTCGGGTGCGCCGGCATCTGCTAGCCTTAAAGCATGAATGAGCTGGCGGCTGAAGGCGAAGGATCGGCGCCCTCCTTGGCCGCGCAATGGCGGCGGGGTCTTGGCCGCACGTTCCGTTTCGCGCTCGACGTCGGCCTGCCGCCGCTGTGCCCGTCCTGCCGCGAGCCACTCGGCGATGGGCACGGCCTGTGCGCCTCCTGCTGGACGAAATTGTCGTTCATCGAGGCGCCGTTCTGCGCCCGTCTCGGCATTCCCTTTGTCTACGATCCAGGCCCGGGTCTCCTCTCGATGGAGGCGATCGCAAATCCACCGTCCTACGACCGCGCCCGAGCGGCCGTGCGCTATGATGACGTTGCCCGTGTGCTAGTGCAGAAGTTCAAATACAGCGACCATCTGGAACTTGCGCCGATGCTCGGCCAGTGGATGGCGCGCGCCGGACGCGAATTGACGCGCGAAGCCGACGCGCTCGTGCCGGTGCCATTGCACTGGCGCAGGCTATGGGCGCGCCGCTTCAACCAGTCAGCGGCGCTCGCCTTGGCCGTCGGCCGCATCGCCGGCCTCCCGGTGCTGTCCGAGAGCCTCAGGCGTGTGCGCGCGACACCGCAGCAAGTTGGCCTCGATAAGTCCGAACGCGCCCACAACGTACAAGGCGCCTTCCGCGTATCGCCGGAGCGTAAGGCCGACGTCGCCGGCCGGCGGCTGATCCTCGTCGATGACGTGCTGACCTCCGGCGCCACGGTCGAGGCCTGCGCGCGCGCCTTGCTCCGGGCGGGAGCCGCCCATGTCGACGTACTGGTCTTCGCCCGGGTTGTCGCCGGGGTCCGGACCACCATATAAGCTCTTCCAGGAACTGCGGAAAAGGCTCGATGCCACCGGTCGAAATCTACACCACCCGGTATTGCCCCTATTGCCACGCCGCCAAAGCCCTGCTGGAACGCAAGGGTGTCGCATTTACCGAGATCGACGTCGGCAGGGATTATGAATTGCGCAGCAAGATGACTGAGCGCGCGCAGGGGCAGTATACCGTTCCGCAAATTTTCATCGGCACAGTGCATGTCGGCGGCTGCGACGATCTGCACGACTTGGAAAGGGCAGGCAGGCTCGATGCGCTGCTCGCCGGCGAAGGACAGACTGCATGAGCAACACAGCGGCGTTCAAGGCGGCGATGATCCAGATGCGGTCGGGCTTGACCCCGGCGGCGAACGTCGATGCCGCCTCGCGCCTGATCGGCGAGGCGAAGGCCGCCGGCGCCGACTACGTGCAGACGCCGGAGATGACGAACCTGCTGGCCGCCAACCGCGAGCAACTGTTCGCGACCGTCGTGGAAGAAAAACTTGATCCGTCGCTCGCCGCCTTCCGCGAGCTCGCGCGCAGGCACGCGATTTATATTCACGTCGGCTCGCTCGCGATCCGGCACACGAACGACCGCGCCGCGAACCGCGCCTTCCTCATCGATCCGCAGGGCGACATCGCCTCGCGTTACGACAAGATCCACATGTTCGATGTCAATCTTCCCAACGGCGAAAGCTATCGGGAGTCGAACAACTATGCGCCGGGCGAAAGTGCGGTATTCGCCGACCTGCCCTGGGGTCGGCTCGGCATCACCATCTGCTACGACGTGCGTTTTCCCGCGCTCTATCGCGCACTGGCCGAAGCCGGCGCCACGATGCTGACGGTGCCGTCGGCCTTCACCAGGCAGACCGGCGAGGCGCATTGGCACATTCTCAACCGCGCGCGCGCCATCGAGAACGGTTCTTTCGTGTTCGCCGCAGCGCAGGGCGGCAAGCACGAGAACGGCCGCGAAACCTTCGGCCACTCTCTCATCGTCGATCCATGGGGGCGCGTGCTGGCCGAAGGCGGCACCGAGCCGGGCGTCATCATGGCGGAGATCGATCCGGCGCAGGTCGCGACCGCGCGCGGCCGCATCCCTTCGCTTCAACACGGCCGCCGCTTCGAGGTGGCCGAGCCGCTGGCCGAGCCGGCGCGCCTGCATGTGGTTCGGGGCGCGGAATGATCAAGTACACGCTCGTCTGCGACAACAAGCACGAGTTCGAAAGCTGGTTCGCCGACTCGGCTGCTTTTGACAAGCAGGCCAAGCGCAAGCTCGTCGCCTGCCCGGCTTGCAATTCGACCAAGGTCGAGAAGGCGATCATGGCGCCGCGAATCGCCGCGAAGAAGGGCCGCCACGCGCCGATCGAGATGGCGGCGCCCGCGGCCGAGGCTCCAGCCGCTGCGCGCGCTCCGGCGCCGGTCGCGATGATCTCGCCGCTGGAGCAGGAATTCCGCACCAAGCTGAAAGAGCTGCGCGAGCACCTCGTTAAAAACGCCGACAATGTCGGCGCCAAGTTTCCCGACGAAGCGCGCAAGATGCACTACGGCGAGATCGAACACCGCTCGATCTACGGCGTCGCATCGCCCGATGAGGCGAAGGATTTGATCGAGGAAGGCATCGAGTGCCATCCGCTTCCGGCACTGCCGGACGAGCGGAATTAGCAGGCATCATTGCGGGCTCAAGCGCCCCGCGTCGCGACCCAGATGAAATGCTGCGCCCGGCCCTGCGGCCCCTTGGCTCGCACGGCATTTTCGACCGCCGTGAATCCGCTTTTGCGTAGCCGCGCCGTGAATTTCACATCCGGCGCCGACGACCATACCGCCAGCACGCCGCCCGGGCGGAGCGTCTCGTGCGCGGCGGCGAGCCCGGCGAGGTCATAGAGCCGGTCATTGGTCTTTCGCGTGATGCCGTTCGGTCCGTTGTCGACGTCGAGCAGGATGGCATCGTAGTCCGCACGCGCAGCGCGGATCATGTCGACCACGTCAGCGTCGTGGATCGTCACGCGCGGGTCCGTCAGGCTGCCACCGAACAGGTCAGCCATCGGACCTCGTGCCCAGGCCACGACCGCGGGCACCAGTTCGGCGACATCGATATGCGCCTGCCTGCCGAGCACGATGAGCGCGGCTCGCAACGTGAACCCCATGCCCAGACCGCCGATCAGAATTCTCGGCGCAGGACGCTCCTTGATCTTGTCGCAGGCGAGGGTCGCGAGCGCCTGTTCCGTCGCGGTCAGCCGGCTGTTCATCAGCTCGTTGCTGCCGAGCTTGATGGTGAATTCCGTGCCGCGCCGCATCAGGCGCAGTTCACCGCCGCCGGGCACCTGCGCAGTATCGAGGCGCACCCAAGGCAGCATGCGCTTAGTACGCCCAAACCAGGAGCAGCACGCCAAGCACGACCAGCACGACGCCGCCGATCTCGCGCTTGGTGGTCGGTTGCTTGAAGACGAAGCGCGTCACGCCCAGTGCGAACAGCACCTCGACCAAGCCGAGCGTGCGCACATTGGCGGCGGTGGCGATGGCGAAGGCGAGAAACCAGAACTCCGAGGCGAAAGCGCCCATGAAGCCCGCAAACAATGACGGCTTCCAGGCGCGCGCAATGTCGCGCAACACCTTCGGCTCGCGCAAGACCAGATAGAGCGTCAGCATCGCCGCCTGCATGACGAGGCCGACGGCGAGCGTATAGGTCGCCGCCATCACGAAGTGCGGCAGGCTCAGCGAGAGGATGGCGCCGCGATAGCCGATCGCCGACAGCGCGAACAGCGCGCCGGACACGAGGCCGATCACGGTCGAGCGCGTCGTGCTCACCTCGCTGGCGCCGGGCTTCAGCGAAATGACGATCACGCCGGCGGTCGCGATGATGATCGCCGCGGCGGTGAGCGGCGTGATCTTGTCGTGCAGGAAGATCAGGCCGAACAGCGCCACCTGCACGGGTTCGGTCTTGATGTAGGCATAGGCGACGACGAAGGAGCGCTCGCCCATCACCGAGAGCATGGTCGCGGTGGCGGCGATCTGTGTCACCGCACCGGCGACGACCCATGGCCAGAAGATCGTCGGCGGTTTCGGCAGGCTGTAGCCGGCGAACACCATCACGCCGGGCAAGAAGACGAACAGCGCGAACGGAAAGCCGAACAGAAAGCGCACATGCGTGGCGCCGACGGTGCCGAGCGTGGCCGTCAATTCGCGCTGCATAGCGTTGCGCGCGGTCTGCGCCGCGGCGGCGATCAGCGTGAAGACAGCCCAGAGCATGGAAAGAGTCCCGACACGATCATGCCCGGCACGCGCCGGGCATGGCAGGCAGTGTCACGAATTAACCTGTCGGGGCAAGTCCGGGGAGCGACCGGGCTGATATGCCTCTGCGTTTAAACGCCATCCCGCACGGCGACCAGCATGTAATTGACGTCCATGTCCGACGACAATTGCCAGCGGTCGGCGAGCGGATTGTAGATGACGCCGCGTTCGCCGCTGACTCGGAGGTCCGCCCCCTCGATCGCGGTCTCCAGCTCTTCCGGCTTGACGAACTTGTCCCATTGATGCGTGCCGCGCGGCAGCCAGCGCAGGATGTATTCGGCGCCGACGATGGCCAGCGCGAAGCTCTTCAGCGTGCGGTTGAGCGTCGCCATCATCAGAAGTCCGCCCGGCTTCACCATCGACGCGCAGGTGGCCACGAAGCTCGGCACATCGACGACGTGTTCGACCACCTCCATCGCCAGGACCACGTCGAACCGCTCGCCGGCTTCGGCCAGCGTCTCGGCAAGCGTGGTGCGGTAGTCAACCGTCACGCCGGTTTCGGCGGCGTGGGCACGGGCGATCTCGACATTCTCCGCGGCCGGGTCGATGCCGACCATGTCGGCGCCAAGCCGGGCCAAAGGCTCGGCCAGGAGCCCGCCGCCGCAGCCAATATCAAGCAAGCGCAAGCCCTTGAGGCAGCCGAGGAGCTTGGGGTCTCGACCGAAATGTTCGGCGGCCCGGTCGCGCACATAAGCAAGGCGCACCGGGTTGAGCTTGTGTAGCGGCGCCATCGCCCCACGCGGGTCCCACCAGGTCGCCGCCATGCGGGCAAACCGCTCAACTTCGCGCGGGTCGACCGAACTCGACGCGGTCATCGTCCGACATCCTTAAATGGCGCGGCCATGCCGACGCCCTAGTTCCGATTGTTGCAGTGCCGCAGCCGCGTCGGTATGTATACGCGCCTTTTCCGTCCGGCGCCCGGGCCATCCCGACGTCGGTCGCTTGTTAGCTGTTTTTCGCGGGTCTGGAAACCTCGATGCCACGTCTCGTCATGAAGTTCGGCGGCACGTCTGTTGCCAACCTCGATCGCATCCGCAACGTCGCGCAGCATGTGAAGCGCGAGGTCGATGCGGGCTACGACGTCGCGGTCGTCGTATCCGCCATGGCGGGCGTGACCAACCAGCTGGTCGCATGGTGCCGCGACGCCGGCATGCTGCACGACGCCCGCGAATACGACGCCGTGGTGGCGACCGGTGAACAAGTCACCGCCGGGCTGCTCGCCATCGTCTTGCAAGGCATGGACGTCGACGCCCGCTCTTGGCAGGGCTGGCAGTTGCCGCTCCTGACCGACAAGGCGCACGCCTCCGCGCGCATCGCCTCGTTCAACGGCGATGAGTTGCTCCGCCGCTTCCAGGAACGCCGGCAAGTCGCCGTCGTCGCCGGCTTCCAGGGCATGCATAAGGACACGGGCCGCATCACCACACTCGGCCGTGGCGGCTCCGACACTTCCGCGGTCGCCATCGCCGCGGCGATCGGCGCCGAGCGCTGCGACATCTACACCGACGTGGACGGCGTCTACACGACGGACCCGCGGGTCGTGCCGAAGGCCCACCGCCTCGACAAGATCGCCTTCGAGGAAATGCTGGAGATGGCCTCGCTCGGCGCGAAGGTCATGCAAGTACGCTCGATCGAGCTCGGCATGCTGCACAAGGTGCGCATCTTCGTGCGCTCCAGCTTCGTCAAGCCGGAAGATATCGACCCCAAACAGACGCCGCCGGGCACGCTCATATGCGACGAGAGTGAGATCATGGAACAGCAGACCGTCACGGGCATCGCCTTCTCCAAGGACGAGGCGCAAATCTCGATCCGCGCCGTGCAGGACAAGCCAGGTGTTGCAGCCGCCATTTTCGGCCCGCTCGCCGACGGCAACATCAACGTCGATATGATCGTGCAGAACGTCTCTGGCGACGGGAAGACGACCGACCTGACCTTCACCGTGCCCTCGGCCGACTTCGACCGCGCCCGCGCCACTATCGAGAAGGCGAAGGGCGAAATCGGTTACCAGCGCCTCGACGTCGCGACCGATGTCGCCAAGATTTCGGTTATCGGCATCGGCATGCGCAGCCACGCCGGCGTCGCGGCTCAGGCGTTCAAGGCGCTCTCCGAGCGCAACATCAACATCCGCGCGATTACCACCACGGAAATAAAGTTCTCCGTCCTGATCGATGCGGCCTATACCGAGCTCGCCGTTCGCACCCTCCATAGCCTGTACGGCCTCGATAAGGCGTGAGCGGCTGCCGGCCGTTTCACGGCTCTACCATCCCAAGGCACGGCGCCAGCCCGCCTTCGCAGGTGCGGCAAGCTCTTTGGCTTGCCCCTTGCATGGGCATTTGGCATAGCCTGACAGGGCGATCACCCGGGAAAACCGCTCTCCCGGCCCCTATTCGTCCATGATCCGCCTCTATGGGAGACCCGGCTTCCCGGGCTTGAGGAATTACTGATGCGTGGCGCGCTCGGCGGTCCGCGCGTGCTGCTACGCCGGCTTCGCGAAGTGATGGCGGAGCCGGTCAGCGCGCAGGACCGTCTCGACAAAGTGGTTGTGCTGATCGCGGCCAACATGGTGGCCGAGGTGTGCTCTGTCTACGTGTTGCGCGTGGACGGAACGCTGGAGCTTTACGCCACCGAAGGTTTGAAGCGCGAGGCCGTCCACGAGACGGTGCTAAAGCAGGACGAAGGCCTCGTCGGCCTGGTCGCCAGCGAAGCCAAGCCGATCAACCTCTCCGACGCGCAGAATCATCCGGCCTTCTCATTCCGACCGGAGACTGGCGAAGAAATCTATCACTCGTTCCTCGGCGTGCCGATCCTGCGCGCCGGTAACACTCTCGGTGTGCTTGTGGTGCAGAACCGCGCGCGCCGCACCTACACCGAGGAGGAGGAAGAGGCGCTCCAGACCACGGCGATGGTGCTCGCCGAGATGATCGCGTCGGGCGAGTTGTCCTCACTGGCCAAGCCGGGCGCCGAGCCCGCCGCACGGCACGCGATGCACCTGACCGGCGCCTGTTTATCTGACGGCATCGCGCTTGGTCATGTGGTTCTGCACGAGCCCCGCGTCGTCATCACCAATGTCATCGCCGACGACGTCCCGCGCGAGTTGAAGCGC
Organism: Pseudolabrys sp.; assembly: GCA_036509755.1. GTDB lineage: Bacteria > Pseudomonadota > Alphaproteobacteria > Rhizobiales > Xanthobacteraceae > Pseudolabrys. The sequence goes on along the minus strand of DATCFB010000030.1, from coordinate 6,192 downwards.
CTCGATGCAGCGATCTCGACGCTGCGCGCCGATCTCGACCGCCTGGTCGAACATCGCGATCTCGCCGATGGCGGCGAGCACCGCGAGGTGATCGAAGCCTATCGCATGTTCTCGTACGATCAGGGCTGGCTGCACAAGATCCGCGAGGCGGTGACCACCGGCCTCACCGCCGAGGCTGCCGTCGAGCGCGTGCAATCGGACACCCGCGCGCGCATGCTGCGCGCCTCCGACCCCTATCTGCGTGACCGGCTGCACGACCTCGACGACCTCGCCAACCGGCTGATGCGCGTTCTGGTGGGCCAGGACCATGCCCCGGGACGCGAACAACTGCCTGAGAACGCGATCGTCGTCGCACGCTCGATGGGTCCGGCCGCTCTGCTCGACTACGACCGCAAGCGGCTGCGGGGCCTCGTCCTCGAGGAAGGCGGCCCCACGTCGCATGTCTCCATCGTGGCGCGCGCGCTCGGCATCCCGACCGTCGGCGAGATCGACAACGCGACCGGGCTGGTCGAGGCGGGTGACGCCATCATCGTCGACGGCTCGACCGGCCACGTGCACATGCGGCCGACGCCGGAGATCGAAGCGGCATATGGCGAACGCGTTAAGATCCGGGCGCGGCGGCAGGCGCAATACCGGGCCCTGCGCGACCGCCCCTGCATCAGCAAGGATGGCGAAAAAATCGCGCTCATGATCAATGCGGGTCTGGCCATCGACCTGCCGCACATCGAGGAGACCGGCGCCAGCGGCATCGGCCTCTTCCGCACCGAATTGCAATTCATGGTGGCGGATTCGCTGCCGCGGACCAACGAGCAACTCGCGCTTTATCGCAATGTACTCGACGCCGCGGGCAAAAAGCCGGTGACCTTCCGCACGCTCGACATCGGCGGCGACAAGGTGCTGCCGTACATGCGCAACGTCGAGGAGGAGAACCCGGCGCTGGGCTGGCGCGCGATCCGCCTCGGCCTCGATCGCCCCGGCCTGCTGCGCAGCCAGGTTCGCGCATTGCTGCGCGCCGCCGGCGGCCGCGAACTGCGGGTGATGTTTCCGATGATCGCCATGGTCGAGGAGTTCGACAAGGCGAAGGCGCTGGTCGAGGTCGAGCTGACGCATTTGCGCCGGCATGGCCACGCGCTGCCTGAGCGCGTTCAAATCGGCACCATGCTCGAAGTGCCGTCGCTGCTGTTCCAACTCGACGAATTGCTCGAGCGCGTCGATTTTCTGTCGGTGGGCTCGAACGACTTGATGCAGTTCCTCTACGCAGCCGACCGTGGCAATGTCCGCGTGTCCGACCGCTTCGATCCGTTGTCGACACCGGTCTTGCGCGCACTCAAGGACGTCGTCGACAGGGCGAGAAAGCACAACAAGCCGGTGGCGCTGTGCGGGGAGCTTGCCTCGCAGCCGATCGGCGCCCTCGCCTTGACGACGCTCGGCTATCGCTCGCTGTCGCTGTCGCCCTCCGCGGTCGGCCCGGTGAAGGCTCTGCTCATCGATCTCGACACGCGAAAGGCGGAGGCCGCGCTCCTGCCGCTCCTGGAGAAGCCCGTCGGCAGCGTCTCCATTCGCCAGAAGCTGCAGGACTTTGCGGCGTCCGAAGGGCTGCAGCTGTAGCGACGCATTGTGCAAAGCCGTCCCGGCGTCCAGATTTCCTGCATCGATTCCCAGGCTCCGTAGCCACAAAGACCGAACGAGACGACAAGCCTTGATTGCTCTCCCGCAGCAGAAGCTGGACGCCCTGCTCCACCGCCACGCGCTGGTGGAGCGCGAATTGTCGTCGGGCCTGGCGCCTGACGCCTTCGTCAAGCTGTCGCGCGAGCACGCCGAGCTTGAGCCGGTGGCCGGCGCCATCAAGGCTTACCGCGCGGCCGACCAGGAGATTGCCGATCTCGACGCGCTGCTCGCCGATCCCGCAACCGACGGCGAGATGAAGAAGCTCGCCGAAGCGGAAAAGCCGGACCTCCAGGAGAAGCGCGAGAAGCTCGCACACGACATCCGCATCGCGCTGCTGCCCAAGGACGCGATGGACGACCATGACGCCATCCTCGAAATCCGCGCGGGGACCGGCGGCGACGAAGCTGCGCTCTTCGCCGGCAACCTGTTCCGCATGTACGAACGCTACGCCGCCAAGCAGGGCTGGACGACGGAAGTACTGTCGCTGAGCGAGGGCGCCAAGGGCGGCGTCAAGGAAATCATCGCCGAGGTGCATGGTCGGGGCGTGTTCGCCAAGCTCAAGTTCGAATCGGGTGTGCATCGCGTGCAGCGCGTGCCCGACACGGAAGCCTCCGGCCGCATCCACACCTCCGCGGCAACGGTCGCCGTCCTGCCGGAGGTCGAAGACGTCGACATCGAAATTAAGGACGCGGACCTGAAGATCGACACGATGCGCGCGCAGGGCGCCGGCGGTCAGCACGTCAACAAAACCGAATCGGCGATTCGCATCACTCATATGCCGAGCGGCATCGTGGTCTATGTGCAGGAAGAGCGCTCGCAGCACAAGAACCGCGCCAAAGCGATGAAGATGCTGCGTGCCAAACTTTACGACCAGCAGCGCTCCAGGCTCGACGCCGAGCGAGCCGCCGAGCGGCGCGGCCAAGTCGGGTCGGGCGACCGCTCCGAGCGCATCCGCACCTACAATTTCCCCCAAGGCCGGGTTTCTGACCACCGCATCAACCTGACGCTTTATAAATTGCCGCAGGTTATGGAAGGCGAGGCGCTCGACGAGGTGATCGACGCGCTGATGACCCAGCATCAGGCCGACCTGCTGGCGGCCGAAGGCGCGCAGTGAGGCCGGTCGCCGGCCTGAAGGCGGGCGACTGCGTCGCCGACACGCAACGGCTCCTGGCGAAGAGCTTCGGACTGTGCGGCATCGAGTCCGGCCTAACCGATGCGCGCGCCCTGATCGGCGCGGCACTGCGCCTGTCGCGCGCACAGCTTCTGGCGCAGTCCGATCGCATCCTCGAGCCCCGCGAGATCGCGGCGATCTCCGCGCTCGCCGCGCGGCGGATGAAACGCGAACCGGTGTCGCGCATTCTCGGCCGCAAGGAATTCTGGTCCCTGACGCTCGACGTCACGCCCGACGTGCTCGTGCCGCGGCCCGACACCGAGACGGTGGTCGAGGCCGCGCTCGATTACGTGGTGCGCCGTAGTCTGCGTCTCGAAACACTGCGCATTCTCGACATCGGCACCGGCTCGGGCGCCTTGCTGCTGGCGCTGCTACAGGAACTGCGGAACGCGCGCGGCTTTGGCACGGACTTGAGCGCCGCCGCGCTCCAGGTCGCGCGCGGCAATGCGGAGCGCCTCGGCCTCGATTCGCGCGCCTCCTTCGTCGTCTGCAACATCGTTGACGGACTCAAGGACGGGTTCGATCTGATCGTATCAAATCCGCCCTACATCGCACGCGGTGCAATTCCCACGCTCGAGCCGGAAGTGCGCGACTACGATCCGCGCCTGGCGCTCGACGGCGGCGCCGACGGCCTCGATGCCTACCGGGCGATCGCGGCGGCTGCGCCCCCCCTGCTCGCACCTGGCGGGCGGCTAATCGTCGAACTCGGCGCCGGCCAATCCGCGCCGGTGACGGCGCTGTTCGAGGCTGCAAAGATTAATGTCCTATCGCTGCGGGACGATCTGGGCGGCATTCCCCGTGTTCTGATCGCGGGCATGGGCGGCAATAGCCCTGGTAATGGAACCGCATTGGCCTAAGGCGAAAAGGCAAGGCCTGGGGGCAGGCAAAAAACCACTTGGAATACAAGCCGGGAACGACTAGCTTTCGGGTAACGGAATCGACCCGTGATCATTGCCCGCAGGAACCCCGGAGCACGGCTCTGAGTGGCGGCGGCGCAAAGCGGACGGCGAGAGCCGGCTTAGCAGAGAGCCAGCAAAGAGAGCCCTTTACGAAGTCGGCGCCTTGACGAAGTTCGGCAGAGGACAGACGTCAATACGGGTCTGAACGCTTCACCGGTTAGGCGCAGCAAAATTCTAAACAGAGCAAAACGCGCTTGAACGAGAACATGGCGACGCCGCGGGCGGCCGCGGCCAAGGGGTTGCGGCTGTAATCGCGAAAAGCGAACGCACAATAGCTCTTGTATGAGCTTCGGTTCTGGCGCGGACGAATTGCAGGTCCGGCCGCGCAGCGGATTGGTTTGGACTTGCCTAGCGAGATGCGACGCATGCGGCGGCGGCGCCGCGGCACAATAGAAGGTTGGCGAACAGGCAAATCATGAGAAATGGTCAGCAGAAGCGCATGCGAGGTCGGGGAAATAATAATCATCGCAAGAGCCAGAATCCGCTTACCCGGGTCTATGAGTCGAACGGCCCCGACGTGAAGATTCGTGGCACCGCCTCGCACGTCGCGGAGAAATACATCCAGCTCGCGCGTGATTCGCAGAGCTCGGGCGATCCGGTGGCGGCGGAAAACTATTATCAACACGCCGAGCACTACTTCCGATTGATCGCCGCTGCGCAGGAGCAATTCCGGCAGCAGAACCCCTATTACAACCCGCAGCAGGGCGGCACGCCGCAGGGCGCAGCCGACGACTCCTTCGACGATGAGGGCGACGATCAGCCGACCTTCATGGGCCAGAACGAGCCGAGCTTCGGGCCGCGTGAACCGCAGGCGCAGCCCTACCTGCCGCGCGATGCGCAGCCCTTTCCGCAGCAGCGCGACCAGCAACATCAACAACCGCGTCAGCAGCAGACCTACGCGCAGCCGCAACAGCCGCAGCAGCAGCAACAGCAGCCCTCGGGCGAAGTCGATGCGGGCGGCGGCCTGCCGGCCTTCATCACCGGCGGTGGTCAACAGCCGCAGCAGCAGAATGGCGGCCAGAATGGTCAGGAGCAGGGCGATCGCGGTGATCGCTTCGGTCATCGACGCCGCCGACGTCGCGGCGGTGGCGGCAGCTTCCGCCCCGAGCGCGCCGAATTCGGCAGCCAGTCGGGCACCGAGGGCGGCGAACCCGGCGCCGAGTAGGACACAGTCGAGATGATGCGCCGGGCGACGCCTCAGCCGCCCGGTGACGGAGCCGGCGCCAGAACCGGCTCGAGCGCCGGCACCAGCCGCCGCTTCAGCCGCCTTGCTGGAATGGCGCGATAGACCTGCTTGGTCGCCTCAACCATATGCACGCCGGCAAACGGCGCCGACAATGTCGCGCCGGTGCGTTCCCACGCGATGGCCGAGCGCAAGAACCAGCCGCGTTCGACCGGGGGCACGTATAGCGCTTCGCTCCAACCCGTCGGCGTGAACCAGGTCTCGCGCAGGAGCTGGTTGATCTGGCTGCGCGAATAAGGCCGACCATGGCCGAACGGCGTCGTGTCCGTACGCGCCCATACGCCGCGGCGGTTCGGCACCACTGCCAGCAGACGCCCGCCGGACGCCAGGACGCGCCAGACTTCCCGCAAGAGTGCCGCCGGGTCGTGCGTCATCTCGAGGTGATGCACGAGCAGGATACGGTCGACTGCGGCGTCCGGCAGCGGCAATTCGAACTCGTCGACGAGCGTCGACAAAGCCGGCCTCAATGTCGGCCACTTCACAACGCCCTGCCCTGCCGGCATGAAGGCAAGACAGCGTTCCGCCTCTTCCCGGAACAGACCGAGATAAGGCGTCGCATAGCCGATGCCGAGCACGCTCTGGCCCGACGTGTCGCGCCACAGGCTGCGAATGCCACGGCCGATAAACCGGCGGGCGACTATCCCAAGCCGCTGGCCATAGAAATTACGCAGATCAACGACGTCGATCGACATGGTGGCCAAGATTACCACAGTTTCAGCCGCTTGAGGCCCGCCGGAACGCCTGGGCGTGCACGCCCATTGCCCGGCGTGGTAAAGCTCGTCCGAACTGAAGAAGGATCGCGCCATGCCCGCACAGACCCGCCTGTTTCGCTGCCTTTCCGATAATTTCGGCGTGCTGCTGCACGACCCCGAAACCGGTGCGACGGCGGCGATCGACGCACCCGAGGCGGCGCCGGTCGAGGCGGCGCTGAAGGAAACCGGGTGGAAACTGACCGACATCCTCGCCACCCACCATCATGCCGACCACACGGCCGGCATTGCGGAATTGAAGGCACGCCACAAGTGCCGGGTCGTGGCGCCGGCTTCCGAAGCGACGAAAATTCCGGCGGTAGACCAGACCGTGAAAGAGGGCGACAGCGTGAAAGTCGGCAATCTGTCTGCCAATGTCATCGAGACGCCCGGCCACACGCT
>DATCFB010000029.1:0-7405 GCA_036509755.1 Pseudolabrys sp. | reverse complement strand
CCGCAACACCTCTTTTCCGACATGCTGGCGCGCGTGCGCGCTGTTGCCGCGACGCTCGCGCCGGGCGCCGACCTTTCGCGCGTCATCGTCGAGCCGCCGAAGGATCCGACGCATGGCGACATGGCGACCAATGCCGCGATGGTTCTCGCCAAGGACGCCGGCAAAAAACCGCGCGATCTGGCCGAGGCGATCGCCGCCGCGCTCAGGTCCGACGCTAAGATCGTGAAGGCCGACATTGCCGGGCCGGGCTTTATCAACCTCAAGCTCAGGCCCGATGTCTGGGGCGAGGAGCTGCGCAACGTCATCGCTGCCGGCATCGAATACGGCCGCAGCGTCATGGGTGCGGGCGAGAAGGTCAATGTCGAATACGTGTCGGCCAATCCGACCGGCCCGATGCATGTCGGCCACGGCCGCGGCGCGGTGTTCGGCGACGCGCTTGCCAATCTCCTGGCCTTCGCCGGTTACGACGTCACGCGCGAATATTACATCAACGATGCCGGCGCGCAGGTCGACGTGCTCGCGCGTTCGGCTTTTCTGCGCTACCGCGAGGCATTGGGCGAGGACATCGGCGAGATTCCCGAAGGGCTCTATCCGGGCGATTATCTCAGGCCGGTCGGCGCGCGGCTCGCCGCCGATCACGGGCCGAAGCTCACCACCATGAGCGAGGCGCAGTGGTTGCCGCTCGTGCGTGCTGCGGCGATCTCGATGATGATCGAGATGATCCGCGACGACCTTGCCGCGCTCAACATCCGTTTCGATGTCTATTTTTCCGAACGCTCGCTGATCGAAGGCAAGGATCAGGTCGGCGCGACGATTGAATCGCTGCGCGAGGCGGACGAGGTCTATGAAGGCCGTCTGCCGCCGCCGAAGGGCGGCAATCTCGAGGATTGGGAAGACCGCGAGCAGACTTTGTTCCGCTCGAGTAAATTCGGCGACGACGTCGACCGGCCGCTGAAGAAATCGGACGGCAGCTACACCTATTTCGCCTCCGACATCGCCTATCACAAATCGAAGGTCGAACGCGGTTTCGACAATCTCATCGACGTGTGGGGCGCCGACCACGGCGGCTACATCAAGCGCATGCAGGCGGCGGTGAAGGCGGTGAGCGCCGGCAAGGCGACGCTCGACGTCAAGCTGGTGCAGCTCGTGCGGCTGTTGCGCGCCGGCGAACCGGTGAAGATGTCGAAGCGTTCCGGCGAATTCGTCACCTTGCGCGAAGTGGTCGACGAGGTCGGCCGCGACGCCGTGCGCTTCGACATGCTGTTTCGCAAGAACGACGCGGTGCTCGACTTCGACCTTGCCAAGGTGATCGAGGCCTCGCGCGACAATCCCGTCTTCTACGTTCAGTACGGCCACGCCCGCGGCGAATCCATCTTCCGCAATGCGCGTGCCGAGATGCCGAATTTGCCGGCCTCGTCCGAAGCGCGCCGCGCGTGGCTTGCGGGCGCGCCGCTCGACCGCCTCACGGACGAGGGCGAACTGTCAATTCTGCGGCAGATCGCGCTCTATCCGCGGCTGATCGAGGCGGCGGCGGCGGCCCATGAGCCGCACCGGATCGCCTTCTATCTCTATGAATTGGCAAGCGAGTTCCATGGGCAATGGACGCGCGGAAAGGACTTGCCTCATTTACGCTTCATTATCCAGAATGATCCACAAACGACTGCGGCGCGGCTCGCTCTGGTGCAGGGGACCGTCATCGTTCTCGCTTCCGGGCTCGCGCTTCTGGGGGTCGGGGCACCCGACGAGATGCGTTAGCCCCGTCCGCCGGACAGGCCCAGGATGGGCGTATGTCGCAAGCCGCGCCTGACGCGGCGCGCTCACGAACCGGGAACCGAATGGCCGACGATCACAGCCAGCGACCGTACCGCTCCACCGAAACCATTGCCCGTAGCGGGCAGGCGAGGAGCACCTCCACCGCGACCGGAACCGATCCGCTCGCCGAACTCGCCCGCCTGATCGGTCAGACCGATCCGTTCGGCGATTTGGGCAAAGAGCCGCGCAGAGCCGCGCCGGCCGAGCCCGTCGACTGGGCGGCACCGCCACCGCAGAGCTTTGCGCCACACCAGCCGGCCCCGCCGGTCGCGCCGCATTTTGCGCACGAGGAGGCGCCGCGATATGGCCAGCCTTACGCGCAGCCCGCCGCCGCCGACCTCTACCAGGTCGAGCAGGAGGTGCCGGCCTATCTCACGCAGCAGCGCTCGCCCGGCTACGACCAGAACTATCTCCCGCATGGCGAGCACGAGGACGTCTATGACGACCTGCCGCCGGCGCGCCGCAGAATCGGCGTGCTCGCGATCGCCGGCATCGTCGCGCTCGCGATAATCGGCACGGCCGGCGCTTTCGGCTATCGCTCCGTGTTCGGCGGGTCCGGCGCGCACATGCCGCCGCCGGTGATCAAGGCCGACACCGCGCCGAGCAAGATCGTGCCGGACAATGCCGGCAAGGATTCGAGCAAGCTGATCACCGAGCGCGTCGGTGGCGGCGCGGACGAGAAGATCGTCTCGCGCGAGGAGCGGCCGGTCGACATCAAGGACAAGATCGCGACGCCGGTGTTCCCGCCAGTGACCGGCACAGCCGGCATAGCCGGTCAAACCGCGCAGGCCGGCAACGGCGTGATCGGCGGCGAGCCGAGGAAGGTCCACACCATCACCATTCGTCCCGACCGGCCGATGGTCGCGGATGCCGCGCCGGCCGCTTCGATGTCGCAGCAGCCCTCGCCGATCGCCATGCCCGAGCCGCAGCCGATCAGGGCCGCCGCGCCGCCATTGGCGCCGGCCAAGCCGCAGCAGCGCGCCGCCGCGCCTGAGCCGGCATCGCGGCCGATCCAGACCGCATCGCGCGCACCCGCGCCGCCGCCGGCCCGCGCGTCCAACGCGCCGCTGTCGCTCAATCCGGAGGCGGCTCCCGCGCCGGCTCCGCGCGCCCCGGTGCGGACCGCAAGCACAGGGCCGACCTCGCTTGCCCCGGCTCCCTCCGCCAATGCGGCGAGCGCCGCCAGGGGTGGCTATGCGGTGCAGGTCACCTCGCAGCGGAGCGAGGGCGAGGCGCAGAGCGCCTACCAGTCCCTGAAAGGCAAATACGGCAGCGTGCTCGGCAGCCGAAGCATGTTCGTCCACAAGGTCGAACTCGGCGCCAAGGGCACTTACTACCGGGCCATGGTCGGCCCCTTCGCCTCGCAGGCGGAGGCGTCACAGGTCTGCTCCAGCCTGAAGTCCGCCGGCGGAAGCTGCCTCGTCCAGAGGAATTAGCGCCCCGCGCCTTGACCCTCTCGGCGGGCGCGGGCTAATCCGCGCCGATGGCGGTGCGCGCATTCATTACCGGGCTGGCCGGACTTGAGATTTCGGCCAATGAGCGCGCCTTTCTGCGCGAAGCGCAGCCGTGGGGCCTTATCCTCTTTAAGAGGAACATTAGTTCGCCAGATCAAGTCACTGCGCTTGCTCGTTCTTTCCGCGACATAGTCGGGCGCGAGGCGCCGGTCCTGGTCGATCAGGAGGGCGGGCGCGTGCAACGGCTCGGTCCGCCGCATTGGCCGGCCTATCCGCCCGGCGCGCGTTACGGCGACCTCTACGATCGTGATCCGGAGTCCGGCCTGATGGCGGCGCGCCTCGGCGCTCACCTGATCGCGTCGGACCTCCGCGCGGTCGGCATCGACACCGATTGCCTGCCGCTCGCCGATGTGCCGGTTCCGGGGAGCGACAACGTCATTGGTGATCGTGCCTATGGCACCGAACCCGGCAAAGTCGCGGCCATCGCCGGCGCGGTGGCGGAAGGGCTGCTGGCCGGGGGCGTCCTGCCGGTGCTCAAGCACCTCCCGGGCCATGGCCGCGCCGCCGCCGACAGCCATCTCAAGCTGCCGGTCGTGGATACCGACCGCGCCACGCTGGAACAGACGGATTTCGCCGCCTTCCGGCCGCTCGCCGGGCTGCCGCTCGGCATGACCGCACATGTTGTGTTTAGCGCCATCGACCCGGTCCAACCGGCGACAACTTCGGTCACAATAGTGGATCGGGTGATTCGCGGCTTCATTGGATTCCGGGGTCTCTTGATGAGCGACGACGTTTCGATGGGCGCTCTGTCCGGCTCGCTCGCCGAGCGCAGCCGCGCGGCGCTCGCCGCCGGATGCGACGTCGTGCTCCATTGCAACGGCGACCTCGGCGAGATGATGCAGGTTGCAAGCGCCACGCCAGCGCTCGAGGGCGAGGGGGCGCGACGCGCGGAGGCGGCGCTGCTGCGCCGTTCGGCGCCGGACGAGTTCGACGTCGCCGAGGCGCGACTGATGTTCAACGCGCTGACCGGCAGGCCGGCGGCGCAAGCGATGGCGAAGTCATGAGCGAAGCGTTCGACAATAGTCTCGAGGCCGAGCGCGGTTCGACCGAGCCGGCGATGATCGTCGACGTCGAAGGCTTCGAAGGGCCGCTCGATCTGTTGCTGATGCTGGCGCGGCAACAGAAAGTCGACCTCGCCAAGATTTCCATTCTTGCGCTGGCCGACCAATATCTCGGCTTCATCGAGGAGGCGCGCAAGCTGCGCCTCGAACTCGCCGCCGACTATCTCGTCATGGCGGCGTGGCTCGCTTATCTCAAATCGCGTCTCTTGCTGCCGGAAGCGGCGCCCGCCGACGGCCCGTCGGCCGAGGACATGGCGTTGGCGCTCGCCCATCGGCTGCGCCGGCTGGAGGCGATCCGCGAGGCCGCGAGCAAATTGATGGACCGGCCGCAGTTCGGCCGCGACGTGTTCGGCCGCGGCGATCCGGAGCCGATCGCCGAGATCAAGCGCCCGGAATGGACGGCGACGCTCTACGACCTGCTGACCGCCTATTCGCAGCAGCGCCAGCGCAGCGTGCTGTCACGCGTGCGCTTCAAGCAGCGCACCGTGTGGTCGCTCGCCGAGGCGCGCGAGACGTTGGAACGGCTGATCGGCCAGTCGACCGACTGGTCGCGCATCGACCAGTTTCTCATGCAATACGTGGTCGAGCCGTCACAATTGCCGACCGTGTTCGCGTCGTCTTTTGCGTCCGCGCTTGAACTGGTGCGCGAGGGCGTCGCCGAAATCCATCAGAAGGAATCGTTTTCACCGATCTACATGCGCAAGCGTGTGGGTGGAAACGCCGCTGCCGCCACGAATGACCCGCAGCAGCGCGCATAAAAGACGTACAAGGAGACCCTATCGATGCCGAGCCTGGCCCCCAAACTCGAAGTCGTCAGCAATGACGAGCCGGCGCCGATGACGACGGAACATTCCCAAGAGCCGGACGCGCGTCCGGACGAGTTGCGGCTTCTGGAAGCGATGCTGTTTGCCGCCTCCGAGCCGGTCGACGAGGCGACGCTCGCGCGGCAATTGCAGGACGGCGTCGATCTGAAGCAGGCGCTGGCGATGTTGCGCGCCGAATACGCGCCGCGCGGCGTCAACCTCGTGCGCATCGGCAGGAAGTGGACCTTCCGCACCGCGCCCGATCTCGCCTGGCTCCTCACCAAGGAATCGGTCGAGACGCGCAAGCTCTCGCGCGCCGCGGTCGAGACGCTGGCGATCATCGCCTATCACCAGCCGGTGACCCGCGCCGAGATCGAGGAGATCCGCGGGGTGCAAGCCGCGGCCGGCACGCTCGACGTGCTGCTCAAGACCGGCTGGATCCGCCCGCGCGGCCGCCGCAAGACGCCGGGCCGGCCGATCACCTACGGCACCACCGAGGGGTTCCTGTCGAATTTCGGCCTTGAGGAGGTCGGCGATCTGCCCGGCCTCGAGGAGCTTAAGGGTGCCGGCCTGATCGAAGGCAGCCTGCCGACCGGTTTTGCCGTGCCGATGCCGTCAGACGACACCACCTTGCGCGACGACGAGGATCCGCTGGAGCCGGGTGATCTCGACTTTGGGCTCGCGCCGGCCGCGGAACCGGAGGCGACGGCCTCGGACGCTTCCGAGCCGAGCAAAAACGACAAGGACGCCGGCTAAGCGCTTCAACGCAAACATTAACTTCTGGCGCGAAAGACAGCCGCGCGCGGTCCTGCCGCGGCCGAAGTCCTTGTTTTTGCCGCTTCCTCAGCCTAGCTTGCAAGTGAAACACAGGCGGGATGGCGTACCGAAAACCCCGTCGCTGCGGAGGATTTGCCGATGGGTTCATTGAGCATTTGGCATTGGTTGATCGTCATCGTCGTGGTGATGCTGCTGTTCGGGCGGGGCAAGATTTCCGACCTGATGGGCGACGTCGCCGGCGGCATCAAGGCCTTCAAGAAGGGTATGTCCGAGGACGACACCGCCTCGGCCAAGCCCGAGCCGGCAAAGAGCATCGAGGCTTCGGCCGCGCCGAAGGCGGAGACCGAGCACCGCGCCGAGAGCGTTCGCTCCTGATAGATTGCGCGGCGGGGGAGGTGGCGGCCGGCGCGTGAAGCGGGCCGGCGCCGAGGAGTTGGTTCACCCATGTTCGATATTGGCGGGGGCGAGTTCGTCGTCATCGGCATTGTCGCGTTGATCGCGATCGGGCCCAAGGAACTGCCGACTGTGCTGCGCACGGTCGGTCGCTACATGGGCAAGGTCAAGCGCATGTCCGCCGAGTTTCAGGGCCAGTTTCAGGACGCGCTGCGCGAGGCCGACATGGCCGACCTCAAGCAACACGCCGAGGACCTCAAGAGCAGCGTCACGGATTTTGCCAATCTCGATTCGGTGTCCGAGCACACGCCGGTAAGCACGCCCGAGGATGGCTCGACGGCGGAAACCGTTGCCGCCGCCGCTGCGGCCGACATGGCCGGCGCTGCCGCTGCCGCCGATCCGACGCCGCTATCCGCGCCGCCCGATCTCGAGACTCCGTCGATCGACGTGCCGCTTCCCGAGCCGCTGCCGTCCGTCACCAATGCCGACTTCGCACCGGCCGTCCCGGCCGTGGAGCCGGCTTCGGCCGAACCGTCGCCTGAAGAGGCGCCGAAGCGGGCCGGGGACGCTGCATGAGCCAAGAGGACATCGAGGCCACCAAGGCCCCGCTGATGGAGCACTTGGTCGAGCTGCGGTCGCGGCTGATCAAGGCGCTGCTCGCTTTCGGAGTGATGTTCGCGCTCTGCTTCGTGTTCGCCAAGGACATCTACAACGTCCTGGTCTGGCCTTTCGTCTGGGTGGCGGGGCCGGAGAATTCCAAATTCATCTACACCGCGCTGCTGGAATACTTCATCACGCAGTTGAAACTGGCGATGTTCGGCGCCGCATTCCTCTCGTTCCCGATCGTCGCCGCGCAGATCTATAAGTTCGTCGCGCCGGGTCTTTACCGCAACGAGCGCAAGGCGTTCCTGCCGTACCTGATCGCGACGCCGGTCTTCTTCGCGCTCGGCGCCATGGTCGTTTATTTCCTCGTCCTGCCCATGCTGATCCGCTTCTCGCTGCACATGCAGCAGGCGGGTACGGCGAACGAGGCCTCGATCGCGCT
>DATCFB010000028.1:0-9996 GCA_036509755.1 Pseudolabrys sp. | reverse complement strand
GCGTTCGGCCGCGACTTCGATTCGCGCTTCGACGCCACCGTGGTTTGACAGTGCACCGTGTCGCCTTCGAACAGCGGATTGGGGAAGCGCACGTCGGTCATGCCGAGATTGGCGATGGTGGTGCCGACGGTCATGTCGGACACCTGGATGCCGATCATCAGGCCGAGCGTGAACAATGAGTTCATCAGCGGCTGGCCCCACTCGGTTTCGGTCTCGCAGAAGTGGCGGTCGATATGCAGCGGTTGCGGGTTGAGCGTCATGTTGGAGAACAGCATGTTGTCCATCTGCGTCACCGTGCGCGTGTAGCGGTGCTCGTAGAGCTTGCCGACCTCGAAATCCTCGAAATATAGGCCACCGCGCTTGTGCCGCTGGACCGTATCCGTCATCGCCATCTCCTTACTCCGCGGCCTCCGCCGAGGGCTCCGCTAACCATTCGTTTACCATAATCGCCCAAGGTTCTTAACGGCTGTTAGTAGCCAACCTCAAGCATCATCAGCAGCGCGCAGAGGCCAGCGAGGCCGGGGCAAAGTCAATGGCCGTCGTCAACGTGAACGCCAGCCCGCCGCAGATCGCGGGCGCGATCCGTCAGGCGGCGGCGACCACCGGCACGAGTTTCGAATACCTTTTGACCACGGCGCAGATCGAATCGCGGCTCAATCCGGCCGCGCAAGCGCCGACATCTTCGGCCGGAGGCCTCTACCAGTTCATCGACCAGACGTGGCTCGCCACGGTCAAGAATGCCGGACCTTCTTTCGGTCTCGGGCAGTATGCGCAGGCAATCGTGCAGGGGCCGGATGGACGCTTTGACGTGCCGAACCCGGCGGCGCGTTCTGCGATCATGACGCTGCGCAACGATCCCCAAGCCAGCGCCATGATGGCCGCGGCTTTCACGCGCCACAACGCGTCGCAACTGGCGGCGACCCTTGGCCGCAAACCCAGCGAGGCCGAGCTTTACGTCGCCCACTTCCTTGGCGCCGACGGCGCCGGCAAGTTGATCGCAGCCGCTGGCGCCCAGCCGCGCGCCGACGCCACGGCCATGTTTCCGCAGGCTGCCGCCGCAAACCGCGCCATTTTCTACGACGCTGGCGGCCAGCCGCGCAGCGCGGCACAAGTCCTAAGCCGGCTCACGGGCCGCTTCGACGTCGCGCGCGCGCTGACCTTCGCCCCGGCAGGCGGGCAGGGCATGGCTCCCGATCCGGCCGGGATGACGCAGGCGTTTGCCTCGGCTTCCGCCGACACCGCGCCGACGGTGCCGGACAACCGGCCGCTGTTCGAGTCGATCTTCACGGACCGGGCCGGTCTGGCCGTATCGCCGGGGGTCTCCAGCCTCTGGGCGCCGACCGCGGCGGCGGCGACGCCGGTACCGGACCGTCCGCTCGATCTGTTCACGGACAGCAAGCCCAACCTGCGCGGGATGTTCGGCGCGAGCTGAGCGCGCTCGTTGATTTTGAAGAGCTTTCGCGGCTGCCGTCCTTAATGCCGCGCCAACAACCATGGTGAACGGTTTATTAGTGCTCCGGCGCTAGGCTCATTGTTGGTCGTCAGTGTGGGCGGCTCGTTTGTCGCGTTGGTAAGTCATGATTGTCCGTCAGTTCCTTCAGTGGGTCCGCGCTGCCCGTCCGGGCGAGCGCGCCGAGGCCACCTCCGCGCTGGCGCGCGCCTATCTCCATTCCGATCTTTCCGCCGACGATCTCGCCGCCGCCGAAGGCGCGATGATCATGCTGCTCGACGACCCGTCGCCGCTGGTGCGGCAGGCGATGGCCGATGTCTTCGCCTCCTCGCAGAAGGCGCCGGCGGTGGTCGTGCGGGCGCTCGCCGCCGACCAGTTCGACGTCGCGCAACCGCTCATCGAGCGCTCGCCGCTTCTCTGCGAGGAAGACCTGGTCGAGCTCATCGCCGCCGGCAAGCCGCCGACCCAGCTCGCCATCGCGCGCCGCCCCTTGCTGACGACCCTCGTCGCCGCAGCGCTGGCCGAGGCCGCAACGCCGGAAGCCTGCCTCGCGCTGCTCGAAAACGACGACGCGCGCATCACGCTCGCCTCGATCGAACGCGTCATCGATCGCTTCGGCCATCTCGCGCCCATCCGCGAGAACCTGCTGGCGCGCGACGATTTACCCACGTCAAAGCGCCAGGCGCTGTTGTCCAAATTATCGCGCACGCTCGCCGGCTTCGTCGCCGGGCGGCAATGGCTCGTGCCCGAGCACGCCGAATACGCCGCCCGCGAGGCCTGCGAGAAGGCGACCGTGGCGCTCGCCGCCGACACGGACTACGAGGAGATCGGCGACCTCGTGCAGCACCTGCGTCAGAGCGGCCAGCTCACAGCCGGCATGGTGTTGCGGGCGCTCTTGTCCGGCAACATCGTATTGTTCGAGGAAGCACTGACGGAATTGTCCGACCTGCCGCCCGATCGCGTCGGCAGCCACGTGCATGACCGCAATCTTGCAGGCTTCCGGGCTCTCTACCGCAAGGCCGAATTGCCGGAGCTGGCCTATCCGGCGTTCCGCGCCGCGCTCTCCGCGCTTCGCGAAGGTGTGCTGATCGGCGAGCCGCGCGACGCGGCGCGGCTCAAGCGCCGCATGGTCGAGCGCGTGCTCGAAGTCTGTAGCGAAGAGGGCGCGGAAGCGGCGTTGCTGGCCTTGTTGCGGCGCTTCGCCGTCGAGGCCGCCCGCGAGGAAGCGCGGCTGTTCTGCGACGATCTCGTCGCCGACGAGATCGTGCCGGCTGCTGCTCGGTATCAAATCATCGACGCGCGCGTCGCGGCGTAGGCCCGAGATTACGCTCTGCCGACATGAAAATGGCCGAGACGGGACCGGCCGTTCCGCGTGCTATTGCAAATCCGGCGGCACTCAGTCCGGCACGATCGGCGGACCGATGATCTGCTCGAGGACCTCCGGCCGGTTACGGTTCTCGCCGATCAGAAATTCGTCGGTGACCTCGCGCAGGCGGTGGGTGAGGAGCTTGGCGAGATCCTCGGCATCAGAACGGGCATATTCGCGATAGATTGCGCGCACGGCGTCGACGTGCTGGTCGACCAGCAAAGCAGGGATGCGCTTGGCGTCCGGCGTGAGCTCGATCAGCCGGCAAAGGCTGTCGGCCGCCGACGCGACTGCCGGAAAACCGAATGTCGCCGCCTGGCCTTTCAGGTCGTGGGCAGCGTGGAATAAGGCTTCCTTGGTACTGTCGTCGAAACCGTCAATCCGCACTCTCTGTCGGGCCGTGTCGAGGCGGTCGCACTCCGAATCCATCCATGCGGCGAATTCGCCGGACAATTCGGCGAGGGCCTGCTCCGCCCGCGCAACCGGATCGTCGTTGGGGTTGAACGGCACTTTTGACACTGCCTTGCGCAGCTTGTTCTCGGGCACGATCACCTCGTGATCGCCGAATGTTTTGACTGCGGCCGTGTTCTTGGCGGAAGCCATGAATGTGTATTCCTTCAGCCCTGGGTCCGGACCTTGTCCAGCAAGGGCGCTTGACGAATGACGTCGGCTTTTATGCCGCCTTTGCGGCGCTCGGGGCCGATGTAGCTCGGATTGGTGAGCCGCCGCCGGTCCGGGCCGAAATAGGTCGCGGTCTTGATGAAAGGCCGCGGGTTGGCGACGACGTTGACGATGCGCTGATAAAGCGCTTTCGCCGAGATCGGCTTGGCGAGGAATTCTGTGATGCCGGCATCACGCGCGGCGACGACACGCCGCTTCTCGGAGTGGCCGGTCAGCATGATGATCGACACGTAGGGATTGGCATTCGCGCCGGGCTGACGGATCATTTGCGTCAGTTCAAGGCCGTCGAAGATCGGCATCGCCCAGTCGGCGATAATGATGTCGGGAGAGTAGTGCGTGAACGCCTCCAGACCGGCGGCGCCGTCCTCCGCCTCATAGACTTCGCGGGCGCCGAAGCCATGCAGCAGCGTGCGCAGGATGCGGCGCATATGCGCGTTGTCGTCGACGACAAGGAAGCGCAGGCGGTTGAATTCGATACGAACCATTGTGCCCCCGGCACCGGGCAGCCAGGCCCGATTCCGTCTGCGAAAAGCTAGCGGCGTCCCCTTAAGGACAAGTTTAGACTCGCGGGCACCGCTCAGCGGGGGCTGATAGGGGCCGAAACCGGCATTTTTGCTCTGGACCATTGCGGCTGCGGAGGTCATTTTTGAACGCGATGCAGGCGCGGCCGCGCATTCAGAGCCTGTGGGGGACACGCCATGAAGACGATCCTGATCCCGACCGAGGACCACGACACCATGCGGGCGGTTTTGCAGACCGCCCGGCTGATCGCCCGCACCTTCGACAGTTACATTGAGGGCTTCGCCATCCGGCCGGCCGTGGGCACCTATGTGACGGTCGAGCCGGTCAGCAGCCTCGCTATTTCCGGAGCGTTCGATGAAGACACCGCTCGCGAGGCGCAGGCGGCGTTCGAGAAATTCATGAACGAGAACGGTGTGCCGCGCGCCGCCGACGGCCCGGCTACCTTCTCATGGGCCTGGCCGCGCACCGAGGCGGCCGACGACGCGGCGCTCGGCAGCCATGGAAGGGTGTTCGACCTTATCATGCTCGGCCGCCCAGGCCGCGACGTCGAAAACCCTCGCATGCCGCCGCTCGAGTCGGCCCTATTTGAGAGTGGCAGGCCGGTCATGATCGTGCCGAGGACCGCCCCGGCTTCGCTCGGTCGCAATATCCTGGTCGCCTGGAATGGCTCGACCGAGCAGGCGCACACCAACGCCTTCGCCATGCCGTTTCTCAAGCTCGCCGACAAGGTGACGGTGCTGGCGTCCGAAGGCCACATTGGCGACGGCCCGACCGCCGAGCAGGCAGCTCTGCATTTGCGCAGGAACGGTGTGAAGGCGGCGGCATTGACCGTGAAGACCGGGGACCGTACGAACGGCGAAGTGATCCTCGACCACGCGGCGTCGCTGGGTTGCGATCTTCTGGTGAAGAGCGCGTACACGCAAAGCCGCCTGCGGCAGATGATCTTCGGCGGGGCGACCCGTCACATCCTCGCGCACGCGTCATTGCCGGTGCTGATGGCGCACTGAACCGGGCGCGGCCGCGCCACCAAACGGGATGACCGCGCTTTGGCGAACGGGCACGATCAGCAGGACGGCGCCGCAGCCCCCGCAAAGCATCCCGCTTTTCTCACCGTCTTTCCCTCGATCATGCTGCCGATGTTCCTGGCGGTGGTCGATCAGACCATCGTCGCGACGGCGCTGCCGGCGATCGCCGCGGCGACGGGCGACGTCGGGCGCGCCTCCTGGATCGTCGTCGCCTACCTCATCGCGGCGACGATCGCCGCCCCGATGTACGGCCGGCTCGGTGATTCCTTCGGCCGCAAGCCGATCATGTTCGGCGCGCTCGCGTTGTTCATCGTTGCGTCGATCTTGTGCGCGGTGTCGCCGAGCATTCTCACGCTCACCCTCGCACGCATTCTGCAAGGCCTCGGCGGCGGCGGCCTGATGACGCTGTCGCAGGCCCTGGTCGGCGAGACCATTCCGCCGCGCGAGCGCGCCCGCTACCAGGGTTACCTCGCGGCCGTCGCGGTGTGCGCCAACACGTTCGGCCCGGTGGCGGGCGGCTATCTCACCGAGCATTTCGGCTGGCAGTCGATCTTCCTCGTCAACATCCCGATCGGCTTCGGGGCCATGTGGCTGGCTACGCGGCTGCCGCCACCGCGTGCCGACCGCCTGAAGTGGACGTCCGATTCGGGCGGGCTCATCTACTTCACGATTTTCGTCAGTACGGCATTGCTGGCGCTGGAGCAGGTGCAGCACGCCAATTCGGCGCAACTGCCGACCGGCGGCGCCTTGCTGGTGGTCGGATTGATCGCACTCGTGCTGCTTGTCCGGCATGAGAGCCGGGCCGCATCGCCGCTTATCCCTTTGAAGCTTCTGCGCTTGCCCGAGATATGGCACAGCGACGCCATGGCAGCCTGTCACGGCGCGGCGCTGGTGTCTCTCATCACGTTTATGCCGGTCTTTCTCGAAGTCGTGCGTGAGGCATCGCCGTCGGAGACCGGCTTGCTGTTGGTGCCGCTCACTATCGGCATCGGCGCAGGCTCGCTGCTGACTGGACGTCTCGTGTCCCGAACCGGCCGCACCACCATTTATCCGGTCGTGGGACTGATTCTGGCCACGGTGACGCTGTTGGTCATGGCGATCTGGGCGTCGGAGCTCGGCAATCTCACGATCTCCGGCCTGTTGCTTTTGAACGGCCTGTTCATGGGGCCGGTGATGGGCGTGGTGCAGGTGATCGTGCAGAACGCGGCCGGATCGATGCGTCTCGGCGAGGCGGCAGCCTCCGTGCAGTTCTCGCGCTCGATCGGCGCTGCCTTCGGCACGGCGCTGGTCGGCACCGTGCTGTTCGCTTTTCTCGCCTTGAGGAATCCTGAAGCCGCGCGGGTTTTCTCCGAGATGGTCGAGCACCTCGGCGGGGGCGGTCCGGCCATTTCCGCCGCGCAACGTGGCGCCATCCACGCCGACATCGTCGCCGCGTTTCGCGCCGCTTTCCTCCTGATCGGCGTGTTCACCGCGGGGGGCTGCGTGCTCGCCTACACCAATCCGCAGCGACGCATCTGAGCCGTCAATCCCCGAGCAGCGCCGCCATGATGCGCTCGCGCGTCAGCGGCAGGTCGCGGATGCGCGCGCCGAGCGCGTGCGAGACGGCATTGCCGATCGCCGCCGCGGTCGGTCCCGCGGTTACTTCGCCGACACCGAGCGGCACGGGATCGCGTGTGTTGATGAGCTCGATGTCGATCTCCGGAACCTCGGAGAATTTCAGCACCGGATAGGTCTCCCAGTCGAACGAGGCGACGCCGTTGTCGAAGCGCACCTGTTCCTTGATCACCCAACTCGCCGATTGGATGATGCCGCCCTCGATCTGATTGATGGCGCCGTCGGGGTTGATCACGAGGCCTGCGTCCGTTGCCGACCAGATGTGACGCAATCTGATCTCGTCGGCGACCTCGAGTTCGACGATGACCGCGGAGTAGGCGGCCTTGTTCTTGTAGCGTGCAAATGCAATGCCGCGGCCGATGCCGGTGCCGCCCGGCGCCTTCGCGTCCCAATTCGCCATGGCCGCGGTCTTCTCGATCACAGCGCGGGCGCGCGGATCGGATGTGATGGAGAGGCGGTAATCGACCGGATCGCGTCCGGCGCGGGCAGCAAGCTCGTCGATGGCGCATTCGAGCGCGAAGATGTTCGGCATCGCGCCGAGGCCGCGCAGCGACGAAACGCGCACCGGCATCTCGGTCACCAGATGCTGCAAGATGCGTTTCTGCGGAATGTCGTAAAGCGGTTCGGCATTGCGCGTGGCGCCGCCGCCGTTTGCTTCCGGGACGTCATGCGGCGGCGGATCGGGCGGGTGATCCGGCAGCGCATAGGCGCCGAGCAGGTTGGCGCCGCTTCCGGGACGGCCATTGTGCGTGCCGCTCCAGATCTCCGCCGTCCAGTCGGAGGGTTTGCCATCGGCATCGACCTGCGCCCGGATCTTCACGATGGCGGCTGTGGTTTTCGGCTCGTAGACGAATTCCTCCTCGCGGCGCCAGCGCACGCGCACCGGTGTGCCCGGCCTCGCCATGGCGATGATGGCGGCGTCGGCGGCGGCGTCGTCCGCGCCGTTGTGCCCGTAACAGCCGCTGCCCTGAACATGGATGACGGTGATAGCCTCGGGCGCGAGCTTGAGCGTACGCGCGAGTGCGCCGCGCAAAGGAAAGACGCCTTGGCAATGCGTCCAGACGGTGAGGTGACCGCCCTCGAAATGCGCAAGGCCGCAGGACGGCGAGAGCGAGGCATGGGCGAGATAGCCACGCGAATAGGTCGCCTCGAACCGCTCCATGCTTTGGCTGCGCGGCGTCTCGGGCGCGCCAAAGGCGATGTCCAGCATCGGCCGTTGCAACAGCCAGGATGCTTCCTGCTGTGACGCCGCAGGCTGCTCGACATTGTTCCAGCGCACGGCGCTGAGCGCGGCGACAGCGGCGCGATCGACCGCGGTCTCGTCGTCGCCGACGACGGCGAGGAAATTGCCATTGCGGACCAGTTCGACCGGCGCCTTCGCGGCGCGGCTGATCGCCGCCTCGTCGATCGTGCCGATCGACGCGTTCGCACTCGGCTGGCGCACGACGCGCGCGTGACGCATGCCGGAGAGCCGCATGTCGTGGATGAAGGTCGGCGCCCCGAAAATCTTGTCGGGCAGGTCGAGCCGCGGCGTGTTCGAACCGACCGCCGCAAGATCGCATACTGGCTTGCTCGTGCCGGCGCCGGTCGCCTCGACGGCAAGGCTCACATGCGGCGTGAGCGTCCAGTAGTCCTCGCCGGTTGGCGCGCCGTTGCGCAGCAACGCGCCATCGCGCACCGAAAGCTCATTCGCACCGCAGCCGAGCCTTTTTGCTGCCGCGGCAATGAACAGCGCCCGTATGTCGGCACAGGCTTGACGCAGTGCCACGCCGCCAGACTGCATCGACTGGCTGCCGGCGGTGTAGCCCTCGTTCGGTGTCGCCGCCGTATCGCCGGAGTGCACGGCGATGCGTGCAAGCGAGACGTCCAACTCGTCGGCGGCGATCTGCGCCATGGCGGTGAGCACGCCCTGACCGAGTTCGACGCGGCCAGTCAGGACGGTCACCTTGCCGGGCGCCGGAAATGCGAGCCAGCGATCGAGCCGCGGATTGTCCTTGAGCGGGCCGGGCAGGGGCGCGTTCATCGGCCGGTTCCCGCCCGCATCGCTGCCGCCGCTTTCTCGATCGCGCGCAGGATGCGGTTGTGTGAGCCGCAGCGGCAGATATTGCCGTCGAGTGCGGCCGCGATCTCCGCGCGTGTCGGTGCGGGGTTGGTCTCGAGCAGGGCTTTTGCCGACACGATGATGCCGGACAGGCAATAGCCGCATTGCCCGGCCTGCCCGTCGATGAAGGCCTGTTGCAGCGGATGCGGCTTTTCTTTCGTGCCGAGCCCTTCGATCGTCGTGATCGTCCTTCCTGTCACCGACCATATCGGCTTGGCGCAGGATTTCTCCGGCCGGCCATCGATCAGCACGGTGCAGGACCCGCATTGTTCGAGGCCGCAACCGAAACGCGTGCCCATCAGTCCGAGGGTGTTACGCAGAATGTCGAGCAGCGGCGTATCATCGCTCGCCGGGGCGACGCTCACGCGCTTGCCGTTCACCTCGAAGTCGAATGACTGCGCCATTCCCGGCCTGTCGATTTCAGACGCCAAACTGCTCGCGCAAAATGCGGTCGTCGAGATTGTGGCCGGGGTCGAACAGCAGATTGATCGCGATGGCATGATCCATGCTGATGTCGACGCTGCGCACCGAGCGCACCTCGTCATGATCGGCGACGGCGGCGACGGGCCGCTTATCGGCCTCCAGGACATCGATCGTGATCCGCGCCTTGTCCGGCAATAGCGCGCCACGCCAGCGTCGCGGCCGGAACGGGCTGATCGGGGTCAGCGCCAAAAGCGGCGCGTTGATCGGGATGATGGGGCCCTGGACAGACAGGTTATATGCGGTCGAGCCGGCGGGCGTTGCGACCAGAAGCCCGTCGGAGACCAGATCCGCCATGCGTTCCTGGCCGTCGATGAGCACGCGCAGATGCGCAGCTTGCGCACTTTGCCGGAAGAGCGAGACTTCGTTGATCGCTCGAAATTCCTGCATCTCTCCGCCCGTGTCGCTCGTGCGCATGAGCAGGGGATGGATAATCGTCTGCTTGGCGGCGGTGAGACGCTCGCGCAAATTCTCGGCGTCGTAATCGTTCATGAGGAAACCGACAGTGCCGCGGTGCATGCCGTAGATCGGCTTGCCGGACTTCATGAACTTGTGCAGGGTTTGCAACATCAAGCCGTCGCCGCCGAGCGCAACGATGACGTCCGCTTGCGCCGGCTCTGCGTTGCCGTAAAGGGCCGACAGCCGCGAACAGGCGTCGCGCGCCTCCGGTGTCTGACCGGCGATGATTGCGATGGTTTGAAAGCGGCTCATGAGGGCTCGGAAACGATGGAACGCGCGGTGCTCGTGTATACGACCT
>DATCFB010000027.1:0-7936 GCA_036509755.1 Pseudolabrys sp. | reverse complement strand
GTCCTCATCGCACCTGTCGGCCACGCCGGCGCCCAAGTCGGATTCTGGGGCGATGTCCATCTCGCGGCCGATGCGGCGCATCTCGTCGCGGCCGCGGCCTGGCTCGGCGGCCTGCCGGCGCTGGCTATCCTGCTCGGGCTCGCGCGCCGGGATCCGCAGACATTCGGCGAGCCCGCCCGGCGCATTACGGCGCGGTTCTCATGGCTGGGGATGGCCGCGGTCGGCACGCTGCTGGCGACCGGCATCGTGAACAGCTGGTTCCTGCTGTCCGGCCCTGGCGACCTGCTGACGACGCAATATGGCTGTGTGCTGGCGGTCAAGATCGGATTGTTCGCCATCATGATCGCGATCGCCGCGGTCAACCGCTTCCGTCTGACGCCGCGTCTATACACGAGCGCCGCGTTGCGGACCCTGCGCCGCAACAGCCTTGCGGAAGTGCTGCTCGGCGCCGGTGTCCTCTTCCTGGTGGCGATCCTGGGAACCCTGGAGCCGGGAAGTCATCAACATGCCCGCGCCGCCGTGCCGGACGGCGCCGCATTCGTGCACATCCACGGCGACGAGGCCATGGCCGATGTCGCCATCGAACCGGGCCGTCCGGGGCCGATCGACATTCTCATTCATCTCGCCCACGAGGACCTCACCGACTACGCCGCGCGAGCGTTGCACGTCGAACTGCGGCCGCCGGAAGCGGACACTGCGGCGATCAAGCGTGATGCGAAACCCGCTTCCAATGGCGTCTGGAAGGTCGGCGGTATCACGCTCCCCCGCGCCGGCATTTGGACCGTGGTCCTGACAATTACTCCGCGAGACGGCGTGATTGCCGTACTCGATGGACCGATCGTCATCGCGCCTTGAACGCAAGAAAAATTCGTGACAGGGCCCGGATCATAGGATACCGTTTCGCTCGTCCGTGTGAGAGGAAATTCCGGCACTGATAAGACCGGTTCCAACGTACGGTCCAAGTCTTGGGAGGGATGGAGAAGTCCTCGGCGCGTTCACCCGCAGCCGCCCCGATCTCAGCGAAGAAGAATCGGGTAGGACACTGAATAGCGACGAGCAGGGCCAAAAGCCCTGCTCTTTTTTTGCCATCGGGAACGAGGAGCGCGCGTCAGTAGCGCACCGGCGGGCCAAAATTCGTCATCAGCCACTCGAACGCTGCCTGAAACAACCCGGCCGCATAGCCCGCATACATGATGGCGAAGATGATCGTCGCCACGACCGTGGTCCAGCCGAGCTTGCGCCACATGACGTGTGCGAGCGGCGCGCCCGGATCGGCGCCGGGCGTGTGACTCTCCTCCGCCTGCCGGTTCAATCCGAAGGGCAGCACGGCGAACAGCGTGATCCACCAGATCAGGAAATAGATCGCGAGAATCGTGGAGATGTTCATGCGCGTCGCCTTCGCACCCGTTCGTCCCCGCAAAAGCGGGGACCCAGCGCGGGTTTGCGAGCGGTCGCAAGAGCCAACTGGATTCCCGCTTTCGCGGGAATGAGCGGAGAGTGTGGCGTGCTCATCACGCCTGTTCCAGTTCGACCAGCGTGCCGCAGAAGTCTTTCGGATGCAGGAAGAGCACCGGCTTGCCATGCGCGCCGATCTTAGGCTCGCCGTCGCCGAGCACGCGCGCGCCCTGTTGCTTGAGCGTGTCGCGCGCGACTTTGATGTCGTCGACCTCGAAGCAGATGTGATGGACGCCGCCATCCGGATTCTTGTCGAGGAATTTGGCGATGGGTGAGCCCTCGCCCATCGGTTCAAGAAGCTCGATCTTGGTGTTGGGTAAAGTGATGAACACGGTAGAGACGCCGTGGTCGGGCTGTGCGACCTTTACCGACACGTCGGCGCCGAGCGTGTCGCGATAGACCGCGGCCGCCTTGGCGATGTCGCGCACGGCGATGGCCACGTGATTAAGACGGCCGATCATGGAAACTCCTCATATCCCGGACGCCACGCGGCGGCCGAAAACAATCGAACCTCTTATACTTCCAGCACGTGCACGTAGCACATCGGCTTCTTGCCCCAGCGCGCGTTGACCGCGGCGCGCACCGCGCGGCGCACAGCCTCGGCGACCGCATCGGGATCGCGCCGTTTGCCGCGCGGCAGCGACTTAAACGTTTCCAGCACGGCGTCATGCACAGCCTCGTGCAGCAACCCGCCGTCGCGGTCGCGTTCTGGGATGCCGATGAGATCGTAGGACGGATCGTCGGCGAGTTCGCCCCTCTCAGTGAGCGCCAGCGCGACCGACACGGAGCCTGCGACGGACAGCCGCTTACGGTCGGCGACGGTGCGCTGCTGCGCGTCGACCAGTAGCCAGCCATCCTTGTAGATCCGGCCCGCCGGGACCTCGTCGAGGAGGCCCGGCTTCGGCGACAGCCGCACCAGGTCGCCGTTGCGGCATTGAATGACTTCCGGCACGCCGGCCTTGCGGGCAATGCGCGCGTGCTCGGACAGATGCAGCGCCTCGCCATGCACCGGGATCAGGATCTGCGGCTTCACCCAGGAGATCAGCTCCTCGACCTCGGCGCGGCGCGGATGACCGGACACGTGCACAAGATGCGTGCGGTCGGTGATGACCTCGATGCCCTGCTCGATCAGCCCGTTGATGACGCGCCCGACCGCCTTCTCGTTGCCGGGGATCGTGCGCGCGGAATAGATGACCGTGTCGCCGCGCGACAGCGTCACTTCCGGATGCTGGTCCTCGGCAATGCGCGAAAGCGCCGCGCGCGGCTCGCCCTGGCTGCCCGTGCATAGCGCCACGACCTTGTTCGGCGGCAGATAGCCATAGGCATCCATCGGCCGGAAGGCCGGAAGATCGCCGAATAGGCCGAGTTCGCGGCCGATCTGCCCCACGCGATCCATGGCGCGGCCAACGACGACGACTTCGCGCTCCGCGGCACGAGCGGCTTCGGAAACGGCACGCAGGCGCGCCACATTCGAGGCAAAGGTCGTTACCGCGACGCGGCCCTTGGCGGCCTTGATCAATTCGGTGAGCGTTTTGGCGACGTCGGCTTCCGACGGCGAGCGACCCTCGCGGACCGAATTCGTGGAATCGCCGATCAGCGCGAGACATCCCTCCTCCCCGAGCGCGCGCAGCTTGGCCTCGTCGGTGCGGTCACCGAGGATCGGCGTCGGGTCAATCTTCCAGTCGCCGGTGTGCAGCACGGTGCCTCCGGGCGTGCGGATGATCAGCGCGTTCGCCTCGGGGATCGAATGCGCCATGGTGACGAGGTCGACGTCGAACGGACCGACCCTAAAGCGGCTGCCAACCGGGACGACCGTCACCGGGATTTCCGGCGCGCCCGGTTCGCCACGGCGCTTGGCGTCGAGCAGCGCCGCCGTGAACGGGGTCGCGTAGACCGGCACCTTGAGCCGCGGCCACAGTTCAAGC
This sequence comes from Pseudolabrys sp., assembly GCA_036509755.1. Classification (GTDB taxonomy): domain Bacteria; phylum Pseudomonadota; class Alphaproteobacteria; order Rhizobiales; family Xanthobacteraceae; genus Pseudolabrys. Next base: position 4,556 of record DATCFB010000027.1, on the reverse strand, counting down.
AGTGCGCCGAAATGGTCCTCGTGCGCATGGGTGATGACGATGCCGGCGAGGTTCTTCCGCTCCGCCACGAGAAAGCGGATGTCCGGCAGGATCAGATCGACGCCGGGCAGATGCTCCTCGGCGGCAAAGGAGACGCCGACATCGACGGCGAGCCACTGCCGCTTATTCGGCGGGCCGAAGCCATAAATCGACAGGTTCATGCCGATCTCGCCGACGCCGCCGAGCGGGGCGAACACGAGTTCCTGTGCGGATCCGGCCATCAACGATCTCCTCCCTCAAACGCGGCAAAGCCGAACACCTCGCCGGCACCGACCGCGGTCAGCGCGCCAGCTTCGCTCACGAGCAAGCGTCCCTCCGCGTCGATGCCCTCGAACCGGCCGGAGAACTCGCGCTCCGGCAGGCGCACGTGGATGTCGTCACCGAGGCCGGCGGCGCGCTTGAGCCAGTCGGCGCGGATACTGGCGAAGCCGCCGCCGCGGTGCCATTGGCCGAGGCGCCGCATCATCGCGGCGGCCAACTCCAAGAGAAGCGCGTCGGGCGTGACCAGCGCGCCGCAGGTGGCGAGATCGGTCGCCGGATAAGCGGTCGCCTCCGGATGATGAGCGCAATTGACGCCGATGCCGATGGCGGCCGCGAAGGCCGGCTCGCTCTCGCCCTCGATCAGGATGCCGGCGACTTTGGCGCCGCCGAGCAGGAGATCGTTCGGCCACTTCAATGCCAGCGCCGGACCGAGCTGCGGCGCGCTCGACGCGACCGCGTCATGCAGCGCCAACGCGGCGACGAAGGAGAGCTGCGGCGCAATCGCCGGCGGCGACGGCTCGGTCAGCAGCAGGGTGGCGTAGAGATTGCCGGGCGTGGAAACCCAGACAGCGCCGCGACGGCCGCGGCCGGCGGTCTGCGCGCCGGCGGCGATCCACAACGGCCCACACACGCCGGCACGCGCGCGCGCCAGCGCCTCGGCATTGGTGGAGCCGAGCGTATCGAACCTCAGGTATCGGACCCCCGCCAGGTCCGTGGCTTCGCGGTACATCTCGTTTTTCGTGGCGCGAACGCGCGCCGCTCTCAAAACAGCGACTTCGCCGCCGCGGTGGCCGCGCCGAGGATCGGCGCCGGCCAGGCGAAGAATAACAGGTTGATCACGCCGCTGATCGCCAGCACCAGCCGCAGCAGGCCGGGCATGCGGTCGAAGCCCGCGACCGGATCATCGAAATACATCGTCTTGACGATCATCAGATAGTAGTAGGCGCCGACGACGCTCGATAGAACACCGATCACCGCCAGCGCATAGAGCCCGGCATTGATGGCGGCGAGGAAGACGTAGAACTTGGCGAAGAAGCCGGCGAGCGGCGGAATGCCGGCAAGCGAGAACATCAGCACGGCGAACAGGAAGGCCATGGTCGGATGCGAGCGCGCCAGCCCGGCGAGGTCCGAGATGTTCTCGACCGCCTGCCCTTGCCGGCGCATCGCAACGATCACCGCGAAGGAGCCGAGCGTCATCGCGACGTAGATGGCCATGTAGACGAGCACGCCCTGCACGCCTTCGGGCGAGGCTGCCGCGAGCCCAACCAGTGCGAAGCCCATATGGCCGATCGAGGAATAGGCCATCAGCCGCTTGATGTTGCGCTGGCCAATGGCGCCGAACGAGCCGAGCGCCATCGACAGGATCGAAACGAACACCACGATCTGCTGCCACTCATGCGTGATCCCCGGAAATGCGGTGATCGTGGCGCGCACAAAGATGGCGATGGCTGCGACTTTTGGCGCCGAGGCGAAGAAGGCTGTGACAGGAGTCGGCGCGCCCTCGTAGACGTCGGGCGTCCACATGTGGAACGGCACGGCCGAGATCTTGAAGCAGAAGCCGACGAACAGGAACACGAGTCCAAAGATGAGGCCGATGCTCGCCCCCGCATGCGTCGCCTTGGCGATACCGGCAAACGAGATCGTGCCGGTGAAGCCGTAGATCAGCGAGGCGCCGTAGAGCAGCATGCCGGACGACAAGGCGCCGAGCACGAAATATTTTAGGCCCGCCTCGGTCGACCTCACGTTCTCGCGGTCCGAAGCGGCGAGGACGTAGAGCGCGAGCGACATCAGCTCGAGGCCGAGATAGAGCGCGATGAGGTCGCCGGCCGAGATCAGCATCATCATGCCGAGCGTCGACAGGACGAACAGTGCGCCGTACTCGAAACGCTGCTGCTTCTCGATCGACAGCCAGTCGAGCGACAGAAGCAGCGCGCCGGCGGAACCGGCGAGCGCCAGGAGCTTGAGGAAGCGCGCGTAGTCGTCGACCAGAAAGCTGCCGTCGAACAGCGACAGGCGGCCGGCCGGGACCCAGTGCATCGCCACGGCGGCAGCGACCAGCACCAGAACGCACCATAAATTGACAAGGCGGCCGCTGCGATCGCCGAGCACGGCGCCGGCCATCAGCATCAGCATCGCGCCGACCGCGAGCACGATCTCCGGCAGCAGCGGCATGTAACCGGACCAATTCGTCAGTTGGTTCATCGTGCGGAGCCTGTCGTGAGCAGCGGCGCCGCCTCGGCGGTCTTGGTGCCGGCAATCGCGTGGTTATAGGTGTCGAGGAGCTGGGCGACCGAGGCCGCCGACATGTCGAGGACCGGCTTGGGCGCGATGCCGAGCAGGATCGTCAGCACGACGAGCGGCGTAAAGATCGCCACCTCGCGCCAGCCCATGTCCCGGATCGAGGCGAGCGTCGGCCTTAACGTGCCGAACACGATCTTGCGGTAGAGCCACAGCGCATAGGCCGCCGACAGGATGATGCCCAGGGTCGCGAAGAAGGCGACGTGGATGTTGGCCTTGAAGGTGCCGATCAGCGCCAGGAACTCGCCCACGAATCCCGAGGTGCCGGGCAGGCCGACATTGGCCATCGTGAACAGCATGAACACGAAAGCGTAGAGCGGCATCCGGTTCACAAGCCCGCCATAGGCGGCGATCTCGCGCGTGTGCGCCCGGTCGTAAACGACGCCGACGCAGAGGAACAGCGCGCCTGAGACAATGCCGTGCGAGATCATCTGAAAGATGCCGCCGGCGACGCCCTGCGTGGTCGCTGCGAAGATGCCCATCGTCACGAAGCCCATATGGGCAACCGACGAGTATGCAATCAGCTTCTTCATGTCCTCCTGCATCAACGCCACCAGCGAGGTGTAGACGATGGCGACGACGGAGAGCGTGAACACGAGCGGCGCGAAGACGTGGCTTGCGTCGGGGAACATCGGCAGCGAGAAGCGCAGGAAGCCGTAGCCGCCCATCTTCAGGAGAATGGCGGCCAGGATGACCGAGCCGGCGGTCGGCGCCTCGACATGCGCGTCAGGCAGCCAGGTGTGCACGGGCCACATCGGCATCTTCACCGCGAACGAAGCGAAGAAGGCGAACCACAGCCACTTCTGCATGTCCGTCGGGAAGCCATGATGCAGCAGGGTTGCGATGTCGGTGGTATGGGCCTGCCAGTACATCGCCATGATGGCGAGCAGCATCAGCACCGAGCCGAGCAGCGTGTAGAGAAAGAACTTGAAGCTCGCATAGACGCGGCGGGGCCCACCCCAGACGCCGATGATCAGGAACATCGGGATCAGCCCGCCCTCGAAGAACAGGTAGAACAGCACGATGTCGAGCGACGAGAACGTGCCGACCATCAGCGTTTCCAGGACCAGAAACGCGATCATGTATTCCTTCACGCGCCGCTGCACCGAGGTCCAGGACGCGAGGATGCAGATCGGCATCAAGGCCGTGGTGAGGATCACGAAAGGCAGCGAGATGCCGTCGACGCCCATGTGATAGGAGGCGATACCAAGCCAGTCGCGCTTCTCGACGAATTGAAACTCGGCCGACGACGGGTCGAAGTATTTGATCAGCAGCAGCGAGATGACGAAGGTGACCACGGTCGTCCACAGCGCGATCCAGCGCGACGTGCCGCGTGCCATCGGCGAGTTGCCGCGCGCCATCAACGCGATGAGTACCGCGCCGAACGACGGCAGGAAGGTGACGACTGAGAGGATCGGCCAGGTCATATGTCGAAATCCGTCAGTGCACCGAGAACATGAACCAGGTGATGATGGCCGCCGCGCCGATCAACATGGCGAAGGCGTAGTGATAGAGGTAGCCACTCTGGAGCCGCACGACGCTGCGGGTGACGTCGAGCACGCGCGCCGACACGCCGTCTGGGCCGAACCCGTCGATGAGCCAGCCATCCCCGCCCTTCCACAGAGCGCGGCCGAGCCACTTCGTCGGACGCACGAAGATGACGTCGTAGAGCTCGTCGAAGTACCACTTGTTGAGCAGGAACAGATAAAGCGGCCGGTGCTGCTTGGCGAGCTCCGCGGGGATGTCAGGGCGGCGGATGTAGCATTGCCAAGCGATCAGGAAGCCGACGACCATCATGATCGTCGGCATCAGGCCGATCCACAGCGGGATGTGCTCCATCTCTTCCAGCACGTGGTTGGTGGAAGCGAAGGTCAGCGAGTGGCCGAAGAACTCCTCGACGCCTGAGCCGGCGAAGATCGCCTTGAACGGATAGCCGGCGACGATCGAGCCGAGCGCCA
>DATCFB010000026.1:0-2269 GCA_036509755.1 Pseudolabrys sp. | reverse complement strand
TGCGGGCGCCCCGCTCGCCGACGCCGTGCTGGACGCTCGCGATCTGACGCGGGTGCCAGGAGTGAAGGAAGTCGCTCAAGATGCCACCGTGCCGGCACAGGTCGCGGTAGTAATCCGCGGCGCCTTCCCAAATGCACAATGCGGCGAGATGCGGCGGCCGAAGCGCGCCGACCACCCATTGGTTCATTGCGTAATATGAAATGCCGTTGATGCCGACCTTGCCGTTCGACCACGGTTGCGTACCCGCCCATTCGACACAGTGGTAGAGGTCTTCACCTTCGCGCTCCGACCAGACATCGAGCACGCCTGGCGATCGGCCCGCACCACGGGAGTCGATGCGCAGGCAGGCATAGCCATCCGGCACCCATTTCTCGGGGTCGACGAGTTCCCAATTCTGAAACTTGTTGCTGGAGCCTTCGAGCACTTCCGGCGCGGCCGCGGTCAGGCGCGCCCAATTTCCTTTGTACCCCTCCTGGAAAGACAAGCCTTTCGCGTACGGGCCGTAACTCAGAATAACGGGGTACTGTCCGTCTTCGACAGGGCGAAATAGGTCGGCGCGCAAGACCAGTCCGTCGTCCATTTCAATCGCGACATCCCAGTCAATTCGCATGCCGTTTCGCGTCTCGCTTTTTGTGCCTGTCATTGCGGACTCTTTGTTCGGACCTGCCGTTGATCAAACGACTGTTCAAGCGTGACACGCGGGCCTAGCGAGTCAAGCCGTCCGCGCAGCGTGGCGTTACCGGACGGCGCCAATGCGATGCAGTTTCAATCCGGCATACACGGTATCGTTGCGCGGCGTCGGAATGCCGTGCACGCGGCCGAGCCGGGAGACGTGCCCATTGAGCCAATCGACCTCGAGGCGATTGCCGCGCATCACGTCGTGCGCCATCGACGTGCGCATCTCGCGCGGCGCGCTGGCGTCGAGATAAGCCGTCCGCTCCTCGACGAAGCCTTCCTCTAGGGCAATGCCTTCGGCGCGTCCGACGCTCAAGGTTTCCCGCATCAGCTCGCGCAGAAATATGCGTGTGTCGGGGTCTTCGAGAATGCTGCCGAGTGTCATGCGCGTCAGCGCCGTCGCCCCGGAGGTGCCGGTCAGAACGACGAATTTGCGCCAGCGCTCGCGCTGAATGTCGTTCGAGAACTTGACGATGCAATTCGCGTGCGCCGAGCTTGCTGCGAAACGCTCGAGCACGTCGTCGGCTCGGCCGTCCGGCTGGCCGAACGTGATCGCGTGGAAGCTGCTCATTTGCCGGACCAGTCCCGGCTCGACGATAAGGCTCGAGACGTTGGCGACGCCCGGCACAGCATGGTCCGCTCCGATCGCGGCAGAAACCCGTTCATAGCTATCGACGCCGTTCTGAAGCGTGATGACCCGCGTCCGCTCGCCCAGCAAGGGCCGGGCGAACGCTGCCGCCATCTCCACGTCCCATAGCTTGACCGCGAATAGCACGATATCGACGGAACCGATTTCCGCCGGTTCGTTCGTCGCATTCGGTTTCGGCAAATGGAGGTCGCCATGGACGCTGATGATACGCAGTCCGGCGCGACGGATCGCTTCGAGATGAGCGCCGCGCGCGATGAAGTGCACGTCGTGGCCGGCAGCCGCCAGCCGCGCTCCGAAATAAGCGCCGACGCCGCCTGCCGCCAAAACTGCGATCCGCATCCTTCACCCCGATAATGTGTAACGCCGCTGCGCGACGGGCCTGGCCTCACGTCAGCGCGCAGATCGCCGCCGCCAGTGCCTGCGTGCGCGGCACGAGCGTGTCGAGCCGGCAGAACTCCTCGTCGGTGTGCGCTTTACCGCCGACCGGGCCGAGGCCGCACAAGGTCGGTACGCCGAGCGCGGCGGTAAAGCCTGAATCGGCGCAGCCGCCGGTGAACTCGCCGTCGACGGCGAAGCCGATCCGTGTGGCGGCGTCTTTGTAAATTGCGAACAGCGCGTCCGAATGCTTGCGCTCGAGCGGCAGAAATATCGCGATCGGCTTGATCTCGGCCGAGGTGCCGGGCACGTCCTCTGCGTGAACGATCTTCTCGATCTCGGGCACGATGCGCGCGTGTTGTTCCAGCGTGACGAAGCGCAGGTCGAGTTCCGCCTCGGCCCACGGCGCGACGGTGTTGTGGGTGTTGCCGCCCTTGATGACGCCGACATTGGTGGTGATGCCGGTCGAATAATCCGTGAGGGCATGCAGACGCACGATTTTGCGCGCGAGCGCCTCGATGGCGCTGGCGCCTTCCTTGTGGTTGACGCCGGAATGCGCGGCGCGGCCGG
>DATCFB010000025.1:0-4597 GCA_036509755.1 Pseudolabrys sp. | reverse complement strand
CTTGCGCCGCCACATGAGCGACCGCTTGCTGGAAACGAGCGTCGATGAGGTGATGACGCGCAAGCCGAAAACCGTGCGGCCAGATCAGCTCATCAGCGAGACGCTGGAGCTTTTAAATTCGATGAAGGTCACCGCGCTGTTCGCCATCGAGGCGGGCAAGCCGGTCGGCATCGTGCACATCCACGACCTGTTGCGCGCGGGCGCGGCCTAGCGCGGCAGCTTCGCGAGCGCGTCCTTCACTTCCTCGAGCGTCGGCGGCGCGCCATCCGCGCCGAGCACCGCCATCGGCCCACTGCCGACCGGACCGGTCAATTCCGGCTTGCTGCCCGAAAAAATCGCCACCAGCGGTACGCCGAGCGCGGCGGCGAGATGCATCAAGCCGGTATCGACGCCGATCACCAGTTCGGCGCCGGCCATCAGCCGCGCGACGGAACCGAGCGATTGACGGTCCGGGACACGGGCGCGCGGCAAGGACACCGCCATGCGGTCGGCACGCGCCTTCTCGGCAAGCGAACCCCAGGGCAGCACGAGATCGTAGCCTTCGACCGCCAGCGCCGTGCCGAGCGCGACCCAGTTCGCTTCCGGCCATTCCTTTTCCGTCCGCGCCGTTGCATGCAGCAACACGGCGTAGCGCGGCCCGGAGTCGCGCAGGCGCCCGCGGTCGAGGCCAAAGTCCGGCGTGCCGTCTGGCGTGTAGCCAAGCGCCATCCCAGTGAGGATGCGATTGCGCTCGACCGCATGCAGCGCCCGGCTCACCGTGTGACGCACATCATAGAACGGCGAGGCGAGCGGCTCGCGGATGCTGCCCGGACCGTAACCGTGGCGGCAACCATGCGCCACGCGTGCGATCAGCGCCGAGCGCAGGAGACCCTGGCTGTCGACGATCTCGTCGTAACGCTTCGCGCGGATGGCCCGCAGGCTCGCGGCGATTTCGCGAATCGTGACCGGGGTGGCAAGCGACTTGCGCCAGCGGCGCCAGGCGACCGGCACCACCTTGTTCACCGCCGGATGCAGCGCGAGCAGGGGCGCAAAGGCCTCCTCCACCAGCCAAGAAAAGCGCGCATCGGGCCGCCGGGCCCGCGCTTCGGTGAGCGCCGGCATGTGGTGGATCACGTCCCCCAGGGAGGAGGTCTTGATGAACAGGATATCGGCCATGGCGCTCGGCGACCGTATACAGTCGGAATCGGCCTAATTCCATAACGCTTCGTTAAGACTGCGGCGTCGAAAGCCGTCTTTCCGCGACGCGTCCTAACCTGTCGTTTGCAGCTTGAGGCGCACAACGTCCGGCAGATTCGGACGGAGTGCGGGTATGACGGTTCTGGTGACCGGAGGCGCCGGCTATATCGGCAGCCACATGGTGCATGAACTCCTGGCAGGTGGCGAGCATGTCGTCGTGCTCGACAACCTGACGACCGGGTTCCGGTTTCTCGTGCCGCCAGGCGTGCCATTCGTGGTCGGCTCGACCGGCGATCGCGACCTCGTGGCGCGCACGTTGCGCCATCACAACGTCACTGCAATCATCCATTTTGCTGCGTCGATTGTCGTGCCGGACTCGGTTCGCGATCCGCTCGGCTATTATCGCAACAATACGCTCAACACCTGCAACCTGATCGACGTCGCCATCGAAAGCGGCGTGCGCCAGTTCATCTTCTCTTCGACCGCCGCGGTCTACGGCAATGCCGAGCACGTGCCGGTGCGCGAGGAGGAGCCGACGGCGCCGATCGCGCCCTACGGCACGTCGAAACTGATGTCCGAGATCATGCTGCACGATGCCGCCAAAGCGCACGGCCTGCGCTTCGTCGTGCTGCGATACTTCAACGTCGCTGGCGCCGACCCGAAGGGCCGCGCCGGCCAGTCGACGCCGCAGGCGACGCATCTCATCAAGGTCGCCTGCGAGGCCGCGCTCGGCAAGCGCGCCAAGCTCGATGTCTACGGAACCGATTATCCGACTCCGGACGGTACCTGCCAACGCGACTACATCCACGTCAGCGATCTCACCGCCGCGCATTCGGCCGCGCTCGCGCATCTGCGCGCCGGACGCGAGAGCGCGACCTTCAATTGCGGCTATGGCCACGGCGCCTCGGTGTTCGAGGTCATCTCATCGGTCAAGCGAGTCAGCGGCGTCGATTTCAGGGTCGATATCGCGCCGCGCCGCGACGGTGATCCGGCGGCGCTGATCGCCAATGTCGAGCGCATTCACGCGAGCCTCGATTGGCGGCCGCGGTTCCAGGATATCGATACGATCGTGACGCACGCGCTCGCCTGGGAGCGCAGCCTCACCGAAAGGCATGAAACCGCCGCGGCGTGAGGCGTCATCGGCAGTGTAAAGCCGCCGTTTTTCCCTGATTTTGCTTGAAAAACTCCGCGTCGAGGGGCAAGGAAGCGGCTGCTCGTGCCCGCAATGTCGCGTGCCAGTCACACGAGCCCGACTGAGGGCAGATGACCGACCATATCCTGCCAGCCTCCGACGACGCGCGTTACGGCACCGTCGCGATGATTCGGCGGCTGCTGCTCGAGCAGGGGCTCGCCCGCTGGCCGCAATATGCCATCGCCTTCACGCTGATGGCGGTCGCCGCCGCCTGCACGGCCCTGCCCGCTTATCTCATCAGCGACTTCGTCAACACCGCCTATCTCGATCGCAGCTTCCATACCATCGTGATGCTCGGCATCGCCACCATGATCATCTTCACGGTCAAGGGCTTCGCCGATTACGGTCACATGACCATTCTGGCGCGCATCGGCAACAGCGTCGTCGCGGAAAACCAGCGTCGGCTGTTCGACAAGCTTCTCACCGAGCGCATCAGTTTCTTTGGCGAACGCCATTCGTCGGAATTCACGGCGCGATTGCAGGCCGGCGCCACGTCCGCCAATCAGGTGCTCAATCAGCTCGTCACCGCGTTGGGACGCGACTTCCTGACCGTCGTCGGCCTCGTCATCGTCATGTTCGTGCGCGACCCGACGATGGCCCTGATCTGCTTCCTCGTGTTCCCACCGGCGATGCTGCTGCTGCGCAAGATGATCCGGCGTATCCGCGCGATCGCCAAGGCGCAGTTCCACGGCGGCACGCGCATCCTCGAGACGATGCAGGAGATGATCCAGGGCATCGGGGTGGTCAAGGCGTTCACGCTCGAGGAGCAGATGCACGAACGCTTCGACGCGAATGTGCGCGAAGTCGAGCGCGAGTCGAACAAGATGGCGCGGGTGGCGGCTCGCGCGAGTCCGATCATGGAGACGCTCGGGGGCATCGCGGTGTCGATCGGCGTCGTCTACGGCGGCTACCGCACGATCGTGCTCGGCGCCACGCCCGGCGAGCTGATCTCGTTCATCACCGCCTTCCTGCTCGCCAACCAGCCGGCCAAGCGGCTTGCCCGTCTCAACATCGAACTCAACGGCGCGCTGGTGAACGTACGCACCCTGTTCGACGTTCTCGACACTCCGGCGACCGAGCCGCGCGAAGATGAGAAGCCGGCGCTCAAGATCGAGCGCGCCGGAATCGCATATTCTGATATCCACTTCGGCTACCGCCCGGACGAGCCGGTACTCCGAGGTTTAAGTCTGACGGCCGAGCCTGGGAAGGTCACCGCGCTGGTCGGGCCGTCCGGCGGCGGCAAGTCGACGGTGCTCAATTTACTTTTGCGTTTCTACGAGGCGGACCGCGGCTCGATTGCCATCGATGGCCAGAACATCGGCGCGGTGTCGCGCCAGTCGCTGCGCCGCGCGATCGCCCACGTCGGACAACACGTATTCCTGTTCCGCGGTACTGTCCGTGACAACATCGCGTTCGGCAAGTCGGAGGCGAGTGAGGCGGAGATCGTCGCGGCGGCCAAGGCCGCGTTCGCGCACGACTTCATCATGGCCTTTCCGCAGGGCTACGATACGCCGGTCGGCGAGCACGGTTTGCAATTATCGGGCGGACAACGCCAGCGCATCGCCATCGCCCGCGCGCTGATCAAGAACGCGCCGATCATCCTGCTCGACGAGGCGACCGCCGCGCTCGATTCCGAATCCGAGCGCCAGGTGCAGGAAGCGCTCGACCGCTTAACGCAAAATCGCACCACGATCGTCATCGCGCACCGCCTGCACACGATCACGCATGCCGACCGCATTCATGTCGTCGAGCACGGCATCGTGGTCGAATCCGGCGTGCATGACGATCTGCTGCGCCGCGACGGCCGCTACACCTCGTTCTACCGCATGCAGTTTAAGAACCAGGACGTCGCCGAGCAGGTGATCGCGATGGCTTCGGCGGGCTGAACTGCGCGCTCATGCCGACACGTGCGGTCGCCACCAAGCGGCAGCCCGGTTGACGTCGCCGCCGCTCTCCTGTTACCCGCTTGGCCGTTCCCGCAATGTCCCGGAACGTGTGGCTCCGGGCCTTTCACAACAGCAGCAATCGAGATCACGGCCAGTTCATCATGACCGACGCCCGCTATGTCATTTCACCGCCGCCGCAAGCGACCATCGCCGTCGCTGGCACGGACAAGACTTTCCCCGTTCGCCGCATCTGGTGCGTCGGCCGCAACTATATCGAACACATCCGCGAGATGGGCCAGGACGAGCGCCTGCCGCCGTTCTATTTCGCCAAGCCCGCCGACGC
>DATCFB010000024.1:0-2755 GCA_036509755.1 Pseudolabrys sp. | reverse complement strand
GCGGGATCAGGTGCGGCGGGTTGAACGGATGGCCGATGACGCAGCGTTCCGGGTGCTTGCACTCGACGGCAACGCGGCTGATCAGCAGGCCGGACGAGCTCGACGCGATCACCGTCTGCGGTGGCGCGGCCGCGTCGATTGCGGCCAATAGCTTAATCTTGAGGTCCTCGCGCTCGGGGCCGCTCTCCTGCACGAAATCGGCGCCGGCCGCGGCGGCCGCCGGGTCCTTGTGGAAGGTAAAGCGATCCGGGCTCGCACCATCGGCGACCCAGCCGAGCTTTTCCAGGGTCGGCCAGGCATTGGCGATGAAGCGGCGGGCGAAGGCCTCGCCCTGTGGCGAGGGATCGCTTACGCCCACTTCATGACCGAGGGCCATGAATATGGCGGCCCAGCTGGCGCCGATCGTCCCCGCGCCAATTACGGCAACACGTTGTGACATTGGAAATTCCGTAGATCAGGACAGATCCACGAATGTTAGAGACTTTGTGCGGCGGAGAGAAGCGGGTTACCGCGACCTAGTTTCGGCGAAGGTGCGCTAAGCCGTCGCCGGGCAATTAGCGGCGCGCGCGCTTGAAGTTCGGTTCGGTTCGGTTAGCCACCACCCAATCCGCGTAGACTCCGCGTGTCGAGCAGATGCATCACCTGATCGAGTAATTGAGCGACAGGTTCTCCTCGCGCTCGGACCGCGACAGGTCCGCCGTTCGCGTCAGCGTGTAACCTCGTCCGGGCCTTCCATCCTGAATTCGAGGCGCTCGGCGGCGAACGCAAATGCGTCTCGCGATCGCCTTCGCTCGTACTGGCCGAGGAGCACGCGCGAGGTTGCTCACACGGTGCGATAGCCGCCGTCGGCCATGAGGATCGTGCCCGTGACGAATTGCGACAGGTCGGAGGCGAGGAAGATCGCCGGGCCGACAATGTCCTCCGGCTTGCCCGTTCGGCCGAGGGGCGTGTGATCGAGGAAGGTCTGCACCAGAACTGGATTGTTGGCGCGTGACGCCGAATTGAGCGGCGTCTCGATGAAGCCCGGGCCGATGGCGTTGACACGCACGCCGTCCTTGCCGAGCTCGGCGGCGAGCGCCTTAGTGAAGCCGAGCACGCCGTGCTTCGACGCTGTGTAGGCCGACGAGGTCGGCGTGCGCAGATGCACGAAGGACTGCACCGAGCCGAGATTGACGATGCGTCCCCTTCGTTGCGCGCAGTTGCGCCAGGAAGGCGTGCGTGACGTTAAACACGCCATTGAGATTGATCGCCATGACGTCCTGCCAGTCCTTAACGACGGCATCGGGGTCGCCGGTAAAAGCGGCGCGTCGGGCGATCCCGGCATTATTGACAAGAACAGCGACAGGTCCGACTTTCGCTGACACTTCGGCCGCCACGGTGCGGCAGGCGGCGGCGTCGGTGACGTCGAGCGCGAGGGCGACCGCCTTGCCGCCGGCCTCGGTGATCGTTTTGGCGGTGCCGCGCGCGGCCTCCACGTTGATATCGAGCACGGCGAGGCTCGCGCCCTCGCGGGCATAGCCGATCGCAATCGCCTGGCCGATGCCGGAGCCGCCCCCGGTCACCGCGGCGATCTGGTTCTGCAACAGCCCTGACATGGTCGCTCTCCCTTTTGCACCCGCGCAGGATAGCGCACCGGGTCCACAGGCGCTTAACCCCCCAGCTACCGACCCGGCAAACGATGCGCTAGTTTTAGCGCCTATGAAAATCGCCCGGCTGCCCCTCCTCGTCCTGCCCCTGATCGCGCTGGCGCTCGCGGCCATTGGCGCGCTGGCGATGGCCATGGCCGACGAGGCGCATGCGCGCGGCGTCTATCAGGTCTGGCAGGAGAACGAGACCTTCGCCGCCGCGGCCGTCGCCCTGCTGGCCGCCATGGTCGCGGCCCGGCCGGTCTACCTCCAGGTGCGGGCGCAGTCCGTGCAGGCGGCGCTCGACCTCCTGCACCGCACCGAGGCCGATACCGAGGCCTGCATCGAGGCGCGCAAGATGCTGTTCGAGGTGCGGCGCACCGCGGTGGCGCTCGCCGGCGACATCAACGCCTATATCGGCAACGCGCCGCCCTCGAGCGCGCACCTGAAAGAGAGCATCGACGCCTTCCTTGTCGTGTCACCGCGCCAATTGCGCGCGCTGGCCGACCGGCCGACCATCAACAGCGACGACCAGGAGAAGATCGCCTCGACCAGCTTCGTCTTGTCGATCGCCCAGCAGATCGCGTCCGACATCGCCGCGCAGGAGGCGGCCGACCTCATTCCGCGCGAGGCGGTCGAGGCAGAGCGGGCTTTTCTCGGCACCAAGCTCGCCGGCCTGTTCACGCTGTCGTCCGAGATCGCCGAGGGTCTGGAGATTCAGGAAGAAGAGATGCGGGCCCGGGCACAGAACCTGCGCGAGACCGCCGATACATTCTGACCCCCGCCTCGGCCACTCGAACCGGCCGAACCCAGCCGAACCGCGCCCGAACCGGCTGGCCGGAACTCTTGGCCGCATTTAGAGTTCCAATATTGTCGAATCGACATCAGGAGGCTTCCCATGCGTTTCCGCTCCGTATTGCCCGCTGCCGCCATCGCCCTCACCGCCCTGTTCGGCGCCGGACTCACCGCCGCCCACGCCGATTCCGGCTCGATCAGCATTCGCATCTTCAAGGCCGGCTTCGTGATCGGCGGCTCCGCCGGCAGCGGCGTTCTGCATTTCCACGGCCATAATTATCCGCTGTCGATCGGGGGCCTGAGCTACGGCTTCACCTTCGGCGCCTCCGAGACCC
>DATCFB010000023.1:0-2204 GCA_036509755.1 Pseudolabrys sp. | reverse complement strand
TCGGAACTCGCCAAGCTCGAGCCGGACATGGCCGCGGCCATCGAGGCTGCCGTCGCCGGCGCGACCACCGACCTCGGCTTCCTGCGGCTCGATGAGGCTGCCTTCGCTCGCGCGCCGCAGAAATCGATCGACTACGCGGTGATGGAGCGCACGGATCGCGCCGCGGTCGTCGAAGGCACCTTCCGCTGGTCGGACATCGGCAGTTGGGATGCCCTCTTCGACATTCGCCCGCGCGACGGCCAAGGCAACGTGCTGCACGGCGACGTCGTCACGATCGACGCGCAGGACTGCATCGTCCATTCCGAGCAGCGGCTGACGGCGCTCGTAGGCGTCAAAGACATGGTCGTGGTGTCGACGCAGGACGCGGTGCTGGTGATGCCGCGCGAGCGCGCGCAGGACGTCAAGGAGCTGGTCGCCAAGCTCAAGGCCGGCCAGCGGCCCGAGGCGACCGTGCATCCGCGCGTGCACCGGCCGTGGGGCTATTACGAGTCGATCGACATGGGCGACCGCTTCCAGGTCAAGCGCATCGTCGTGACGTCCGGCGGCATGCTGTCGTTGCAGAAGCACCGCCATCGCGCCGAGCATTGGGTCGTGGTGCGCGGCACGGCGGAAGTCACGATCGGCGACACGGTCAAGGCCGTGCACGAGAACGAGTCGATCTTCATTCCGATCGGCAGCGTGCACCGGCTCGCCAACCAGGGCCGCATCCCGCTTGAACTGATCGAAGTGCAGACCGGCAGCTATCTCGGCGAGGACGACATCGTCCGGTTGGACGACGTCTACAAGCGCACCTGACACTCGGCGGATCGACGCGGTGGCCCGGCCGGCCGGTTCTCACACACTGCTGTGCTGGCGAGGCGCCGATCCGGCCTTCGCACCGTCGCTCTTGCCCGCACCGGCGAGCTTGTTCACCAACTCGGTATCGTGGGCGAGCGCGGAAGCAGAACCGGAATGGACGACCTTGCCGTCGTCGAGCACGTAGGCGCGGTCGGCGATCGACAGGCACAGCGGCGCGTTCTGCTCGATCAGCAGGACGGAGAGGCCCTCGTCGCGCATGCGCTGCACGACGCGCATCACCTCTTTGACGATAAGAGGCGCGAGCCCCTGCGACGGCTCGTCGAGCAACATCAGCCGCGGATTGAGCAGCAGGGGCCGGGCGATCGCGAGCATTTCCTGCTCGCCGCCGGAGAGCTGGCGGCCGAGTTGGCCACGCCGCTCGGCGAGCCGCGGAAACAGCCCGAACACCCGCTCGATCGTCCACGGTCCCGGCCGCGCCTGCGGCACCTGCAAATTCTCCATCACGGTGAGGTTGCCGAAGATCTTACGCCCCTCAGGCACATAGCCGACGCCCGCCCCGGCGATACGGTGCGTCGGCCAGCGCGTCGTATCGCGGCCGAACATCTCGATCTTCCCCATGCGCGCCGGCGTCAGCCCCATAAGGCTGCGGACGGTTGTCGTCTTGCCGGCGCCATTGCGGCCGAGCACGGCGACGATCTCGCCCTCGTTCACCTCGAGCGTCACTCCATGCAGGATGTGACTCTTGCCGTAGAAGGAGTGGATCTCCTCGGCTTTAAGAACGACGGTCATTCGGCGGTCCCGAGATAGGCGGCGCGCACGCGCGGGTCGGCAGAAACTTCCTCCGGAGTCCCATCGGCGAGCACGCGGCCCTGATCGAGCACCGTGACGCGCTGGGCGATACCGAAGACGATGTTCATGTCGTGCTCGATGAAGAGGATAGTGACGCCCTGCTCGGCGTGCAGGCGGCGCACGAGATCGACCATGTGATCGGTCTCCTGGTCGCCCATGCCGGCGGTCGGCTCGTCGAGCAACAGGAGCCGCGGCTTGAGGCTGAGCGCCAGCGCCAGTTCGACGATGCGCTGGTCGCCGTGCGCGAGCTCGCCGACCGTGCGGTCCTCCTTGCCGGAGAGCCCGACAATGCCGATCAGCTCGTCGGCCCGGGCAACGACCTCGGCGCGCGCAGCGCGGCCGAGCCACGGCCGCGCATTGAGACGGCCCGCGGTCTCCACGCCGACGCGGATGTTCTCGTAAACGCTCAGGTCCGGCATGATCTCGGTGATCTGGAACGTGCGCACGATGCCCTTGGCGACGCGATGCACGATCGTCTGCTGCGTAATGCTCTCACCTTCGAAAATCACCTGGCCGCTGGTCGGCGGCAAAAGGCCGCTGATCAGGTTGAAGAAGGT
>DATCFB010000022.1:0-4747 GCA_036509755.1 Pseudolabrys sp. | reverse complement strand
GACCAGCGCTATTGGACGGCGCGGCGCGCGACTGCGCAACTGGTCGAGGCGACGCCAGCCGATGACCGCGTGCATTTTGGCTCGACCGTGACGCTCGCACGCAGCGACGGCCGCAGGCAGACCTTCCGCATCGTCGGCGAGGATGAATCCGATCCCGCACACGGCACCCTGTCTCATGTCTCGCCGCTGGCGCGCGCTCTGACCGGCCGCGGCGTCGGCGACGTCGTCCCCGCTGGCGATGATGAAGCCGAGATCCTCGCGATCCGCTGAGCCCGATTGCCTCGCCCGCGTGGCGACCGCTATCATGGCGCCCCCGACGTACGTTCAGAGGAAGCACGATGCCAAAAGCCTATTGGATCACGGTCTATCGCGCCGTCAACGATGCCGACAAGCTTGCCGCCTACGCCAAGCTCGCCGCGCCCGCGACGATGCCGTTCGGCGCGCGCTATCTCGCCCGCGGCAAGGCGCAGGCCGCCTATGAACACGGGCAGCTCGAACGCGTCGTCATCACCGAATTCCCCTCGCTGGCGCAGGCGATCGCGGCGCACGATTCCCCGGCCTATCAGGAAGCAGTGCGCGTGCTTGGCGATGGCGCCGTCCGCGACGTGCGCATGATCGAGGCGGTGGAATAGCACGGCTACATGGCTGAGGGCCCGGCGTCGGAGCGGGAGCGCCCTGCCCCGCACACGGTCTTCTCACGCAGACGTGCGAATTCGTGTCGTGCCGCCGCGTCACCGTGGCGCTATAGCGGCATCAGGTCATCATTCACGGGGACATCGGCCATGATGAAACGTCCGGCTCTCCTGCTCGCTGCCGCGCCGGCTTTCCTTCTCGCTCTCGCGCTGTCGGCCGCGCCGTTCGGCGCGCGCGCCGAGACCGCTGTGAGCGTTCCGCCGCCTGCGGAGGAAGCCTCGGGGCCGGCCGCAGACCTCGAGACCGCGGTGCTCGCCGGCGGTTGTTTCTGGGGCATCCAGGCGGTCTATCAGCACGTCAAGGGCGTCACTAATGCCGTGTCGGGCTACGCCGGCGGTGCGCAGAAAGACGCCGAGTACGAAACCGTGAGCACCGGCAGGACCGGCCACGCCGAGAGCGTGCGCGTGACCTTCGACCCGCGCCAGATCTCCTACGGCAAAATCCTCCAGATCTATTTCTCGGTCGCGCACAATCCGACCGAGCTCAACTACCAGGGCCCGGATCACGGAACGCAATATCGCTCCGAAATCTTCCCTCAGAGCGAGGCGCAGCGCGCGGCGGCGAAGGCCTACATCGCCGAACTCGATCAGGCGCACGTGTTCAAGGCACCGATCGTCACAAAGATCGACGCAACGAAAGCCGCGTTCTTCCCAGCCGAGTCGTATCACCAGGACTACGCCGTCCTGCATCCCTACCAGCCCTACATCGCCTTCAACGACGCGCCGAAGGTGACGAATTTAAAGAAGCTGTTTCCCGACCTGTGGCGCGACAAGCCCGTGCTGGTCGCGCAGGCGGCGAAGGGCGATTGAGCGGGCGCGGTAAGCGCCGCTCTCACCGGCCCCCGAGCTTCTGCGCGAACAGGACCAGCGCGCGGCGGTAGATCTCCGACCTGTTCCACTCGCGCATTACCTCGAAATTGGCGGTGCCCTCGCCATAGGGCTCGCCGGCGTGCCAGCCATTGACCTTAAGAAGGTTGGCGGTGGATGCGAGCACGTCGGCCACGCTGTGGCGCAGGTCGACGTGGCCGTTGCCGTCGAAATCGACGCCATACTTGATGTAGGACGACGGCAGGAACTGAGTCTGGCCGATCTCGCCGGCATTGGCGCCAATCAACTGGCTTTGCGGCAGGTCGCCGCGCTGGAGGATCTTGAGCGCGGCGATGAGTTCGCTCTGGAACAGCTCGGAGCGGCGGCAATCATGCGCCAGCGTCGCCAGCGTGCGGATCACCGGCAGATGGCCCATGTCGCCGCTGCCGTTGTCGCTCTCCATCGTCCAGATCGCCATCAGCAATTCCTTCGGCACGCCGAAGCGCGCCTCGATGCGCTTGAGCAGCGCGGCGTGGCGCTGCATCAGCGCACTGGCGCGTTTGATGCGCGCAGCCGTGACGCGCGTCGACGCAAACTTTTCGAAGCTGCCCTCGCGGCGGAAGGTGGCGGCCTGACGGCGGTCGAAGGCCATCACCTTCGCATCCTCGGTGAGCCCGGCAAAGGCGGCGTTGACGACGCCCGCCGAGACCCCCTGCGCCTCGGCGTCACGCGCCATCTGACGCAGGAAACCATCGAAGCTGCCGCCGCACTGGGCGGCCGCGGCCGGAGCGGCGAGGCCGAGGGATAAGACAAAAGCCGCAAGCGTGCGCCGGATCATGCGATAGACCTCGTTGGTTCCCCCGAACCGGCGCGACGATGCCGCAAAGCCGCGTCGAGCGGAAGCCACCACGAAGGCCTTACCGGACGCCTCAGGCGGGAACCGCCTTCGCCAGGTACTCGATCGCCGCCGCGCTGCCGCCCTTGCCGTGCGGCATGGCGAGCGCGGACAACGCCATCTCGACGACGCTAAGCGTGCCAAGCACCATCGGCGCGTTGACGTGTCCCATATGGGCGATGCGGAAGCCCTTGCCCTCGAGCTTGCCGAGCGCGCGGCCGAGCACGACGCCGCATTGCTGCGCGCAATAATCGACGAGCGGTTGCGCGCCGACGCCGTCGCGCGTCACCAGCGCCGTGACCGTGTCGCAACGCTCTTCCGGTTCCGAAACGTTGAAGCCCAACGCCTGCCCCTCCGCCCAAACAGCGACCGCGCGGCGCGTCGCTTCCGCAAGCAGCCGGTGGCGCCTGAACACGTTGTCGAGGCCTTCCGCTAAAATCATGTCGAAGGCCGCACGCATCGCGAACAACAGTTGCTGCGGCGGTGTGCCGCAATATTTGTGGTAGTGCACCTCGCCTTCGCGAAAGGTCCAGTCCCAATAGGGCGTGCGCATATCAGCTTTGTTGTGCCGTTCGCGCGCGCGCGACGAGGCGGCGATGAAGCCGAGCCCGGGCGGCGTCATGAGTCCCTTCTGCGAACCGGCCATCGCGACGTCGACGCCCCACGCATCCATCTCGAACGGAACGCAACCGAGCGAAGCGACCGTATCGACCATCAGGAGCGCGTCATGCCCAGCGGCGCGGATTGCTTCGCCGATCGCCTTGATGTCGTTGACGACGCCCGACGCGGTGTCGATCTGCGCCACGAGGATGGCCTCGATCTCGCCTTTGGTGTCCTTCTTCAGCCGCGCCTCGACCACTTCGGGGCGCACCGCGCGGCGGAAATCGCCCGGCAGCACCTCGACCTCGGCGCCGAGCATCTTCGCCGCATCGCCCCAGCCGATCGCGAAGCGGCCGCTCTCGAGTACCAGCACCTTGTCGCCGCGCGAGAGCACATTGGTGAGCGCAGCCTCCCACACGCCGTGGCCGTTGGCGGCGTAAATATAGGTGTGGCCTTCGGTGCGGAAGATTTTGCGCAGGTCGGCGAGCAAGCCATCGGTGAGCGCCACCATCGGGCCGGCATAGATGTCGACCGCCGGTCTGTGCATGGCGGCGAGCACGGCGTCGGGAATGACGGTCGGGCCCGGGATGGCGAGAAATTCACGGCCTGCGGCAAGGGACATGGGGGCTCTGCGCAAAAATCAATAACGAACGATGCGGCGCATGACTAACACGCCCGGCGAGCCACGACCGATCACAATTCGTCATGGAAAATATCAAAGCCGGACGCGCGGGCGCGCTATTCCACGGCGGCCTGCGTCAGTTCGCCGGCAGCGGCCATTCGCCCGTGCAGGGCGATCGAATCGAGATCAAAGCCATTCGGCCACGCGAGAGCACCAAGTTCGATGAAGACGCGGCGGAACATCGCCGGATCGCGCAGGGGCTCAACCATCACGCCGCCTTCCGCGATCATCTCCGCAAAATCATGCACGCCCTGTTTGCCGTCCGAGAAACGCACCCAAAGCCGGTGATCGTCCAGCGCACGCGACTCAAGGACTTTAATAATCTCGATCATTCGACATCCGCTCCGGGGATGCGTTGAAAAGGCTCCCGCCGCCGGCCGCGTTCCCAATTTCCAAGCAGCTCTGCACGCCGACGAGCGACCCAGGCCCGGATTATACGCATGGCCGCGGGTGGAAGCGAGCCACCGATAATTTCACCGGAATCGATGGCTACTAGGGCTTCAAAGCCTTGGTAATAAACGTGCACGTGCGGGGGCGGATGGTCCCGCCAATACATTTGGACGACAAACCCGAAGAAGATCGAGATCGTCGGCATGTTGCACAGCCCCCGGATTTATCCCCATCTACAGCATCATCGCATCGCCCATTCCCGCGCAAGTGGAGTCGTCCGACGGGAGCCACTGCGCGTCTCACACCGCCGGAATGGGCCTCAGCTTGCCGTTCTCGTCGATCGCCACGAAGGTGAAATTCGCGTCGGTGACCTTCTCGTGAATCTGCGTCTCGAAGCGTCTCGCCCAGGCCTCGACATGCACCTTCATCGAGGTGCGGCCGACACTTTCCACCGCCGTATAGACCTCCAGCACGTCGCCCACGCGCACGGGCCTGATAAACTTCATCGCGTCGAGCGCGATGGTAACGACGCGGCCGCGGGCGCGCTCGACACCGGCAATGCCGCCGGCCTGGTCCATGCGCGACAGCACCCAGCCGCCGAAGATATCGCCGTTTGCATTGGTATCGGCGGGCATGGCGCTGATGCGCACGGTCAGCGTGCCGCGCGGATTGGTCTCGTCG
>DATCFB010000021.1:0-10990 GCA_036509755.1 Pseudolabrys sp. | reverse complement strand
CACCATGAACCGGTCCCAGGTGGCGGCATCGAGTTGAAATACGCGGCGGTCGGCCAGCGCGTCGAAGGCCGCATTGAGGCCGGTATCGAGGAGGAATTCGCTCAGCGTCTTGTTCTTCACCGCCGCGGCCTGCTGCAGCGTGCGCTTTGCGGCCGGCGTCATGCGCAGGTCGACACGCTCGGAACGGGTGTCTGTCACGCCGGTCATGGCCTCATCTCCAAGGTCCGATAGCGACCGTACAGTGTCAGGATGAGCCCTACCGCCCCTCGCGCGCCCAGGTGGCCGCGAGCGAGCCGATCAGCAACAAGAGCCCGATCAGTCCGGCGAACACCGGCAACACGCCGATGCCGCGCACGACCGAGACGTCGCGCATCTTCAGGCCGATCCAGTCGTCGCCCTTGAACACCGATGAGGTGCGTACCGGCAGGACGCGAGGCAGTTCGAGCCCGCCATGGCCATCGTCGAGGCGGCGCGCGCCGCCGCCGGTGGCCTCGGCGACTTTCTGCAAGACGTCCGTGGTCGAGGTGACTTCCTGAAATTCGCGCGGATTGGCCGGACCGACATTGGCGAGCGCCGTCAGCTTGCCGTCGGTGGCTCGCCACAGGCCGAGCTCGTTGGCCGTGAGCGTCGTCTGCCACAGGCCCGGCTCCTTCGGCTGGAGTTGCAGCGTGCGCGTGGCGCCGGTCGGCGAGGTGAGCGTCACCTCGTTGACGCTGTCGGCCATGGTCTGGCGCTCGACCGTGACCGTGCGGCCCTGCACGTTGAGCCGCAGCGCTTCCTCCTCGAGGTCGGGTTGCTTCATCAGCCAATGCGACAGGCGGCGCAGCAGATCGAGATGCGGTCCGCCGCCTTCGTATCCGCGCGCCCACAGCCAGATGTGATCGGACAGCAGCAGCGCGACGCGGCCCTTGCCCTCGCGCCCGAGCACCAAAAGCGGTTTGCCGTCGGGGCCGTCCATTACCGTCGTGCCGCTGGTGCGCCGCACATTGACCAGGCGGAACCAGCGGCTCCAGTGCGGCGGATTGCTGTCCGCGCCCTGGAGGCCGCGGGTGACCGGATGACGCTCGCCGGCCTTGGTCAGGCGCGCGAAGAACGGCTGTTCGGTGGTGTCGCCGCTCGGCTCGGCGGGAAGGATCTGGTCGAGCGGCGTGCGCCAGATGCTGGTCGGGCCGGCGTAATCGGGGCCGGCCGCGATCATCACCGCGCCGCCGTCGCGAACATATTGCGCGATGTTGTCGAAATAGATCATCGGCAGCACGCCCTGGCGCGCATAGCGGTCGAAGATGATGAGCTGGAATTCCGAGATTTTCTGCTGAAACAATTCGCGCGTCGGGAAGGCGATCAGTGACAATTCGTTGATCGGTGTGCCGTCCTGCTTCTCCGGCGGGCGCAAAATGGTGAAGTGGACGAGGTCCACCGACGCGTCCGACTTCAACAGATTGCGCCAGGTCCGCTCGCCGGCATGCGGCTCGCCCGAGACCAGCAGGACGCGCAGCTTGTCGCGCACGCCGTCGATCGAGAGGACGGCGCGGTTATTGACCTGCGTGAGCTCGTTGGGCACCGGTGCCGCCTCGACCTCGACGATGTTCTGTCCGGCATGTGGGATCGGCACCGCGACTTTCACTTCGCTGCCGATGGTGACGTCGCGCTGCTCAAGCACCTCGCCGTCGCGCCGCACCGTCACCTGCGCCGTGCCGGCATTGATGCCGTGATCCTCGATGCGGAAGCCGATGGTCTGCTTCTGGTTGACGATGCCGAAGCGCGGCGTCTGCGTCAGGACGACGCGTCGGTCGATCTCGTTCTTGTGCCCGGTGATGAGCGCGTGCAGCGGCGCGGAAAAGCCGAGCGCGGCGGCGTTGGCCGGCAGATCGTGCACGCGGCCGTCGGTGATCATGATGGCGCCGGCGATGCGGTCGGGCGGCACGTCGGCCAAGGTCGCGGACAGCGCCGTGAACAGCCGCGTGCCGTCGTTCTCGCCGTCGGCCTGACCGGCTTCGGCGACACGCACGTCGAGGCCGGGAATGCGATGCAGGCGGTCGACCAGCGCTTTGCGCGCCTCTTCTGTTTGCTTGTTGCGGTCGCCGAAATCCTGGCTCGGGCTCTTGTCGACGATGACGGCGGCGACCGAGAGGATCGGATCGCGGTCCTCGCGCGTGAACGACGGATTGGCGAGCGCCAGCACCATCAGGCCGAGCGCCGTAGCGCGCAGCACCGCGCCGCGGCTGCGCGCCAGCAGCAACAGCGCCGAGATCAACACCGACGCGCCGAAGGCGGCCCACACCACGTAGTCGGGCACCAAAGGAGCGAATGACACGCCGAGGTTCAAATGCCCGCTCCTATTGCCCCAGCCGTTCCAACAGCGCCGGGATGTGCACCTGGTCGGCCTTGTAGTTGCCGGTCAGCGCGTACATCACGATGTTGACCCCGGCGCGGAAGGCGAGCTCGCGCTGGCGCGGCTCGCCCGGCACCAGCGGCAGCATTGCCTGACCGTCGGGCCGCATCGCCCAGGCACCGGCGAAATCGTTGGACGTGATCAGGATCGAGGACACGCCGTCGCCGGCGCGGGCGGGACGCTCGGCCTGGTCGTCATTCTCGGCCGGCAACGCCTCGACCCACAATTTGCCCTCGGTGAATCGGCCGGGGAAGTCGCGCAGCAGATAGAACGTCTTCGTCAGGACGTGATCGCGCGGGACCGGCTCGAGTTCGGGAATGTCCAGCGACGACAGGATGGCGCGCAGCGACACCATGCCGGGGCTCTGCATCGCGCCATCGCTGCCCGGCGGCGCGTCGATGGCGTCACGCGTATCGAACAGCACCGTGCCGCCCTGCTTCATGTAGCTGTCGATTTTTTCCAGCCCGGCCTGTGACGGCTTCGGCGCTTTCGGCGAGATCGCCCAATAGATCAGTGGGAAAAAGGCGAGCTCGTCCTTCGCCGGATCGAGCCCGATCGGATCGCCGGGTTCGAGCGCGGTGCGCTGCGACAGGAACAGCGACAAGCCTTCGAGCCC
Source organism: Pseudolabrys sp. (assembly GCA_036509755.1). Classification (GTDB taxonomy): domain Bacteria; phylum Pseudomonadota; class Alphaproteobacteria; order Rhizobiales; family Xanthobacteraceae; genus Pseudolabrys. The sequence goes on along the minus strand of DATCFB010000021.1, from coordinate 7,982 downwards.
GGCCTTGCTGATCTCGTCGACCGATGGATCGCCGGTGACGATATAGGCGAGGTGCGTCTGGTGGGTTGCCTGAAGCGCGAAGTCGCGCTGCTGGTCGGACAATGGTGGCGGCCAATTCGGCTTCGTCACCGGCGTCTGGGCGTGGCCTTGCCACGGCAGACCAAAGAGCGCGCCGGCGAGAAGGATGATCGCGGCCGCGCGGCGGCGGTGACGCATCGCCGCGATGCCGCCGGAGAGCATGATCACCACCAGTGCGTCGAGCAGGAGCAGCGCCAGTGCCGCGAGGAACACCGGCCCGCGCAAGTCGAGCGGCTCGCCATGGCGATAGATGTCGACGCGGGCGTTGAGCGGCGCGACATCGAGCGGCGCCGGGCGGTCGTCGGGAGCGAGCGTGTTGACGGCGACCAGACCCTCAGGCGGACCGTAAAAGCCGGGCGGATGTTCGGCAGTGGCGCGCCCGCTGAAATTGCTCGGGATCGGCTTGGCGGTCGGCGGCGGCACCGAGAAGGCGCCAAAGCCGTCGAGCACGCGTGTCGGCGGCACCGCCGGCACGGTGCGGCTTGATGCGTCGCTCTCGGCGGCCTGCGTTGCCGCGGGGGTCGCGTCGGCGAGCGAAACAATGCGGCGCAGCATGTCGACGAAGGCGCCGGACAAAGGCAGGTTCGACCAGCGCGGATCGGCCGTGACGTGGAAGAGCACGATCAGCCCCTTGCCGCGGCGCGCCGCGGTGACGAGCGGCGTGCCGTCGCCCAATGTCGCCCAGGTGCGGCTCGGCAATTGCGCATCGGGCTCGGCCAGAACCTGGCGCGTGACGGTGACGTCGTTCGGCACTGTCATGCCGTTGAACGGGCTCTCGCGCGAGAATGCGGCGAGTGGCTGCGGCTTATCCCAGCTCAATGTGCCGCCGAGGATCCGGCCGCCGCGACGCAGCTTCACCGGCACGAGATTGTCGTCATTGGCGGCAAGATGCGGGCCGGCAAAGCGCACCAGCACGCCGCCGTCCTCGATCCATTTGGTCAATGGCTGCAACTGGTCGCCGACATTGCCGATGTCGGCCAGGATCAGCATCGGCAGATGCTGGTCGAGGAAGCGCTTGACCGCTTCCGCCGGCGCCACGCCCTGGGTGAGCCGCACGTCGGCGAACGGATTGAGCGCGCGCTGGAGATAATAATTCGCGCCGAGCAGAGGCTGCGCCCGGTCGGCGTCACCGCCGGAGACGATACCGACTGTGCGGCGGCGCCAGCGCTTGTCGAGTAACTGCACCGCGCCGGCGGACCGCTCGCCGACGATCTCCAGTCGAGCCACGTCGTTGCGGATTTCGACCGGCAGCCTGATCGACGCTTCGGTCTCCTTCTCGCCGGCCTTGAACGCGAATGGCGCGTCTCCAAGCGGCAGGCCCTTGAAATCGATGGCATTGACCATGCCGTTCTCGGCGCTACCGCCTTCGGCGCGCAGCACCTTCACCGTCAATGCGCCGGCGGCATTGTCGGCGGCGGCGAGCGCATGCGCGGGAGGCAGGCCGCCCTGCACGATGGAGAGCGGATGATCGCCGATGTCGCGCTTCAAGCCGGCAACGAACTCCGCGCCTTTGCCGAGGTCGACGCTGTCCGTCAGCCATAACAGCTCGACTTTGGGCGAGGACTTCAAAAAGCGCGCAATCAGCGGCAGTGCAGCGCTGCGATCGACCGCGTGCGGCTTCGGTTTGATCTGCTTCAGCGCGACGCGCGCCGCGCCGGCGACTTGCAGCGACAGGTCGCGATTCGTCTCCGACAGCGGCAGCAGCGCCACGCCGCGGTCGTCGGCCTCGGCGCGGGCAATCAGCTCGTCGGCGGTGTGAATGCGCTCGTCCCAAGCCGCGGCGGCGGCCCAGCCGTCGTCGATCAGCACGAGCAGGGGCGCGGAGCGATCGTTCGCGGCGAGCGGCGGATTCCATAACGGCCCGGCCGCGGCGATCACGATCAGCGCGGCAAGCAGAAGCCGCAAAAGAATGAGCCACCACGGCGTGCGCGCGGGCGTCTCTTCTTTGGGCGCGATCTCGAACAGGAGCCGTGTCGGCGGGAAATCAACGCGGCGCGGCCGCGGCGGCACGAGCCTGAGCAGCCACCACAGCATCGGCAGGGCCAGAAGCCCGATCAGGACGAGCGGTTCGGCAAAAGCGAGCGGCAATGAGCCGATCACGCGGCGCTCCCTGTTTCGATCGCGCGCGGCGCCCGGGCGAGCGCGCCCATGCGGGCGTGCAATGCGAGCAGGAGTTCGGTCGCCGGCCGATCGGTGCGGTGAACGGCAAAGCTCCACGATCGCAGGTCGGTCGCGGCGCGGATCGCGTCACGATGGCGTCGGATCAGGCCCTGATAGTCGTTGCGCCAGATCTCGGCGCGGCCGGCCGTGACGCTGCCGGCGCCCTCCGGCTCGATGAATTCGACGCGGCCAGAATAAGGGAAACTCTCCTCCGCCGGATCGACGATCTGCACGACATGGCCGTTCGCGCCGGTTGCCGACAATTGCGCGATGGCCGCCTCCACTTCGGCAATCGGGCTCCACAGATCGGACAGCACGACGATTTCGGCGAGCGGCGAGGGCGCGAAGGATGGCGGCAGGCTCGCGCGTTGGCCTGCGTCGTGCAGGATCGCCTCGGCCATCTTCTCGATGACGTTGCGGCTTGCCGTCGGCCGCAGCAGGCCCGGCACGCCGACGCGCTCCCCGCCCTGGACCAGCACTTCGGCGAGCGCGAAGGCGACGACGAGGGCGCGGTCGAGCTTGCTGTCCTTCGCCAGCACGGATGTGAACGCCATGGAGGGCGAGCGATCGGGCCAGATCCAGATCGTGTGCGAGGCTTCCCATTCGCGCTCGCGGACGTAGAGATGATCGTCGCGCGCGGAGCGCCGCCAGTCGACATTCTGCGCCGGCTCGCCGGACACGAAGCGGCGATACTGCCAGAAATTCTCGCCCGAGCCGGCGCGGCGGCGTCCGTGCAGGCCGTGGATGACGGTCGATGCGACGCGCCGCGCCTCGAGCACCAGCCGCGGCATCGCCGCTGCCAGGCCGTGCGCGCCGGCGCTCGCTTGCCGGACTGCCCCGGCCTCGACGTCTTTGAGCTTGGGCTCGGGCATTCGTCTATCCGAAGCGCGCCGTCAGCCGCCGGATGATGCCGGTGACGGTCTCGCCCTCGGCGCGTGCGGCAAAGGTGAGCGCCATGCGGTGCTTGAGGATCGGCTCGGCGAGCTCCAGCACGTCGTCGACCGACGGCGCGAAACGGCCGTCGAGCAAAGCGCGGGCGCGCACCGCCAGCATCAGCGCCTGACTGGCGCGCGGGCCGGGTCCCCAGGCGATGAGCTTGCCGGTGTCGCCGCCCTCCGGGCCGGGACGCGCCGAGCGCACCAGCTTGAGGATGGCTTCGACCACGGATTCGCCGACCGGCAGGCGGCGCACCAGACGCTGCGCGGACAACAGCTCCTCGGCGGTCATCGCTGCCTTGGCGCGGCTGTCTTCGGCGCCGGTCGTGTCGAACAGGATGCGCCGCTCGGCCTCGAGATCGGGATAGTCGACGTCGATCTCCATCAGAAAGCGATCAAGCTGGGCTTCGGGCAACGGGTAGGTGCCCTCCTGCTCCAGCGGGTTCTGCGTCGCCAGCACGTGGAAAGGCTTGGGCAGGTCGTGGCGGGCGCCGGCGACCGTCACGTGCTGCTCCTGCATCGCCTGCAACAGCGCCGATTGCGTGCGCGGGGAGGCGCGGTTGATTTCGTCCGCCATCAGGAGTTGCGCGAAGACCGGTCCCTGGATGAAGCGGAACGAACGCTTGCCGCCCTGACCTTCTTCCAGCACTTCCGTGCCGAGGATGTCCGACGGCATCAGGTCGGGCGTGAATTGCACGCGCCGCGCGTCAAGCCCCAGCGCGATACCCATGGTCTCGACCAGCTTGGTCTTGGCGAGGCCGGGCACGCCGACCAGAAGCCCGTGACCGCCGGACAGCACAGTGACGAGCGCGCGCTCGACCACGATGTCCTGACCGAAGATCACGCCGCCGATCGCGTCCTTCGCCGCGCGCACATTGGCGGCCGTCGCCTCGGCCGTGCGCACGATCATGTCATCCAGCTTTTCGACGCTTTCGCCGCCTGCCACCGCCATGGAGTCCTTGTCCTTGTCCGGGCACGACGGGCCATGTGGCCGACCGTCTTCCAAAGCCCATGTCACGAGCGCCTTGCAACAAACACGCCGGGGGCGAATTGGATGCGCTTCGAGGATCGAATCCGCCTCATTCTCTTCCGCCAAGCTTACGCTATCTTCCGGTCCTGGGACGTTGAATCACGAGATGCGAACAGCCAAGCGGACGCATTAAACGTAAGGAAAACAATGGCGAAGGCAGGGCAGGGCGGACTGGAAAACATCGCGGCAACGCTGCCCCGCGGCAAGGGCCTGCCTCCGGTCGAGCGCTGGAATCCGCCGTTTTGCGGCGATATCGACATGCGGATCGCGGCCGACGGCACCTGGTTCTATCAAAGGACGCCGATCGGGAGGGCGGCGCTGGTCAAGCTGTTCGCTTCCGTACTCAAGCGGGAAGGAGATAAGTATTTCCTCGTCACGCCGGTCGAGAAGGTGGGATTAAGGGTGGACGACGTACCGTTCCTCGCCGTCGAGATGTCCACCGGCTTGGACACCAGCCAAAACCGGATGCTGAGTTTTCGAACCAATGTCGACGACGAGGTCGCCGCCGGCCCCGGCCACGCGCTGCGTTTTGAAAAAGAGGTAACCGGCGGCCTCAGGCCTTATCTGCATGTGCGGCGCGACCTGTGGGCCAAAGTGACGCGCGCGCTGTTTTACGATCTTGTCGCGCTCGGCGAGGAACGCGATGTCGGTGGCCGGCGCATGTTCGGCATCGCCTCGGGCGGCGAGTTCTTTCCGATGGCCGAGGCCGATACGTTGCGGGAGTTCGCGTGATGCAGCAGGAGGTGAAGCTTGTACCGCGGCTGAGCGCAGGCGAATTTTTCGCACGCGTGCGCGAGCGGCTGACGCTTGCGACGCCGCACGGCCTCACCGATCCCAACGTGACGCCGAAACGCGGCGACCATGACGTCGATCCGGTGATGGAGAAGATCGCCTCGGTGCGTCCGATCCGCCCGGCGGCGGTGCTCATACCTGTGGTCGAGCACGCCGAGCCGACCGTTCTGCTGACGCAACGCGCGCAGCATCTGCCGGATCATCCGGGCCAGATTTCGTTTCCCGGCGGGAAAATCGATAAAACCGACCGTGATCCGAGGCACGCGGCGTTGCGCGAGGCCGAAGAAGAGATCGGCCTCGACAGTGCGCACGTCGAGCCGCTCGGCTATCTCGACGTCTACATGACGACGCTCGGCTACCGCATCGTGCCGATGATCGCGCGGGTCAAGCCGGGCTTTGCGCTGACGTTGAACACGGCCGAGGTCGACAACACGTTCGAGGTGCCGCTCGCCTATGTCATGGACCTCGCCAACATGCAGCGCCATTCGCGCGACTGGAACGGCATGACGCGGCACTATTACGCCATCACCTTTGGCGAGCGGTACATCTGGGGCGTCACCGCCGGCATTTTGCGCAATCTCTACGACCGCATCTATCGGGACTAGGCCGGATGATCCGCATCGGCTTCATCGAATTGCTGCTGTTTCTGACGCCGTTCGCGCTCTATGCGGCATTTCTGTTCGCCACGCGATCGGGCGTGCTCGATGCCAAGTCCTGGCCGGCGCGGCACGTTCTGCTGCTTGCTGTCCTTGCTGTGTTCGCCGTCCTTGCCAGCTTCGTCTATTTTGCCCACTACACCGGCGCTCCCGTCGGCACGACCTACGTACCGGCGCATCTGGACCACGGCAACCTTGTGCCGGGGGCGTATCAGTGAACGCCGGCCGCACATCGCAAAAGCTCGACGCCGCCTGGTTGCGCGAAGGGCCCCTGTCCCGGCTTCTGTCCGTGCTCGAGCGTGACGGCGAGGAGGCGCGCGTCGTCGGCGGCGCCGTGCGCAACGCGCTTCTCGGCGAACCGGTGCACGAATGCGATGTCGCGACGACCGCGGTGCCGGATGAGGTCGGGCGGCGCGTGAGCAAGGCCGGCTTCAAGGCGGTGCCGACCGGCATCGCCCACGGCACCGTCACCGTCGTCATCGACGGACAGCCCTTCGAGGTGACGACGCTGCGCAAGGACGTCGAGACCTATGGCCGGCACGCCAAGGTCGAGTTCGGTCGCGACTGGGCCGGCGACGCGCAACGGCGCGACTTCACCATCAATGCGCTCTCCGTCGCGCCTGACGGGACCGTCTATGACTACACTGGCGGGCTTGCCGACCTCGCTGCGCGGCGCGTGCAATTCATCGGCGATGCGAGAACGCGCATCGAGGAAGATTACCTGCGCATCCTGCGCTTCTTTCGCTTTCACGCCGCTTACGGGCACGGCAATCCCGACCAGTCCGGCTTGCACGCCTGCATCGCGGCGAGGGCCGGCCTGGATCAATTGTCGCGTGAGCGCGTGCGCATGGAAATGATGAAGCTGCTGCTCGCGGTCAGGGCCACGCCCACATTGGCGGTTATGAGCGAGGTCGGCCTGCTTTTGCGCGTTCTCGGCGGCGTGCCTTACCTCGCGGCCTTCGAGATGATGTCCAAGGTCGAGCATGAGTCCGGCGTCGCGCCCGATGCCGCACGCCGGCTTGGCGCGCTCGGCGTCGCCACGCCGGAGGACGCCGACCGTCTGTGGCAGCGGCTGCGCCTGACCAATGTCGAGCACGGTCGGCTTGGCGTCATGGGCGCGGAGTGGTGGCGGCTGTCGCCGACGCAAGGCGAGCAAGCGGCACGCGCGCAACTCTATCGGCTGAAGCCGGACCACTATGTCGATTGCGCGCTGCTTGCCTGGACGCGATCGCAGGCCGCCGCCCACGACGAAGCGTGGCGCGCGCTGGTGTCCCTGCCGCAGCGCTGGACGGCGCCCATATTCCCGCTCAAGGCTGCGGATTTCATGCGGCGCGGGATCGACAAGGGGCCCGCGCTCGGCGCCGCGATGCGCGCGGCCGAGGCGGCTTGGATTGGGGCGGGGTTTCCTGCCGGCGCCGACGCGCTCGATGCCATCGTCACGGCGTCGGGACAGCCCAAATAGGAGCCCAAAGCAGGCATGGTTTTGATACCGATTGTCAATTTGCGCTCGTTTCTATAAAGTCGATGGCGCTCTCGTTTCTGCGGCTCAGAACTGTCAATTGTTTATTCCGGACCGATCCATGTCGCACCGTGACACGCCCCGGGATCTCGCGCGCCGCCTCGCGGATGGCAGCGCTCGCCGCAAGACCTCCGACGGATTCCGCCGCGAGACGTTCGCTCTGCCGCGCGAGGCGGCGCGTGCAAAGGCGCGTGAACTCTTCGCCCGCTATCCGAAGGCGGCCTACATGACCGAGATCGAAAGCTGGCGCGTACTGCCCGGCGACGAGATCGAGTTCACCATGCGGCGGCTGCCGACCGCCGATTGAGGTTGATAAACTTCAATGGCTCCCTTGCGCCGGTCAGCCTGGCGCGCTGAGAGTGCGCCCCCGGTCGGAGTGCCCGGCCGGATCGGCGGTGCGCGGTGGACATCCTTTCAGGCTTTCATGACATCTCGCTGGCGCAGCTTGTGCTCGTCGCTGCGGTCGCATTCATCGCGTCGATCATCGGCGGCGTCGCCGGTTACGGTACGGGAGCGCTGATGCCGCTCGTGCTGGTGCCGCTGGTCGGTGCCGCGCCGGTCGTGCCGATCATCGCCATCTCGGCACTGTTCAATAATGCCAGTCGCATGTCGGCCTTCCTGCGTTACGTCGACTGGCGGCGGAGCTTAATCGTCGCGCTTTGCGCGTCACCGACCTGTGTCGTCGGCGCCTGGGGCTATGCGCATCTTACGGGCGCGGGCGCGGCCTTCGTCATCGGCGCCATGCTGATCGCCAGCGTGCCGCTGCGCCGCGTGCTCAAGCGCCGCGAGGTCAAATTCGGCGATACCGGGCT
>DATCFB010000020.1:0-5927 GCA_036509755.1 Pseudolabrys sp. | reverse complement strand
CGTCGACATCCACACCGACAGCCAGTATCTGCGCAACGGCATCACCAGTTGGATTCATTCGTGGAAGCGCAACGGCTGGCGCACTGCCGATAAGAGCCCGGTCAAGAACGTCGATCTATGGAAGCGGCTCGACGAGGCGCTCACCCACCACACAGTGCATTGGCACTGGGTCAAGGGTCACGCCGGGCACGCCATGAACGAGCGGGCCGACGAGTTGGCGCGCGATGGTCTTGTTGCTGCACGCGCCGGCGCCAAAGGGGCGATGAAGACCAGCTGAAATGCGCATGGCCGGGACATGCCCGGCCATGACACTTGGATCCGTAGATCAGATCAGATCTGCGCCAGGAGTGCCTGGCCGCCGGAGACGTCGCACTTGCCCGGCGCTTCCTCGATATTGAGCTTCTTCACTACGCCGTCCTCGACGAGCATGGAGTAGCGCTTGGAGCGGTGTCCAAGTCCATTGGCCGAGGCGTCGAGGACCATGTCGACCGCTTTGGCGAAGTCGCCGTTGCCGTCCGCGAGAATATCGATCTTGCCGTCGGCGCCGGTCGCTTCGGCCCACTTCTTCATCACGAAGGCATCGTTGACCGCGGTGACCGCGATAGCGTCGATCCCCTTCTTCTTGAAGGCGTCGATGTTGTTGAGGAAGCTCGGCATGTGCATGTTGCTGCAGGTCGGCGTGAAGGCGCCTGGCACTGCAAACAGTGCGACCTTGCGGCCCTTGAACACCTCGTCGGTGGTCTTCGGCTTCGGGCCTTCGGCAGTCATCGTCCGGAAGGTCACGTTAGGCAATTTGTCGCCGACTTTAATGGGCATATAGGCTCCTCATTATGTTTACGTGCGTTTCACCGGAGCGGGTACTTACGCCCCCGGCCGCGTTTAGTCGAGGCGGGTCGTGACTTCGTAGGCGCGCTGGCCCTCCACGACGGTGAAGGTCAGGTTGAAGGGGCCCTTGTTCGGGTCGACGCCGGGCGGCAGCCCGTCAAGCTGGAAGCTGAAATGCCGGCGCCCCGCGGGCGCGCCTTGCACGGGCTTCGGAATGGGTAGCGCCCAGTCAGGACTCGGTCCCTCGGCAAAGACCGACACCGGAACGTTGCTCGCCGCGGGCAGGTCGACCATCACCAATGGCTTATCACCGCTGCCGACGCGTTTGACGGTCAGGCCGGCGGTCGTCGCATCGATGCGTTGCGGCACGCGGGCGAAAGCGGCTTTGACCGCGGCCTCTTCGCTGCTGGCGCCGGGTGCGAGCGAGAGCGTCGGGCTGCCTTCGGCCGGCACGCACAGCTTCTCGCATACGGCATAGTCGATCTTGAGCTTGAGATTGACAGGCTTGCCCGGCTCCTTCGCCGTCACTTCAACCGGAAAGACGACGCTGCCTTCATAGCCGATGGTCGAGCCGGCTTCGTCACTATGCAATTGCGGCGCCGGGTAGAGCACCGTCGCGCTTTTCAGATTGTCCGAGCCGGAGAAATCGAAGCGCGGGGGCACACCGGAATCACCGGGATAGCGCCAATAAGTGTGCCAGCCGGGCAGCAGCTTCATCTCGATGCCGGCATGCAACGGCGTTTCGCCGCTCGTATTGGTGCCAGCGATCAGGCGAACCGATGAGCGGGCGTCGTTGCTCCAGGGCGAGGCGTCGTCGGCACCTGCGGCGCCTGAAACGGCAAGTGTAACGATAGCGGCGGCTACGGCGAGGCCAAGTTTGCGGGGCAAGACGGTCATGTGCGCCTCGTAACGCGTGACGTCATAGGTGGCCATTGAAATCATCGTGAGCCGGCAACCCGGGCAGGCGATTTTGCCGCAATTATGCCGTTTGATGTTCGCCGTTCGTGGGAAAGTGCGCCAACAGTGGCGTCAAGATTGAACTTTTGCCGCGAAGCGTCGTTTGCAAAGACAGGTCGATCGGATAACCTTTTAGCTATGAAGAAACCGCGCAAATCCAGCGCTCCCGGGCCCAGCCGCGGCTTTCTCGACGGGCAGATGCTGATCGCGATGCCGGCGATGAGCGACGAGCGCTTCGCGCGAGCGGTCATCTACGTCTGTGCGCACTCTTCCGAAGGCGCCATGGGCATCGTCATCAATCAGCCCGCGCAGAGTATCAAATTCCCAGAACTCCTCGTGCAGCTTGAGGTGATCCCGGAAAGCGAGCGCATCCAATTGCCGAACGCCGCGGAGGCGATCAAGGTGCTCAAGGGTGGCCCGGTGGAGACCGGCCGCGGCTTCGTGCTGCATTCGTCCGATTTCTTCATCGAGAATTCGACGCTGCCGATCGACGCGGGCATCTGCCTCACGGCGACACTCGACATCTTGAAAGCAATCGCACATGGCACCGGCCCGCAAGACGCCGTCCTGGCGCTCGGTTATGCCGGCTGGGCGCCGGGCCAACTCGAGGACGAGATCCAGCAGAACGGCTGGCTCAACTGCGCCGCCGATCAGGAACTGATCTTCGGCAAGGACATCGAGCACAAATATGAGCAGGCGCTGAGCAAGCTCGGCGTCAATCTCGGCATGCTGTCGAGCGAAGCCGGTCACGCCTAGGCTTGGCTATTCCCGCACGCCAGCGGCGCTCGTTGTCTATTCTGCAATCTTCAGGACGCGCGGCCGTGCCGCGGGTTTGTCGGCGAGCAGGTCGTGGGCCGCTTCGGCGGTCATAGGCTCACCAAAGGCGTAACCCTGCGCGTATTCGCAGCCGAGGTGATAGAGCTCGACCGCGTCGGAATCCGTCTCCGCGCCTTCGGCAACGACGTCCATGCCGAGGTCATGCCCCAAGGCGATAATGGAGCGCAGGATTACCGGCCGGGTGCCGCGCGCGGTTGTACGCACGAATGACTGATCGATCTTGATCGTGTCGAAGGGGAAGCGCTGGAGATAGGCGAGCGAGGAGTGGCCGGTGCCGAAGTCGTCGAGCGACAGACCGGCCCCCAGCTCCTTGATGCGGGTGAGCATCTGTGCCGCATGCTCGGGGTTCTCCATTACGAGAGACTCGGTAATCTCGAGCTTGAGCGAGCCGCGAGCGAGCGACGTGCGGCCAAGGACGCCACGCAAGTCCTGGATCAGGTCGTGACGCAGGAGCTGGCGCGAGGAGACGTTGACGCTGGCGAATAGCGGCTCCTGCGAGCGGCTTGCCTCGGCCTGCCAGGATGCAAGCTGGCGCGCAGTGCGGTCGAGCACGAACAGGCCGAGATCGACGATGAGGCCGATCTCCTCGGCGATGGAGATGAACTCGACCGGCGACAGGCGGCCGAGCTTGGGGTGGTCCCAGCGCGCCAGTGCTTCGAACCCGGCTATCGCGCGATCCTCCAGCCGCACTATCGGCTGATAGAGCACCTTGATTTCCTCGCGTTCGATCGCGCGGCGCAATTCGGATTCGATGGTCAGCCGGTCGGTCTTGCGCGAGCGCATCGCCGGCTTGAAGATCTCGATGCGGTCGCCGCCGATACGCTTGGCGTGATACATCGCGAGCTCGGCGTCCTTCAGCACCTCATCCGGTCGCATCGACTGGTGGTCGTGCAATGCCAACCCGATCGAGGCCGTGAGGAATATCTCGCGGTCGTTGAACGCGATCGGCGCCCGCAGCGCGCGGCGCATGGTTTCGGCGAAGCCGACGACGCGCGTCGATTCCCGCTCCGACATCAGGATCAGCGCGAACTGGTCGCCCGACAGGCGGGCCAAGGTATCTTGCGGCTTCAGGAGCCGCGACAATCGCCGCGCGATGGTGAGCAGGATCGAGTCGCCGACGGCCATGCCGACCGAGTCGTTGACCTGCTTGAACCGGTCGATGTCGATGACGACGACCGAGGGCTTCAGGTTGGGATCGGTCTTGGCGAAGGCGAAGGTCGATTCCATCCGGTCGATGAACAGTTCGCGGTTTGGCAGGCCGGTGAGGTTGTCATGCACAGCGTCGAACAACAGTCGCTCTTCCGCATTCTTGAAATCCGTGACGTCGGTCAGCGTGCCCACGAGGCGAACGACTTCGCCGTCGGAGCCCACGACCGGACGCGCCTTCAGGGACAGCCACACATAGTGACCGTCGGAGGCGCGGAGGCGGAAATCCTGATGCAGCCGGCCGCGGCGCTGCTCGACCGCATTGTCAAGCGCGGCGCGGAAGCGGTCGCGGTCGAGCGGATGCAAGACATCGAGCCACGCGGCGGCGGCTCCTTCGAGCGTGCCCCGTTTCAAGCCTAGAAGATGCTCGGTCTCGGGGCTCGTGTAGACTTTGTCCCCGGATACGTCCCAGTCCCAGATCAGGTCGCCGGCCCCGGTCATAGCGAGCGCCCGTCTTTCGACGTCGGAGACGATGCCGTGCGTGATGCCGCCGGCGAAGGCGTGCTGCATCACCGTGAATCCGATCAGCATCACGATCAGCACCAGGCCGCCGAGCAGCGCCGGGCCGATGATGTCGTTGGTAACGACGCCGGTGACGCACAGCCCGGCGGCGAAGGTCCATACGACGAGTAAGAGCCAGGTCGGGATCAGCAAAACCGCGCGGTCGAAGCCGTGCGTCGACAGGTAGATCACCAGCCCCAGTCCGGCGACGGCGATGAGGGCCAGTGACAGGCGCGCAATGCCGGACGCTATCGCCGGATCGAACACCGCGACCGCAATGAGCGCGGCCAGGGCCGCGAGCCAGGCGATCGTGATGTGGGCGTAGCGCACGTGCCAGCGCGACAGGTTTAGGTAGGCGAACAGGAACACGAGCAGGGTGGCCGACAGGATCGCTTCGCCGCAGGCGCGCCAGACGCGTTCGGCGCCGGCCGTCATATCGAACACCTTGCTCCAGAAGCCGAAGTCGATGCCGATATAGATTAGCACCGCCCAGCCGAGGGCGGCGGCAGCGGGGAACATCATCGAGCCCTTCACCACGAACAGGATCGTCAGGAAGAGCGCCAAAAGGCCGGCAATACCGATAACGATCCCGTAGTAGAGGGTGAAGGAATTGACCTTGTCCTTGTAGGCGTCCGGCTCCCACAGATAGATCTGCGGCAGCTTGTCGGTGCGCAATTCGGCGACGAAGGTGATGACGGTGCCGGGGTCGAGCGTGACGCGGAAGATATCGGCCGTCGTGCTCGCCTGCCGCACCGGACGGTCTCCGGTCGACGGCGTGATCGATGCAAGGCGCGACAGGCCGAGATCGGGCCAGATCAGCCCCGAGCCGACCATGCGATAATGCGGCACGACAATCAGTCGATCGATCTGCTCATCGCTGTTGTTTGTGAGCGCGAAGACGGCCCAATTGGTGTTGTGCTCGCGGGCGCGAACCTCGATGCGGCGCACGATGCCGTCGGGGCCGGGCGCGGTCGAGACCTGGATGCGGTCGCTCTCGGTATGCTGGAGGTCGGTGGCGGCGGTGAGGTCGATCGCTGGGGCGTCGAGGCGAACATTGACGGCTTCGACGGCATTCGCAGCCGGGCCGGCGACCAAGGCGGCCGCAAGCGCGATCAGGCCGGCCAAGGCCGTCACAATTCGCCGATCAGTCAATCCGAGTCCCCCGGCCGCGGCGATTCCGCCGGGCCCACAGGCTCCGCCGGTTGAAGTCCGTCATCAAGCCACACCTGCTCGCTTTTCGTCCGACATTGTGCCCATTTCGCGGCCCGGGGCGAGCGCGTTTCTGCCTCCGCCGGCCGCCAATCAGGCCGTCAGCACGATCTTGCCGATATGCGCGCTCGATTCCATCAAAGCGTGCGCGGCGGCCGCCTCGCGCAACGGGAAGGTCTTGTAGAGAACAGGCTTGATCTTGCCGGCCGCGAGCAGCGGCAGGACCTTCTCCTCGACGGCGCGGGCGATGGCGCCCTTGTCCGCGACCGAGCGCGCGCGCAGCGTCGATCCGGTGTGGTGCAGCCGCTTGAGCATGATGCGGCGGAAATCGACCGTGGCCTTCGGCGAGCCCTGGAAGGCGATCTGCACGATGCGGCCCTCGACCGCGGCCG
>DATCFB010000019.1:0-5748 GCA_036509755.1 Pseudolabrys sp. | reverse complement strand
CTGTCGCGCCTGTTCGGCCGCCGACGCGCATGGCTTGTTTTGTCGCAATTCTTCCTCATCGCGGCGATCGTTTTCCTCGGCTCATGCAATCCTGCCGTGGCGCCGGGCCTCGTCGCGTTCGGCGCGCTCCTCGTTGCCACGGCCTCGGCGACGCAGGACATCGTCGTCGACGCCTTCCGTGTCGAAAGCCTGCCGGAAAACGAGCAGGCCGCCGGGATGGCCTCTTACGTCGCCGCCTATCGCATCGGCATGCTGGCCTCGACCGCAGGCGCGCTGTTTCTCGTCTCGGGCTTCCAGGCCTATGGCTTCGGCACGCTGGCTGCCTGGCATTCCGGCTACTACGCCATGGCAACGCTGGTGCTGATCGGCACCGTCACTGCGTTACTCGCGACCGAACCGGAAAACTCGCGCCGAGCAGAGGCGGCGCACGCGCACCAGAAGCGCTTCGCCCGCGTCGCCGAGGCCGCGGCCGGCGCGTTCAAGGACTTCATGGGCCATGAGCTCGCTTTCGCGATGCTCGCCTTCGTGGTGCTGTTCAAGTTCACCGACGCGCTCTCCGGCACGATGACGGCGCCATTCGTCATCGATCTCGGCTTCTCGCGCAACGAATACGCGGCGATCGTCAAGGGCGTCGGGCTCGCCGCGACCTTGCTTGGTGGCTTCGCCGGCGGCTTCGTCGCGCGCGCCTATCCGCTGGCGGCAAGCCTGTGGATCGGCGGCATCCTTCAGTCGATCGCCAATCTGGTATTCTCCTGGCTCGCCGTCACCGGCCACGACGTTACCGTGCTGACCATTGCCATCAGCGTCGAGAATTTCACCAGCGCCATCGGCACGGTGATTTTCGTCGCATATTTGTCGGCGCTATGCAGGAACCCGCTGCACACGGCGACTCAATATGCGCTCTTGACCGCGCTGGCCGCGGTTGGCCGCACGTACCTGTCGTCCGGCGCCGGCTTCATCGCCGAGTCGACCGGCTGGGCGTGGTTCTATGCGATCTGCGTGCTCGCCGGCCTGCCGAGCCTGCTGCTGCTGTGGTGGTTGCAGATGCGCGGCCACTTCAAAAGCCTCGAGGCGAAGCGGTCATAAGGTCGCCGCAGTTTCTCCAAAATCGAGGCCGGAACGATCGAACGCAACGTCGCGTTGGACGGGCAGCGAACAGTGGAGGTCCCCCATGCGTACATCCGTGAAGATCGCACTCGGCGTCTGCGCCCTTGCGATTGGCTGGTCGGCGGCCGCCAACGCCGAGTACTTCAACCGCTACACCGCCGGCAACTGGACCAACGCCGAATATGATGGCGGCGGCTGCCACTATTTCTATTCACTAAACAACCAGACGGGCGAATCGCACGTCAATCGTGACGGCAACTGCGCGCACATCGCCATCGGGCCGGGCGGACGACCAATGCCGGTGGTGCCGATGGCGCAAGTGCAGGTGATGCAGCCGCCGTATTGACGGCGCGCTCAGAACAGCGTGCGCTGCTTGATGGCGGCGGCGAGCGTGCCTTCGTCGAGGTAGTCCAGTTCGCCGCCGACTGGCACGCCGTGCGCGAGCCGCGTCACCTTGACGCCGGCGTCCTGCAGAAGTTCGGTGATGTAGTGCGCGGTAGTCTGGCCGTCGACGGTGGCATTGAGCGCGAGGATGATTTCGGTCACTGCCGGATCGTGAGCGCGCGAAACTGCCGCGTCGATCGACAGGTCCTGCGGCCCGATACCGTCAAGCGGCGACAAAGTGCCGCCGAGCACGTGATAGCGGCCGTGGACCGCATGGGCCCGCTCCAACGCCCAGAGGTCGGCGACGTCCGCCACGACGACGATAATCGATCCGTCGCGACGCGTGTCGACACATACCGTGCACGGATTCTGCGTGTCGATGTTGCCGCAGGTCTTGCAGACCTCGATCTTCTCCATCGCCGTCTCGAGCGCGGCGGTGAGCGGCGCCATCAGCGCCTCGCGCTTCTTGATGAGATGCAGCGCGGCGCGTCGTGCCGAACGGGGTCCGAGCCCCGGCAGGCGCGCGAGCAACTGAATCAGCCGCTCGATTTCGGGTCCGGCGACGGCGGAAGGCATTCTCGGTCAGCCTATCCCGAGGCCCGGCGGCAGCGGCAGACCACCGGTCACCGAATGCATCTTCTCCTGGAGCACGGCTTCGGCGTGCTTGCGCGCTTCGGCATGCGCGGCGATGAGCAGGTCCTCGAGGATTTCCTTGTCGCCCGGCTTGATCAAGGAGTCGTCGATCTTCACCGCCTTGAGATCGCCTTTGGCGGTCAGCGTGACGGTGACCATGCCGCCACCGGCGCTGCCGTCGACCGTGATGGTGTCGAGTTCGGCCTGCAAGGCCTGCATCTTGGTCTGAAGCTGTGCCGCCTGTTTCATCAGGCCCATGAAATCGGGCATGAACTAATCCTCACCTTCCTCGGGTCCGGCGTCGGGCGCCGGCTCTTCCGGCGCGGCCTGCGTCACGCCGACGATCTTGGCGCCGGGAAAGCGGTTGAGCACCGCCTGTACCAGCGGATCGGCCTGCACGCCGCGCTCGATCTCGGCCTTGTGCGCGTCGGCCTGGCTACGCAGGCTCGGCGCGCCCTGCTCTTTCGAGACGACGACGATCCAACGCCTGCCCGTCCATTCGCCGAGCTTGCGCTGAAGGTCGTGAACCAGCGTCTTCGGCGCACTGGCCTCCAGCCCGATCTCGAGCTGGCCGTCCTCGCAACGCACGAGACGCACGTCCCGCTCAAGCGCCAGCTTCATGCCGATGTCGCGCTTCTCCGCCGCGAGCGCGACCATCGCCTCGAAAGATGAGATGGCCAATGTCGGTGCCGAACCCGCCGACGCAACCGGATCGTCCGCGGGGCGCGGCGACACAGCGACTGAAGTCCGCGCACCGCCCCGCGCATAACCTTGCGGCGCAGGCGCAGGCGCGCCGCTGCTATTACCGGACGGCCGCACCGGCGCGTCGCCGCTTCCGTTCTCGCCGAGCGAGCGCATGACCTCGTCGGGCGTCGGCAGATCGGCTGCGTAGGCGATGCGCACCAGCACCATCTCTGCCGCAGCGACCGGCCGCGCCGACTCCTGCACCTCGACGATGCCCTTCGTCAGCATCTGCCAGGTCCGCGACAGGACACGCATCGACAGTTTCGTCGCGAAATCGCGGCCGCGCACACGTTCGGCTTCCGACAGCGACACATCGTCGGCGACCGCCGGGATGACTTTCACGCGCGTGACGAAGTGCGTGAACTCGGCGAGATCGGACAGCACGACCGCCGGATCGGCGCCGATATCGTATTGCGCGCGCAGTTCGCCGAGCGCCGCGGCGATGTCGCCTCGCATCAGCGACTCGAACAGGTCGACGATGCGCACGCGGTCGGCAAGGCCGAGCATTTGCCGCACGTCCTCCGCACGCACCGCGCCGGCAGCGTGAGCAATGGCTTGGTCGAGCAGCGACAGCGAATCGCGCACCGAGCCTTCGGCGGCGCGCGCGATCAGCGCCAGGGCCGCCTCCTCGATCTCGACCTTCTCCTTCGCGGCAATTCCGGCGAGATGCTGCACCAACAGCGCGGCATCGACGCGGCGCAGGTCGAAGCGCTGGCAGCGCGACAGCACTGTTACCGGCACTTTGCCGATCTCGGTGGTAGCGAAGATGAACTTGGCGTGCGGCGGCGGCTCTTCCAGGGTCTTGAGCAGCGCATTGAACGCCGCCGTCGACAGCATGTGCACTTCGTCGAGAATGTAGACCTTGTAACGCGCCGACACCGGCGCGTAGCGTACGGCGTCGTTGATCTGCCGCACGTCTTCGACCGAATTGTGCGAGGCCGCGTCCATCTCCAGCACGTCGATGTGACGGCTTTCGATGATCGCCTGGCAGTGCACGCCCATCACCGGCATGTGGATGGTCGGGCCGGTGACGGAGCCGTCGGGCAGTTCGTAGTTGAGCGCGCGGGCAAGGATGCGGGCGGTGGTCGTCTTGCCGACGCCGCGCACGCCGGTGAGGATCCAGGCCTGCGGAATGCGGCCGATGTCGAAGGCGTTGGAAACGGTTCGGACCATCGGCTCCTGGCCGATGAGGTCCCCGAACGAGGCCGGACGGTATTTGCGCGCCAGCACGCGGTAACCACCGCCCTCAGGCGGGGCGGAAACAGGACCGGCCGGGTTCGCGGGTTCGCTCATCGTGCCATCCGCCGGCGCGGCAGCCCGCGCGAAAAGTGCCTGGGGAGGCGTGGAAAAGGGTGGGAGGCTGACAACGACCCGAACCGGGCTCGTTAGGGCTGCTTCCTTCCGGATCTGACCCGGTTGGCGAGTGGCTCGTCCACCGCCAACCTCCCGCGAACTATATCGGGCCTTGGGGTCGAGAAAGCAAGCGAAGGGGAATGGGTCCACAAGGGCCGTACATTGCCAAGCAGGCGGCGCGTTTTATCCCTCCACGGCTCGTGAGGCTGCACGGCGTTCGCGTCACGACCCCACGTCTTCGACCTCATGCTGCGGAGCCGCGCTAGCCGTCTCGAAGCATGGGGGCCGCCTCGGTTTTTCGAGACGCACCGCTGCGCGATGCTCTCAGGACGAGTCGAAGGCGTCTCTCTGCGCAGCATCTCTCGATCCCAGGACCCTATGCTATCGTCGCACAATGCCCGCCCTCACCTTCTCCCTGCACCCGCAACTCAATGCCGACACGACGCCGGTCGGCGATTTGCCGCTTACGCGTGTCCTGTTGATGAACGACGCCAATTATCCCTGGCTGATCCTGGTGCCGCGGCTGCCCGGCGTCAGCGAGATCATCGACCTCGAGGAGAACGCGCAAATCCAGCTCACCGCCGAGATCGCGCGCGTGAGCACCGCGCTGAAAGCGCTCACCGCCTGCGAGAAGCTCAACGTCGCCGCGCTCGGTAACATGGTCCCGCAGTTGCACGTACACGTGATTGCGCGCCGGCGCGACGATGCAGCCTGGCCGAAGCCGGTCTGGGGCGTTCGCCCGGCGAAACCATACGACGATGCCGCGCGCGAGCACCTGACCGGCAGTTTCCGCCGGGCGCTTCAAATTGCCGACGCGCGCGGTTAGGCTCTCGTTCGCCTTCAGGAGATCCGCATGAGCTTTCGCATCGCCGTCGTCCAGCCGCTGACCAATCCGATCGGCGAGGACGAGAAGAACGTCGCCGACGCGATCGCGTTCATTGCCCGCGCCAAGGCGGAAGGCGCCGACTTCGTCTGCTTCCCCGAGACCTATCCGGGGCCGTGGCGGATGCCGGCGAGCTTCAACCCGACGCCGCGCATCGCCGAGGCCGCCGCCAAGCACGGCGTCAACACCGTCTACGGCACCATCGAGCCCATCAGCCACAACGAAGGCACGGCCTACAATCTCATCTGCATGGCCTATGGCGATGGACGACCGCCGGTCGCGTATCGGCGCACGCATCCGAACGGGCCCTGGATCTACACTGGCGGGCAGTGGTGGGAGTTTCAGTACACGCCGGGCAACGAATTTCCTGTGTTCGACACGTCGCACGGCAAGGTCGGGCTGGCGATGTGCAGCGAGGCCTATATGCCGGAGGTGACGCGGGCGCTGGCGATGCGCGGCGCCGAACTGATCTTCATGCCGGCCGGCACCGACAAGCGCCGCCTGTGGGCGACTTGGCGCAACCTGATCTGGTCGCGGGCGATCGAGAATCTCGCTGTTGTTGTCACGACGCAGAACCTGTTCAGCCGCGACGAACGCGGGCTCGCGATGGTGGCGACGCCGGAGGAAATCGTGTTCGAGACCAC
>DATCFB010000018.1:0-2027 GCA_036509755.1 Pseudolabrys sp. | reverse complement strand
GCGCCCGCTCGCACCTCGGGATGACGGAGACGCGGGCGGCGCGCGCCCGCCTATGCCAAGACAATAATCCTTGACAGCGTGACGCTCCTCCTATAGTTTCTGCCCACGCTCGGAAGCCGCGCCCGGAGCAGGCGCCGCCCGGGCTTTTTCATTGTCCCCAGCACAACGAAGGACTGTTCGCCATGGCCAAGCCCCGGCGCAAGCAGGAATACACGCCCGCATTGCTTGAGAACCTGCGCTACCGCTTCGAGCAGACGGAGGAGTCGGTCGTCGATATCGCGAGAAGCGTATTGAAGAGCCACACCACGCTCAGGACGCTCGCCCGCGATCTCGGCTGGACGAAGTACCAGCCGCCGCCGCTCGACCTCACGCCGGCGGCCAGGCTCGCGGCCGAGGCGGGAAAATTCGCCGCCGAGGCGGGGTGGGGGGCTTCCGTCGAAATTGAGAAAACGGACGCCGCTTCGAGCGCTCAGCCCTCCACCCCCGACCCCTCCCCGCCGCTCACTGCGTTCGCGGGGGGAGGGGAGAAGAAAGCTGCTTCGCCGTCCGACCTCCCCTTTGCAGACCGAGGAGAAGAAGCGAGGGCTGCGCTAACGGGAGAAGAGGAGGCGGACGCCGCTTTCCCCGATCTCTCAAATCTGGCGCCGGACGCGCGAATGGCGCGGCGGAGCGCCATGGTTCGCTTGCTCGACCTGCAAATTGCGAAGCTGCACCAGCGCCAGGCGTTCCCGCAGAGCGAGCACGAGATGAAAGAGATTAACGCCGAATTGAACAAGCTCGTCGCCGCCCACAGCCATATCGAGCACGCGCTGGGGGTAATGCAACTTGGACGGCCGGCCGAAAGCCCGAGAAACGATGATGACGACATACCCGAAGACATTGATGCATTCCGTCTCGATCTTGCGCGACGAATTAAAGAGTTTGTGCGAAGCAGGGCAGGTGGAGGAGATGCTGCGGCGGATCGGGCCGATCCGCCGATGGAAGAACTTTCGTGACGACTTCTCGAGTCTCGCCCACCTCCATCAAGACCCTCCCGTCCTCGCGCGCGACGGCGCACCGTGGACCACCTGGCTGGTGCTCGCCGGGCGCGGCGCCGGCAAAACGCGGCTCGGCGCGGAGTGGGTGCGTGCGGTCGTCAACGGACAAAGCCCGCATGCCGCGCAGCCGCACGGCGCCATCGCGCTGGTCGGCGAGACCGAGCACGACGTGCGCGAAGTCATGATCGACGGCCGGGCCGGCCTTTTGCATAACGGCCCGCGCGACGCGCGGCCACGCTGGACGCCGACGCGCCGCCGCCTCGAATGGCCGAACGGCGCCGTCGGCTATGCCTTCTCGGCGGAAGACCCCGAGCAGTTGCGCGGGCCGCAATTCGACGCCGCCTGGTGCGACGAGCTTGCCAAGTGGCACTACGCGGACGAGACCTTCGACATGCTCCAGTTCGGCCTGCGCCTCGGCCGTTTTCCGCGCCAGCTTGTGACCACGACGCCGCGGCCGATCGCGCTGGTGAAGCGCCTTGTCGAGGATCCGCGCACGGCGGTGACGCGCGCCGGCACGCAGGCGAACGCCGCGTTTCTCTCGCCGGTGTTTCTCTCGGCCGTGCTGGCGCGCTATCAGGGCACGCGGCTCGGACGGCAGGAGATCGACGGCGAGATCATCGAGGATCGCGTCGACGCGCTGTGGACGCGGGCGACGATCGAAGCCGCGCGCGTGCGCGTCGCGCCGCCGCTGATGCGCATCATCGTCGGCGTCGATCCGCCCGGCTCGTCGAAGCCGAAGGCCGACCGCTGCGGCATCGTCGCCGCGGGGATCGGCGAGGACCAGGTCGTCTATGTGCTGGAGGATGCGACGGTGGAGCGTGCGCAGCCCTCCGAATGGGCCTCGCGCGCGGTCGCCGTGTTTCATCGGCACGCCGCCGACACGCTGGTCGCCGAGGTCAACCAGGGCGGCGACATGGTGCGCGCGGTGATCCGCGGCGTCGATCCGGGCACGCCGGTGAAGACCGTCTTTGCGACGCGCGGCAAGTGGCT
>DATCFB010000017.1:0-3332 GCA_036509755.1 Pseudolabrys sp. | reverse complement strand
AGCGCCTCGTCGAGCCGCTTCCATAGATCGACGTTCTTGACCGGGCTCTTATCGGCAGTGCGCCAGCCGTTGCGCTTCCACGAATGAATCCAACTGGTGATGCCGTTGCGCAGATACTGGCTGTCGGTGTGGATGTCGACGATGCAGGGCCGTTTCAGCGTCTCGAGGGCCGAGATCGCCGCCATTAATTCCATGCGGTTGTTGGTGGTATGCGCTTCGCCGCCCATCAGTTCCTTCTGATGCTCGCCAAAGGACATGATTGCGCCCCAGCCGCCGGGGCCGGGATTGCCGGAACAGGCGCCGTCGGTGTGGACGGTGACGCGTTGCTCGCTCATGGCTCGACGCCGTAATCGGCCGCGCGCGTCACCGATTGGTGGAAGCGCAGCTTGCGATAATATTCGAGCGGGTCCTTCGGCTTGACCAGCGCACCGTCCGGCACAGCCAGCCAGTCCACAAGCCGCGTCAGCAGGAAGCGCATCGCAGCGCCGCGCGCCAGCGCCGGCAACGCATCGCACTCTGGCGCCGACAGTGGCCGCACTTTCTGATACGCCTTCAGCAGCGCGCGGCCCTTGGTCATGTTGTAGGAACGATCCGGTTCGAAGCACCAAGCGTTGAGGCAGATCGCGACGTCGTAAGCGAGCGTGTCGGTACAGGCGAAATAGAAGTCGATCAGACCCGACAATGTGTCGCCGAGGAAGAAGACGTTGTCCGGAAACAGATCGGCGTGGATGACGCCTTGCGGCAGGCCGCGCGGCCATGATCGTTCCAGCACGTCAAGTTCGGCGACGATCTCGTTGCATAGACCTGGCCGCACAGTGTCGCCGCGTGGCCCGGCATGTTCGAATAGGGCTCGCCAGCTCTCGACCGACAGGGCGTTCGGGCGCTTCATCGCAAAATCGGCTCCGGCAAGATGAAGCTGCGCCAAAGCCTCACCGAGGGCGGCGCAATGACCGGCGCTCGGCCGGCGCATCCATAGACCGTCAAGAAAGGTGACGATCGCTGCAGGCCGGCCGGCGACGCGGCCGAGCATGCTGCCCTGTTTATTCCTCACCGGTTGCGGGCAATTGATGCCACGCGTGGCGAGATGCTCCATCAACGCAATGAAGAACGGCAGGTCCGCTTCGGCGACGCGCTTCTCATAGAGCGTGAGGATGTAGTTTCCCGTCGACGTGTGGACGAGAAAATTGGAATTCTCCACGCCCTCGGCGATGCCCTTGTACGAAAGCAATTCGCCGATGTCATAGGCGGACAGGAAACGGGCGAGGTCGTCGGTGGTGACGTCGGTGTAGACGGCCATCTAACGGCTCATTCGGCCGCCTGCTCGCGGAGCGGCCGGGGAAGCGGGAAGAACATGTCCTCCGTCGCAGCGGAGACAGTCTCCACGCTGAGCGCGTAGCGCTGAGCGAAGGCGTCGAGCACCTCTTCAACCAGTACCTCTGGCGCCGAGGCACCGGCGGTGACGCCGAGGCGGGTGACGTCGGTGAAGCGCGACCAGTCGATGTCGGCGGCGCGTTGCACCAGCACGGCGAAGGCGCAACCCGACTTTTCCGCCACTTCCTTCAGCCGCTGCGAATTCGACGAGTTGGGCGCCCCGACCACGACCATGGCATCGACGATCGGAGCGACGCGGCGCACCGCCTCCTGGCGATTGGTTGTGGCGTAGCAGATGTCTTCCTTATGCGGCCCGACGATGTCGGGGAAGCGGCCCTTGAGCCGCTCCACCATCGCCAGCGTGTCCTGCACCGAGAGCGTCGTCTGCGTCAGGTAGGCAAGCTTGCGCGAATTCTTCGGCACGAAGCGGTCGACGTCCTGGGGCGTCTCGACCAGCGTGATCGAACCCACCGGCAATTGGCCCATCGTGCCGACGACTTCGGGATGACCGGCATGGCCGATCAGGACGATTTCGCGGCCCTTGCGGTGATGAATCTCGGCCTCGCGGTGCACCTTGGTGACCAAGGGACACGTCGCATCGAGCGCGAACAGGTTACGGCGCCCGGCATCGGCCGGAACCGCGCGCGGCACCCCGTGCGCGGAAAAAATGACGGGCTGGCCGTCATCCGGGACCTCGTCAAGTTCCTCGACGAAGACGGCGCCCTTTTTTCGCAGGCTGTCGACGACGTAGCGATTATGGACAATCTCGTGGCGGACATAGACCGGCGCGCCATGAATCGCGAGCGCCCGCTCGACGCTCTCGATGGCCCGCACGACGCCCGCGCAGAAGCCGCGCGGCGAGCAAAGCAGGACCTGAAGAAACGGTTTTTCCTGGCTGTCGGGCACGGCAGGCGTCCTCGAATGCGCGGCTCGCGACCGCCACGCCCAAGAACCCGACATGGGGCGCGCCGCCCGGTTCTGTCAAGTCGGACGGTTGCGTCAGTGTGCTGCGCCGCCTATATTCTTGGTATTCCCGATCATCATCGATGATCCGACTGCTTCGCCCGCCGGGCGGGCGAAGCTTAGAGGAGATTTATCATGGCCGCAGCAGCACCCCTGATGCCGAAGGCCACCGCCGTTTGGCTGTTGGACAATACCGCGCTGTCGTTCGACCAGATCGCCGATTTCTGCAAGCTGCACCCGCTGGAAGTGAAGGCGATCGCCGACGGCGACGCCGCGCAGGGCATCAAGGGCCTCGATCCGATCCTGACCAGCCAGCTCTCGCGCGAGCAGATCGAGAACGCCGAGGCCAATCCGGAAATCCGGCTGTCGCTGAATTCGCCCAAGGTGCCGCTCGCCGGTCACGACCGCAACAAGAAGGGCCCACGCTACACGCCGGTCTCGCGCCGCCAAGATCGTCCGAACGCGATCCTGTGGCTGGTGCGCAACCATCCGGAGCTGAAGGATTCCGCGATCATGCGGCTGGTCGGCACGACGAAGTCGACCATCGCCTCGATCCGCGACCGCACCCATTGGAATTCGACCAGCCTGGCGCCGATGGATCCGGTGACGCTCGGCCTGTGCTCGCAGATCGATCTCGATCTCGAGGTCCAGCGCGCCAACAAGGAAAAGCCGGTGCCGGTTGAAACCGGCGCGACGCTTTTGCCGGCGTCCGAGACGACCGCGCGCAAGGAAGCCGAGGAAGCGGCCGCGGCCGCCGAAGCCGAGCACAAGCCGGGCGGCGCCCTCGATGTCGGCGCCGTGTTTGCCAAGCTCAAGCAACTCGGCGGCGGCAAGAAGGAGGAGGACGAGGAGTAAGCGCCCTCGCCTCTCGGATTTGCAATTTGCAAGCGGCCGGGTTCGTCCCGGCCGTTCGCCTTTAGCCTCATGGTGAGGAGCGCTGCGCAGCAGCGCGTCTCGAACCAGAGGCCGCAAGCTCAATACTCCCTTGTCCCGTCGAC
>DATCFB010000016.1:0-2449 GCA_036509755.1 Pseudolabrys sp. | reverse complement strand
CGCAGCGGCTCGAAGCCGCCGGCGCGGCCGGTATCGTATTCGAGGAAGTAGCCGTCGTAGCCGCACTTGGCGAGCAGCGTCTCCGCCACCGGCTCGTAGCCGCCGGAGGAGATGAAAGTGGAGCGGAAGTTACCGCGGCAGACATGCGTCGTGATCGTCATGTCGGCGGGCTTCGCCTCGAGCGCCTTATTGATGCACTTGGCGTAGCTGTCCTGCAGGTGATCGACATCGAGGCCGCGGTCGCGCGCCTTCTTCAATTCCTCCTGCGAGCACAGATAGGCCCAGGCGGTATCGTCGAATTGCAGATAGCGGCAGCCGGCATCGTAGAACGCCTTGATCGCTTTCTGATAGGCGACGGCGAGATCGTCGAAGATCGCGTCGCGATTGGGGTAGGCGGCCTTGCTCACCGCATTCGGCTCGAGCCGGAAGTGGAAGGTCGACGGCGCCGGGATGCACATCTTCGGCGTCGCTTTGGCGTGCTGCTTCAGGAATTTGAAATGCTCGATCATCGGATGGCTGGAGAAGCCGATCTTTCCGGTGACCTTGATCGAGCGCGGCTTGGTCTGCACGCCCTGGAACTGGATGCCGTGGTCGAGCTCGTAGATCTCGACATTGTCCATCATGCCGTAGAAGTCGAAATGCCACCACGAGCGGCGGAATTCGCCGTCGGTAACGGCCTTCAGCCCGACCTCTTCCTGCTTCTGGATGATCTTGATGATCTCGCGGTCCTCGACCTCCTTGAGCTGGGCGGCGGTGATCTCGCCCTTCTCGCGCTTGGCGCGCGCTTCCTTGACCGGCGCGGTGCGCAGGATCGAGCCGACATGATCGGCGCGGAACGGCGGTTTGCTTCTCTGAGCCATCGTGGTCTTCCTCCCGAATGACGCGCCGCCCCGGCTGGCGTCTCGCGCCTAATATGGATGAGCCATAACACGGCGAGCACCGTGCATTCCATCCGCGGCATGGCATGCATAGCGTGCGGTTTCAACGCAACCGCCGAAGGAAAAATAATGCGCCGAAACGTCGCCGAGCCCGTCGGCGGATGCGATCTCGGCGATGATGCGGTCGGGGCCGACATGGCCGACGAGCGAAGCCGCCGAGCCCGTCATCAGCCCGCGTAACGAGGCCGAGACGCCACAACGGCGCGCGAAACGCAGGAGCGCCGGTACGCTGGTCGGCCCGACCATGCCGACCTTGACCGGCAGGCGGATGCCGCAGACCCGCAATTGCCTGAGCCAAGCGACGATGCGCTCGCCCGAGAACGAGAATTGGCTCACGATGTGGACCGCCAGCCCCTGCGCCGCGGCCAGCGCGATCTTCTCGTCGAGGGAGGCTTCGAGCCGGCCCGGCGGAATGCGCGGATGGCCCTCGGGGTAGCCGCCGATACCGATCTCGGCGATGCCATGCTCAGGGAGCTGCCCGTTGCGGATGATCGAGAGCGCATCGGGGAATGGCCCGGCAGTATCGGCGTCGCCGCCGACGATCAGAAGCCGCCGGAGCCCGGACTCCCCGGCGAGCCGGCGCAGCAGTTCATCGAGCGCCGCAGCACTCGGCACCATCCGCGCGGCGATGTGCGCGACCGGCTCGAGACCAGCGGTACGCAGGCGCGTCGCCGCCGTCACCAGCTCGTCCGCGGTCAGCTTTGGCGCGGCAGTGATAAAGACTTCAGTGCCGATCGGAAGGACCGCCGCCATTGCGGCGATCTCGGCCGCTGTCGGCTTCGTAGCCTCGACCGAGAAGCGTGCGGCGAATGCGTTTTCTCCGCCCTCGTGTGTTGCGGCGGCGTGCATCATTCGCGGCGGCGTGAGATGACGAAAGATTCGTCGTAGAACCAGAGTCCGCCATGCTGCTGAAGCACATCGCGCGTGGCGTCGACGTAGCGCCGATCGGCATTGACGTCCGCGAGCCGGTCGTCCTCGACCTGCGCCACGTAGATCGCCGCGTTCCAGGCGGCGAGCAGCGTCGACGTGCCGATCGAGGATGATATCTCCGATGGCAAAGTGTGCATGTCGTACCGGAACAGGGAACGCTGGTCGGAATAAGCGTTGAAATTCAGGTCGCGGCCGCCCGATCCGAGCTCATGCTTCACGGCTTTCAAAAGATCGTGGCGATTATGCAGGAACGGATTGTCGTCCGGCCAGACCTTCTCAATGATCTCCATGCCCGGATCGTGCCCGTGCGAATGGATGGCGATCATGCGCCCGCCGGGCCCGAGCGCGCGGGCGAGCGGCGCCAGCACGCGTTTGGCTTTGAAGTTCAGCGAAGCGCGCGCGCGATAGGGCTGCGACGCGATGACCAAATCGTAGTCGGCGACGGTACCGCCAGGCTTCGGGATGATCTGGTCGAGCAGAAACTTGTGGTCGTTGCGATAGAGCACGAGGATCACCGGCCGCTCGTACACCGGGTTGCCGCTCTTCGGCGACACTCCCGCTTTCCAGCTCTCCGCGAGAAA
>DATCFB010000015.1:0-4350 GCA_036509755.1 Pseudolabrys sp. | reverse complement strand
TTCACCGGCACGCCGTCGGGCGTCGGCCACGCGCGCAAGCCGGAGCCGGTGTGGATGAAGGCGGGCGATGTCGCCGAGGTCGAAATCCAGGGTGTCGGCACGCTGCGCAACCCGGTCGAGGACGAAAAGGCCTGAGGCAGCCCGGCTTGACAGAGCCGGGGCCGCAGACGTTCCCTGATACCGACAAAAAGCGCGGCGCACGCGCAGCGGCCAGGGAGGACATCATGGGAAGGATCATGCTGGCGGCGGCCCTGACGGCCGCCGTCGCCGTGCCGGGCATCGCGCCGGCGCACGCCGAATGGCCGAACGACCGGCCCATCCGTCTGCTGGTCGGCTTCGGCGCCGGCGGCGGCACCGACATCGTATCGCGCATCGTCGCGCAGCCGCTGTCCGAACTGCTGCACCAATCGATCGTCGTCGAAAACAGGCCCGGTGCCGGCGGCACCATCGCCTCGAACGACGTCGCCAAGGCAGCGAAGGACGGCTACACCGCGACCATGATCAGCACCGGGCACACGATTTCCGCCGTGATGCTGAAGGCGCAGCCATACGATGCCGTGAAGGATTTCGCGGCGGTCGCCATGGTGGCCAATTCCGGCTTCGTCGTCGTCGCGCGCAAGGACTTCGCCGCCAACGACATCAAGGGTCTCGTGGCGCTGGCCAAGGCGTCGCCGGGCAAGCTCAATTTTGCCAGCGTCGGCGTCGGCTCGACGCAGCATTTTGCCGGCGAACTCCTGGCGCAGATGACCGGCATCAAGGTCACGCATATTCCGTTCCGCGGTACGCCGGCCTTGATGACGGCGCTGCTTGCGGGACAGGTCGACTACGGCGTCGAGCTCGTGCACGCGGTGCAGGCGCAGGTGCAGGCCGGCAACCTCAAAATTCTCGCGGTCGGTTCGACCGGACGCTGGCCGACCATTCCCGATGTGCCCACGGTCGCCGAATCCGGAGTGGCCGGTTATGCCGTGGTCGGATGGTATGGCTGGGTCTATCCCGCCGGCACGCCGAGGCCGATCGTGGACAAGACCTATGCCGCCCTCAAGGACGTGCTCTCCCGTCCTGCCGTTCGCGAGCAGCTTGCCAAGGTGGGCGCCGTCGTCAATCTCATCGGCCCCGACGATTTCGGCCGGCATCTTGCCGACGAAGTCGAGAAGTGGCGCAAGGTCCGCGACGCGGCCGGGCTTGAACCAAATTAACCGCGGGCACGTTGGCCCGGCGCTGCAAAACGAGGAAAAAAATGGCCGACCAAGTCAAAGTGCTCGTCATCTGCGGATCGCTGCGCAAGGGCTCCTACAATGCCGCGCTCACGCGCGCGCTGCCCGAACTGGCGCCGCCGGGCATGACGCTGACGTCGTCGCCCGCTTATGACGTGATGCCGCTGTACAACGCCGACATCCAGGAGGCGTCGGGCTTTCCGCCGGCCGCGGAGGATCTCGCCGCCGCGATCCGCGCCGCCGACGGCGTCATCATCGTCTCGCCGGAATACAACTGGTCGATCCCCGGCGCGCTGAAGAACGCGATCGACTGGGTCTCGCGCATGAAGGACCAGCCGTTCAAGGACAAGCCGGTGGCGATCCAATCCTGCTCGCAGGGCCCGCTCGGCGGCTCGCGCATGCAGTACCACCTGCGCATGACGTTCACGTATCTCAACGCCTTCGTCTTCGGTACGCCCGAAGTGATCGTGGCGACGGCGCAGAACAAATTCGACAAGGACCTCAAGCTCACCGACGAGACGACGCGCAATTTCGTCAAGCAACAGCTCGCCGGCTTCGTCAAGTTCATCGCGCGGGTGAAGGCTTGATTGGATCGGCGAGAGGGTGCGTTCGCGTTCGGTTCGTGATATAGAGCGTGCTCGCTCATTCCGGATTTGCACCATGTCGAGCGTCGACCGCATCGTAATCGACCCCGCCGTTCTGACCGGGAAGCCGGTGATTCGCGGGACGCGCCTATCCGTCGACTTCGTCATCGGCCTTTTGGCCGATGAATGGAGCGAAGCGGAGATTCTCAAGAACTATCCCGGACTGTCGCACGAGGATATCTCCGCGTGTTTGGCCTATGCCCGGGACGTCCTGAGCGCCGAGAAGGTTTATCCGAGCGTGGCCTGAATGCGCTTCCTCGCCGACGAGAATTTTCCCGGCGGGGCGGTGGCAAACCTGACTGCAGCCGGCCACGACGTCGTCTGGGTTCGCCACGCGAACCCGGGAGCGACCGACATCACGGTGCTCTCTTGGGCCGTGCGCGATCGAAGAGTACTTCTGACCTTCGATAAGGATTTCGGCGAGCTCGCGTGGCGCGCGGGGCTGCCGTCTTCGTGCGGCATCGTCCTATTCCGGTTGCCAATGCCTCGCGACGGAAACGAACTTGCGCGGCGTGTCACCGAACGTGACGACTGGGCCGGGCACTTCGCGGTGATCGAACCCGGACGGGTCCGTCTGCGTCCGCTCAGGTGACTGCTGGCCGCTTTGCCATTTAAGCGAGATGGCCGGGACGAGCCCGGCCATGACAGTCTGTGAGGCGCTGGCGCGTGCTGATTACGCCTGCGCCCGCTTCGGGAAGATCTGCGGGCGCAGCTTCGGATGCGCGGCCATGGTCTTCGGCGCATAGGGCGCTTCGGCGCCGAGCTCTTCCGCAGCGTGCCAGGCCCAGCGCGGATCCCACATCGCGGCGCGGCCGATGCAGACGAGATCGGCGCGGCCCGAGGCCACGATTTCCTCCGCTTGGCTATAGCCGGCGATCAGTCCGACCGACATTGTGACAATGCCGGTCTCCTTCTTCACCTTCTCGGCGAACGGCACCTGGTAGCCGGCCGAGAGCGGAATCTTCTGCTGCGGCGCCAAGCCGCCCGACGACACGTCCATGTAGTCAAGGCCGCGTGCCTTGAGTGCCCTCGCAAGCAGCACGGTTTCCTCCGGCGTCCAGCCGCCATCGATCCAGTCGGTGGCGGACACGCGCATGCCGATCGGCTTCTGCTTGGGCCAGGCCTTGCGCACCGCGTCGTACATCTCGATCGCGAAGCGCATGCGGTTCTCGGTCGAGCCGCCGTATTCGTCCGTGCGGTGGTTGGAGATCGGTGACAGGAACTGGTGCGCCAGATAGCCGTGGGCGCCGTGCAGCTCGATCACATCGTAGCCGATGCGGTCGATGCGCTCGGCGGAGGCGGAGAATTCACCGAGCACGCGCTTGATGTCGTCCTTGGACATGGCCTTCGGCACCGGCCAGCCGGTGTCGTAGGGAATCGCCGAGGGCGCTTCCGGCGTCCAGGCGTCCGGTCCTTCGAGGATCGGCTTGCCGCCGGCCGCGGGGGGCGTCGTCGGGCCCTTGCGACCCGCATGTGCAAGCTGCACGCCGAGCTTGGCGACGCCGAATTGCCTGCAAAAATCGTAGATACGCTTGAGCGCCTTCTCATTATCGTCCGAATACATGCCGGCGCATTTCGGCGAGATGCGGCCGTGACTGTTGACGTTGGTCATCTCGGTCATCACCAGGCCGGCGGCGCCAAGCGAGAATGAGCCGAGATGCATCAGGTGCCAGTCATTGGCGGAGCCGTTGTCGGAGATGTACTGGCACATCGGCGAGACGACGACGCGGTTGGGCAGCGTCAGGCCGCGCATGGTGATCGGCGAAAACAGCGTACTGGTCATTGTCGAACTTCCCCTCGGAAAAGCAGGTCCGCGCATGTGGCGACATCAAATCGCACGTTCGGGCTTGCGCGGCTAGAGGCTGCCGCCGGCAAGCCAGCGCGCGGCGTCCGTGTCGAGTGCGGCCAGCGCCGCGCCGTCGAGGCCGGGCAGGTCGTTCTTCACCCGATAACCGGCCTTGCTCTGCAAATAGGCGAGGTGGCGGTAGCCTTCCGGGAACTGCGCCAGCAGATCGGGATCGAGGGTCACGCTCGCGCTTGGTTCGACCGGATCGAGGCGGTCCTTCTCGTAAGTGTGCCGGCGCAGCACAATGGCCCAGTGGCCGTTGCGCTGCTCGAGGAAGTCGTAGGCGCGGCCCCAGCAGGTGACATCGCAGAGGACGGTCTCGACCATGCCGCGCTGCGCGATCTCGACCTTGGTCCGCGCGATCGCCCGCTGTCCGGCAATGTCGATCGTCGTGCCGCCGAGCATGTGATGGATGCGCGCGCCGCGCTCATGGCCCTGCTGACTGACGGCGATGAAGTCCTCGAACGTGCCCTGAAACCAGGTCGCCCACATCCGCCCTTCGGCGTGCCACAAGGTGCGGAAGCGGTCCCACTGCCGCGCGTCGCGCCACAGCACCCAGTTCTCGACGATGTCGCGGATGGCGAGGCGGTCGGCGGACGTGTTGGTGTCGGACATGCTTCTCGCTCTTGTCATCGCCGGGCTTGAC
>DATCFB010000014.1:0-2704 GCA_036509755.1 Pseudolabrys sp. | reverse complement strand
TGACCAAGGGCCAGTTCTCGGCGACCGCCGACCGCGGCTCGAAGTCGAAGCGCGGCGTTATCAACACCGACAACTCGATCGACCTCGTGGCCATGGCGCTCCAATTGGGGGCCTCCTTTGTCGCCCGCTCCTTCTCCGGCGACAAGCAACAGCTGGTGCCGATCATTTCGGCGGCGATCGCGCATAAGGGCGCAGCCTTCATCGACGTGATTTCGCCCTGCGTCGCCTTCAACAACCATGCCGGCTCGACCAAGAGCTTCGACTTCGTGCGCGAGCATAACGAGGCCGTGAACCGGCTCGATTTCATTTCCTCGCGTATGCCGATCGAGGTGAAGCAGGAACCCGGCACGGTCGAGCTGGTCGAGCAACACGATGGCTCGAAGATCGCGCTACGCAAGCTCGCCGCCGATTATGATCTGCACGACCGCACCGCGGCTCTCGGCTTCCTCCAGCACCACGCGGCCAAGGGGCAGATCGTCACCGGGCTCCTCTACGTCCAGGAAGATTCCGAGGATCTGCACGCGCACCTGCGCACGGTCGAGGCGCCGCTCAATGCGCTGAATGCCAAGGAGCTGTGCCCGGGGCAGTCGGCGCTGGACAAGATCAACGCAAGCTTGCGTTGACGTCTGGCTCTCCCAGCAACCGCTTCTCCTCCCGCTGGAGGGGGAAGGTCGGTTCGCGAAACGCGAACCGGGAGCGGGTGCTGGACATTGAAATTCACCCCACCCCGCCCGCCTGCGCGCTCCGCGCTTTGGCGCGGCGACCCTCCCCCTCCAGGGGTGGGTAAGGAAAGACAGCCCATGAACCTCCGCCCGCTCGGCCGCTCCGGCCTCGCCATCGCGCCGCTGATGCTCGGCGGCAACGTGTTCGGTTGGAACGTCGATCAAAAGACATCCTCGACGATCCTCGACGCCTTCGTCGATGCCGGCTTCAACGCCATCGACACGGCCGACAGCTATTCGCGCTGGGCGCCGGGCCATGTCGGCGGCGAATCCGAGACGGTCATCGGCCGCTGGCTGAAACAGAGTGGCCATCGCGACAAGGTCGTCATCGCCACCAAGGTCGGCGCCGACATGGGCGAAGGCAACACCGTGCGCAAGGACTATGTCCTGCGCGCCTGCGAAGCCTCGCTGCGGCGACTCGGCGTGGAGACCATCGACCTCTACCAGACGCATTTCGACGACGAGGTGACGCCGGTCGAGGAGACGCTTGCCGCTTATGCGCAGCTCATTTCGGACGGCAAGGTCCGCGCCATCGGTGCTTCCAACATCAAACCGGCGCGGCTGAAAGCCTCGCTTACCGCCAGCAGGACGCGCGAGCTGCCGCGCTACGAGAGCCTGCAGCCGCTTTACAATCTTTACGACCGCGCCGGCTTCGAGGCCGACGTCGCGCCGATCTGCCGTGCGGAAGGGCTCGGCGCCATTCCGTATTATGGGCTCGCCGCCGGCTTCCTCACCGGCAAGTACCGCTCCGTCGCCGATACCGAACAGAACCCGGCGCGCGGCGGCCGCGTGAAGAATTATCTGAATCCCCGAGGTCTCGCGATTCTCAAGGCGCTCGACGACGTATCGGCACGGCACCAGGCGACGCCGGCGCAGGTCGCACTCGCCTGGCTGATCGCGCAGCCATTCGTCACCGCGCCGATCGCCAGCGCCACCAGCCTCGCGCAATTAAACGACATCATGAAGGCGCCGCGGCTCAAGCTCTCGGCCGACGACCTCAAGGCGCTCGACGGCACCGGCCGCTGAGATCAGGCGGCGCGGACGATAGACTGCTCGAAGGGCAGTTCGCCGGAGACGATGCGGTTGCGGCCGCCGTTCTTCGCCGCGTAGAGCAGTTCGTCGGCGAGCGTTAAAAGCGCGGTCTCGTTCGTGACGAAGGCGTCCGCGGTGGCGACGCCCACGCTCAAAGTGATGCGATCGCTGTCCGGCGAAGTCGGATGAATGATCGCGGCGCGGTCGAGAGCCGCCGTCACGCGGCGCGCCAGCTTGGCTGCGGCGCGCTGGTCGGCTCCGGGCAGCAGGCAGACGAATTCCTCGCCGCCATAGCGTGCGACCAGCGCATCGGGCGCCGCGATGCAGTCGACCAGGACGCGCGCGAGCCGGCGCAGGCAGGCGTCGCCCTTTTGGTGGCCGAAGCGGTCGTTGTAGGCCTTGAAATGATCGACATCGATCATCAGCAGCGACAGCGGCCGGCCGGCACGGGCGCAACGGCGCCATTCGCTCGCGATCGCCTCGTCGAAGCTGCGGCGGTTGGCGATGCCGGTGAGCGCGTCGGTCGCGAGCAATTGCTGCATCACCAGCTTCTGCGCGTATTGGATGCGTTGGCTGCGCTGCAATGATCGGGCGGCGGTGTAGCCGAGGCCGTTCGCGAGCATGGCCCACAGAATGCCGAAATAAACCTGCTCGGTGCCGAGCAGGCCACCGTACAGCGATCCCCACCAGGTCAGCGAGACGGCCGAATAGAACGCCGCGAAGGCGGCCGCCGCGAACAGCCGGACCGGTAGATAGACGTAGATGATGAACAGCGAAGTGACCATCAGCGGCAGCCAGCTATCGGCCATGCCCGGCTGCAGCGTCAGCGTTGCAAAGCGGGTCAGCACCGTGACGATCGCGACGCCGATCAGACAGATTTCGAGCGCCTGAGGCGACTTCATGCGCAGCAGCAGGCACGCGCCGCAGGCCGCCATGGCGACCGGCACGAC
>DATCFB010000013.1:0-13253 GCA_036509755.1 Pseudolabrys sp. | reverse complement strand
GGGAGGTGCGAGCGGCGATGCGATCATGATCGGCGACTCCGAGACCGACATCCGCACCGCCCAGGCCGCCGGCATCCCGGTCATCGCCGTCGATTTCGGCTACAGCGAGAGACCGGTCGCGGAATTCACGCCTGACCGCGTAATCAGTCACTTTACGCAATTACCGTCGGAAATCGCCGCGTTATCGGGGCGATTTTGAAAGCCCCGCGGCCACAGGGTTAACGCGGTAAGGTTAATGAGATCGAACTGATTGCGCGCATGTGTCAACCCCCCTATCTTGCCGCGGGCGGGCATTTGGGTGCGGCTCGCGTGGGGATGGATTCAAAAATGTATCGTGTGATTGCCATCGTCGGCGGTGCGCTTGCTCTTGCGGCGTGCTCCTCAACTCCCGACTGGATGAGCCTCGACGGCCTCAAGCCGGGGCCGGTGATGGACACCGTGCGGTTCGAGTCGGAGCCGCCGGGCGCTGAGGCCAAGATCGCAAACGGCCAGTCGTGCCGCACGCCCTGCGCGCTCGCGATGCCAACCGATGCGGCGCAGACTGTGACATTCACACTCAACGGCTACCTGCCCGAGACCGATCAGCTCGAAGTGATCAACACGCCTGGCTCGCCGCCGCAGCTGCGACCAAATCCAGTCCTGTCCGAGCTCTCGCCGGCGCCGCCGCCGCCGAAGCCGGCGAGGAAGCCTGTGCGTCGTTCAAAGAAGCCTGTCGCCAAGAAGCCGGCGGCGCCCAAACCCGCCGCTCAGGCCCCTGCCCCTGCCCCGGCGGCCGCACCGGCGCAGCAGGCGACCTCGCCTTGGCCTTCAGCGCCGCCGCCCCAGCGCTGAAGCTGCTCCCGGAGTAAATTGCGGCCCGCATTCAGGATGCGGGCCGTTTCGTTTGTCGATGGCCCTGCTGGCCTTTGACCACCGCAGTTCCTATATCTAGCGACGGCGGGCACTCCGCTTGACGGGATCTCGGATGGTAGCAGTCGAACAGCAGTCAGCCACGGACTTCGACCGCGCCGGCGCAATGCCGCGGCCGCTGATCGACCCTTTCGCGCGCGCCATCACCTATCTCCGCGTCTCGGTGACGGACCGCTGTGACTTCCGCTGCGTTTACTGCATGTCGGAGCACATGACCTTCCTCCCGAAGGTCGATCTGCTGACGCTTGAGGAACTCGACCGGCTGTGCAGCGCGTTCGTCGCCAAGGGCGTCACCAAGCTGCGGTTGACGGGCGGCGAGCCGCTGGTGCGGCGCGGTATCATGACGCTGGTTGCGTCGCTTTCGCGACATCTTACGAGCGGCGCGCTCAAGGAATTGACGCTGACGACCAATGGCTCGCAGCTCGAGAAACACGCCGCCGAGTTGAAGGACCACGGCATCGAGCGCATCAACGTGTCGATCGACACGCTCGATCCGGACAAGTTTCGCGCCATCACTCGCTGGGGCGATCTCGGCAAGGTACTGAAAGGCGTCGATGCCGCGCAGAAGGCCGGTCTCAAGGTCAAGATCAACGCCGTGGCGCTTAAGGGCGTCAACGAAGACGAACTCGCCGATATGACTGCCTGGGCGCACGGCCGCGGCATGGATCTGACGCTGATCGAGGTGATGCCGCTCGGCGAGACGGGCGAGTCCCGGCTTGACCAATACCTGCCCTTGTCGCTCGCGCGGGCGCGGCTCTCGGAGCGATATACGCTCGAGGACATCGATTATCGCACCGGCGGCCCGGCGCGCTACGTGCAGGTCAAGGAAACCGGCGGCCGGCTCGGCCTCATCACACCACTGACCCACAACTTCTGCGAAAGCTGCAACCGCGTTCGCATCACCTGCACCGGCACGCTCTATATGTGCCTCGGTCAGAACGACGCCGCCGACTTGCGTTCGCCGCTCCGCGCTTCGGAAGGCGATGCCCCCCTGCATGCCGCGATCGACGAGGCCATCGGCCGCAAGCCCAAGGGGCACGACTTCATCATCGACCGCAATCATCAGCGCCCGGCCGTCTCGCGGCACATGAGCGTGACCGGGGGCTGATCGCCGCCGCCCTGAAGACCACCGCCCGCATGCCATGGTTATCCTTGGCAACCAATTTCGGCATTGACGGGCGTCCCCGCATTCGGATTAGGTGACACGCTTGGCCGCGGGGTCCAAGCCGTGGGATATCAAGAAAAATAATATGCGCGCCGGCGACCCCGGCCGCAGAGGGGAGTTTTGACTTGGGCGCCCTCGACGCAGCTCTGAAGGTGTTGCTGCCGGCAACGCGAGCAATCGACGCCGCCAACACCTGGATCGGCAAACGCGCGGCTTGGCTGATCCTCCTCGCTGTGGTGGTCTCGGCAGTGAATGCCACCGTGCGCAAGGTGTTCGATACTTCCTCCAATTCCTGGCTGGAGTTGCAGTGGGTGCTGTTCAGCGCCGTGTTTCTTCTGTGCTCGCCCTGGACCCTCCTGAACAACGAGCACGTCCGCATCGACATCCTCAACAATCTGCTGCCAAAGCGCGTGCGCAATACAATTGAACTGGTCGGTCACGCGTTCTTTCTGATGCCGCTTTGCCTCATCCTGGTCATCACCGGCATCCCGTTCTTTCTCAAGTCGGCGGCAATCAACGAGCAATCCTGGAATACCGGCGGTCTTCCGCAATGGCCCGCCAAGTCGTTCATCATGATCGGCTTTGGGTTGTTGTTACTGCAGGCGATTTCGGAGCTGGTAAAGCGCGTCGCAATTATGCGCGGTCTAATCCCCGATCCGCACGAAGGTCAGAAGAGCTCGCTTGAACTGGAAGCCGAAGAGGTAATCGGGGCGATGGGAAAACACGAGGGCGCGGCTCATGAAAAGTGAGGCGCTCCGCCCGCTCGATTCCGCTTTGTTGGCGACATGCGCGGCAAAGCGAACCGCCGTGACCGGATCGCTGCCTAGTCGCGCATCGAACGATCGGGGTTAGACATGGAGGCCTTCTTCATCGCCAACATGGCGCCGATCATGTTCGTGTCGCTGGTGCTATTCTTATTGCTCGGCTACCCGGCGGCTTTCTCGCTTAGTGCGGTTGGCCTGCTGTATGGACTTATCGGCATAGAACTCGGGCAATTCGCGCCAAATTTCCTGCAAGCCTTGCCGGACCGCATCTACGGTGTGATGAGCAACGATACATTGCTCGCCATTCCGTTCTTCACCTTCATGGGGCTGGTGCTCGAGCGCTCCGGAATGGCGGAAGACCTGCTCGACACGATCGGTCAACTCTTCGGCACCGTGCGCGGCGGACTGGCCTACGCCGTGGTGTTTGTCGGCGCGCTGCTCGCCGCCACCACCGGCGTCGTCGCCGCCTCCGTGATATCGATGGGCCTCATCTCGCTGCCGATCATGCTGCGTTACGGTTACGATCGGCGTGTCGCCACCGGTATCATTGCCGCCTCCGGCTCGCTGGCCCAGATCATCCCGCCGTCGCTGGTATTGATCGTGATGGCCGACCAGCTCGGCCGCTCGGTCGGCGACATGTACGAGGGCGCATTCATTCCCGGCTTATTCCTCGCCGGGCTTTATGCCGTCTACATATTCATCATCACTTTGGTTAACCCGAAAGCGGTGCCCGGGCTGCCGGTCGATGACGTCGGCTTCAAGGAAACCGAGGCCGGGCCGCGCGATGTGCTTGCCCGCACCAATGGTGGCTTGCTCTGCATCGGCGCAGTGGCGGCCCTGTGGCTGCTCGGCCATCACGTTTACACGGTCACGCAAAACGGTGAGCTGAAGGCCATCGCCGCGAGCCCGGATCTTGCAACGGCGATTGCGGACTATCTGGGCTACGCAATTGAGGTCGTCGTGATTCTCGCCCTGTTGTGGAGTCTGGCAAGACTGGTGCCGCGCGTCCGCTTGGGCGGCGACGAGCGCGGCCTGCTTTCGCTTGCCACGCTCGCCGTCGTCGCGACGATTTTCGCCTGGTGCATGATGCGCAATTCCGACACGCACGGCGCCGACTATGTCGTGATCAGCATGTTCTACGGAATCATTTTCGCCTTCGC
The DNA here is from genome assembly GCA_036509755.1 of Pseudolabrys sp. Taxonomy (GTDB): domain Bacteria; phylum Pseudomonadota; class Alphaproteobacteria; order Rhizobiales; family Xanthobacteraceae; genus Pseudolabrys. The sequence goes on along the minus strand of DATCFB010000013.1, from coordinate 9,255 downwards.
GGTGGCGGTGGTGAACAAGATCACCAGCCGTCTGTTCGGTTTGCGCTTCCTCTCGCATATCGCGCAACAGACGACCTTCGTGATGGTGCCGCCGCTGTTCCTGATCTTCCTGGTTCTCGGCACAATCTTCGTCGGCGTTGCCACGCCCACTGAAGGTGGCGCCATGGGCGCCGCGGGTGCGCTGATCCTTGGCGCGATTACGCGCCGGCTGAGTTGGGACCTGGTCCGCCAGGCGGTCGAGTCGACGGCCAAACTTTCCGCTTTCGTGATCTTTATCCTGATTGGGTCGCGCGTGTTTTCGCTCAGCTTCTACGGCGTGAGCGGTCACATTTGGGTCGAGAACCTGCTGGTCTCGCTGCCGGGCGGACAGATTGGCTTCTTGATATTCGTCAACGCCTTCGTATTCTTCCTCGCTTTCTTTCTCGACTTCTTTGAGATCGCCTTCATCGTCATTCCGCTGCTCGGACCGGCCGCCGAGCATCTCGGCATCGACCTGATCTGGTTCGGCGTCCTACTCGGCGTGAACATGCAGACCTCGTTCCTGCATCCGCCCTTCGGTTATGCGCTGTTCTATCTGCGCTCGGTGGCACCGGCCGACAGCTTCATCGACCGGGTCACCGGCAAGAAGACCGATGGAGTGAGCACGGGGCAGATTTATTGGGGTGCAATCCCGTTCGTCGGGATCCAGGTCATCATGGTGGCACTCGTCATCTTCTTCCCTGCCATGGTGATGCACTACAAAAGCACCGGTCCAAAAATTGACCTCGACAAAGTGAAAATCGATATTCCGCAGATCGAAGCGCCACCGCCGCTCAACTTCGATATTCCGCCAAAGATTCAATAAAACGCAAAGCCGATCGACCCGGCAGCGTCGCACGTGGCACGACCGGATATTGCACCGGCTTGCATCAGACCCAAAAAACAAGGCCGGCAAAGCGGCCGGCCTTGATCGGTTTTGCTTTCGTGATTTCACTCAAGTTTTGGAACGGTGACGGATCATGAAACTGTCAAAGGTATATTCCGCCACCTGCCACCAAAGATATTCGTTGTTGCGGAAATCCTCCAGATTGGCCAGCACCTTTTTGTAGGCGGGATTCGTCGCCGAGGTCTCCGCGTTCACCTGATCGGATGCCTTCAGACACGCCTCCATGATCTCCTGCGTGAACGGCCGCAGTTGCGTGCCATTGGCCACGAGTCGCTTCAGCGCCACTGGATTGCGGGCGTCATAGCGCGCCATCATCTCCAGGTTGGAATAGGCCGCAGCCGCTTGCAGGACAGCCTGGTAATTTTTCGAAAGGCTGTCCCACTTTCCTTTGTTGGTCAGAATATGCAGAGCCGGCCCGCCTTCCCACCAGCCGGGATAGTAATAATACTTGGCGACCTTGTAGAAGCCGAGCTTTTCGTCGTCATAGGGGCCGACCCACTCGCAGGCATCGAGCGTACCCTTCTCCAGCGCCGGATAGATGTCGCCGCCGGCAATCTGCTGCGGAACGAGGCCGAGCTTTTGCAGTGTCTTGCCTGCCCAGCCGCCGATGCGCATCTTGAGGCCGTTGAAGTCGGCCGGCGTCTTGATCTCCTTGCGATACCAACCGCCCATCTGGCAGTTGGTATTGCCGGCCACCATGGCGACGAGGTTATGCTTGGCAGTGAACTCGTTCATCAGCTTGAGGCCGTCGCCGTCATAGAACCAGGCGTTCATCTGTCTGGCGTTCAGGCTAAACGGAACGGCACAGAACAGCGCCCAGGTCGGATCCTTGCCGAAATAATAGTAGGTCGCGGTGTGCGCCATCTCGACGGTGCCGTTGGAGGCGGCATCGAGCACCTGCAGGCCGGGCACGATCTCGCCAGCCGCGAAGCCCTGGATCTGGAATTTGTTGTCGGTCGCCTCGGCGACGTATTTGGTGAAGGTCTCGACTCCACCGTAAAGCGTATCGAGCGACTTCGGCCAGCTTGCCGCGATACGCCATCGAAGCACAGGGCTCGACTGCGCGATGGCCGGCGCGGCGACGGCAGTGGCGGCGGCACCGATACCGGCCGTCTTCAGAAATTCACGACGTTTCATTGAACTTCCTCCCTTAGAAATTGATGAAGCGGGCTGACGCGGAGGCGTTGCACCGTTCTTGATCCTTTGGCCCACGGGCTTCGCCCAGAGGGCTTGGTGGGGCGTCGAACGGCCCCACACGATGTTCCAGTCTGCACTGGTTCGTCAGAAACTGTAAGAGCGAAGTTCCCTGTCGATTAAGCGAAAAAGGGAACGGCCAGAGGCCGGTCCCCAGGAAATGGCGGGAATCCCGCGGGACGCGCCGCGGCTACGCGTGCGGATTATGAAGCTGTCGAAGCCATATTTCGCGACCTGCCGCCACACGTATTCGTCGTTGCGGAACGCCTTCATCGCCTGGACCTTTTTGTATTCCGGGTTCCTGGCCGACTCTTCAACGTTCACTTGGTTCGAGGCCTTCAGGCAGGCTTCCATTGGCAACAGACCAAAGTCGGATTACTTGAGCGCACGCATCAACGCGCCGGTCTGCGCAACGAGCTTGCGTACGGTGTCGACATCGGCCCGCGGCTCTTTCGGTGCGGCAACGGACGCGAATACGTCCTTCAGATGGGTCATATTACCGCGCACGCCCTGCAACGTCTCGGCGTCGCGGGCAGCGAGCTCCGTGACGACGTTTTCGACCATACGGTCGGCTTCGGACACGATGCCGCGGGCGCTCTGATAGCCGATCGCGTGCACGATACGGCCGTTCGTCACGGCGTCGTCATACTCGTCGGCGGCGTCGCCCAAGATCGCCGCGGCGACCGTGAGCGTGAATCGGGGCCAATCCTTCTGCCGCGCCTGCAAGCCCATGTCGGCGACGGTGAGCGCGGCCTGCACTTTCTTCAGCGCGCGGCCGTAGTTCTTTATGTTGCGCGCCGCCACGGCCCGCGCGAGTTCGCGCAGCGCGCCGTCGAATGGCGGCATCTTATAGGCCCGCAATTCGTCGCGAATGACGCCGTAGATCTCCTCGCGTGGGAAATTCACGTGCGGCCGCGCATCGACCCAGTCGCGCTCTTTCACCAGCGCGTCGGCGATCAGGAGATCGGCCCGGATATGCGCGATGTTGCGAGCAAACTCGACATCTGCGGGCAAGGCCGGCTCGACCAGCGATACGGCCGGCGCCGCCTTCACCTCCGGCGACATTTGCGCGAGCGCTCCGAGCGGCGCGAGCACGAGACCGAGACCGATGAGACCGAGGCGAATGGCGCTTCCAGCATTCATGCCCCGTCCCCGTTCCGCCGCTACGCTTCGACGACAATATTCGGCGCGACGCGGCCGCCGCCCTTGATCCCGGCGAGCACCTTGACCGCGATGTCACGATAAATCTTGGCATGCGGACCGTCGGGCTCGGTCGCCACCACCGGTGTACCCGCATCCGACTTCTCGCGAATCGCCATGTGCAGCGGCACCTCGCCGAGGAACGGCACGCCGAGGCGCTCGGCTTCGTGACGCGCGCCGCCATGGCCGAAGATGTCCGTGCGCGTGCCGCATTCGGGGCAGAGGAAATAGCTCATGTTCTCGACGACGCCGAGCACGGGCACGTTGACGCGATTGAACATCGCGGCGCCGCGGCGCGCGTCGATCAGGGCAAGATCCTGCGGCGTCGACACGATGACCGCGCCGCGCAAGGGCACTTGTTGCGCGATCGTGAGCTGCGCGTCGCCGGTGCCGGGCGGCATGTCGACGACGAGCAGGTCGAGCTTGCCCCATTCGACCTCGCGCAGCATCTGCGTGATCGCCGACATCACCATCGGGCCGCGCCAGATCATCGGCGTGGTCTCCTCAATGAGGAAGCCAATCGACATTACCGTGAGGCCGTAGCGCTCGATCGGCTTGAGCCGGTTGCCGCCGATCGTCTCCGGCTTCTCGCGGATCGCGAGCAGCTTCGGCAGCGACGGCCCGTAAATATCGGCGTCGAGCATGCCGACCTTCAGCCCCTGGTCGCGGAGGCCGAGCGCGAGATTGACGGCGGTGGTCGATTTGCCGACACCGCCTTTGCCGGAGGCGACCGCAATCACGGCTTCGACGCCGGGTATCCCGGGCTGCACCCTGTCGGCCGGATGCGCGGGATGAGCATGGTGACCGCCCTGGGCCGGCCGCTGCGGCGCCGCCTGCTGCGGGCGTGGCGCGGTCGTCCCGCCCGCTCGCTCCGCCGTCAGCGCCACCAGCGCCGAGGCAACGCCCGCTACCGCCTTGACGGCATCCTCGGCGCGCTTGCGGACCGACTCCCAAGCCTTCACGTCGGCCGCATCGACGGTGATCGAGAAGAAAACCTTGCCGTCGCTCACCACGATGTCCGACAGGACGCGCGCTTCCGTGAGGCTGCCGCCGTTTGGTGCCGGCACGCGCGCCAGGGCCGCCAGCACCTGTTCCTTGGTCACCGCCATCGCACGAGCCTTTCCGTTCGGCGCCACCATAGGCAAGCCCGCCCGGGCGTCAATGCAGCCTTGAGTCCAACGCCGTCCACATGTCAGTTTGCGTCCCCGAGACCGTCATGCCGTGGAAGCACCGAATGACCCACGATGAGATCAAAGAACAAATGGCCTGGGCCGGCAAAGTCCTGGTCGCCGAGGGCCAGGACGATTTCACCCGCGGCCACATCTCGTTCCGGCTGCCGGACGACCCCTCGCTCTTCTTCATGAAGCCGCACAGCGTCGGGCTCGACGAGATTACGGCCGAGAACATCCTGACCATCGATCTCGACGGCAATGTGGTGGCCGGCACCGCACGCCGGCACAGCGAGGTCTACATCCATTCGGAAATCTTCAAGCAGCGCGCCGACGTGCGCTGTGTGTTGCACACGCATCCGCCTTACGCCGTCGCGCTGTCGGCGACCGGACGACCGATGCGCGCCTATAGCCAGCCGGGGGCCCTCTTCTATGAAGCGATCGGCGTCTACACCGACACGATCAATCTCATCCGCAGCAAGGAAATGGGCGCCGGTGTCGCGCGCGCGCTCGGTCCGCATCGGGCGGTGCTGCTGAAGAACCATGGCGCGGTGACGGCAGGCGCAACTATCGCCGAAGCCGTCATCGGCGTGATCATGCTGGAGAACGCCGCGATGGTTCAACTTGTGGCCGAAGCTGCCGGCGACCTGGCGCCCGAATTTCCACGCGCCGACATCGAGAAGCTGAGAGGCGACATCAGCCGCTCAGAACAGTTCGCCATCAACTTCGATTATCTGGTACGACGGGCAAAACGTCGCGAAGGCGCGTGCCAAAAGCACTGATCGAGGAGGATTGCGGCATGAGGAGATTTTCACTCTGCGCCATCGCTCTGGCCGCTAGCCTGAGCGTCGCCGCCCTGCCCGCCGCGGCGCAGGACGCCTATCCAAACCGGCCGATCAAGCTTCTGGTGCCGATCCCACCGGGCGGCGCGCCCGACGTCGTGGCGCGGCTCGTCGGTCAATATCTCTCGCAGGCGGTCAGCCAGCCCGTCATCATCGAGAACCGCACGGGCGCCAACGGCAACCTAGCCGGAGAAGCCGCCGCCAAGGCTGCGCCCGACGGCTACACGCTGATACTCGCCGCCGACAGCGGGATCGTGATCAATCCGCACGTCTACGCGCACATGTCCTTCGACCCGATGAAGGATCTGGTGCCAATCACCTCGGTCGCAACCAATCAATTCGTGCTTTCGGTCAATCCCAAGGTTCCGGTGAAGACGCTTCCGGAGTTCGTCGCCTACGCGAAGAAGGCCAATCCGCCGCTCACCTTCGCCAATGGCGGTGTCGGCAGTCAGCATTTTTTCGCGATGGAGCAGCTCAAGCAGCGCGCGGGATTCAAGCTGCTCAACGTGACGTATCGCGGCGGCACCCCCGCCATGCAGGCGACGATCGCCGGCGAGACGCAAGTGCTGTTCGCCGGCGGCGAGAGCGCCGGCCAGTTCGAGGCCGGCACGCTGAGGGCGCTTGCAGTCAGCGGCAAGACACGCTCCAAGCGCTACCCCGACGTTCCGACCATTGGCGAATTCTATCCGGGTTATGCGGTCGACATCTGGCTCGGCCTGTTCGCGCCGGCCGGAACGCCACAGCCGATCGTCGACAAGTTGCGCACCACGGTGCAGGCGCTGCTGGCGAAACCGGACGTGGCCGCCAAGATCAACGTTTCCGGCAGCTTGCAGCCGCTCATCATGTCGCCCGCAGAATTCACCGCGCGCATCCATAGCGACGACGAGAAGTTCGGCAAGCTCGCCAAGGACCTTAACGTCCACATTCAGTAAGTCTCACGCTACGGCGTATTTCGAAGGAGAACGATGATGGCGAAAGTGGCTTTTCTCGGCTTGGGCGTCATGGGCTATCCCATGGCCGGTCATTTGAAGAACAAAGGCGGCCACGACGTGACCGTCTATAACCGCACCGCCGCCAAGGCCGAGCAATGGGTCAAACAGCACGGCGGCAACTCGGCGCCGACGCCGAAGGCCGCCGCGCAAGGCCAGGATATGGTGATGTGCTGTGTCGGCAACGACAACGACCTGCGTGAGGTCACGCTCGGCAAAGACGGCGCCTTCCAAGCCATGGGTAAGGGCACGATATTCGTCGACCACACAACCGCGTCCGCCGAGATCGCGCGCGAACTTTACGCCGCCGCGAAGAAAGGCGGCTTCGATTTCGTCGATGCGCCGGTGTCCGGCGGCCAGGCCGGGGCCGAAAACGGCATCCTGACCGTGATGTGCGGTGGCGACGAGCCCGTGTTCAACAAAGCTAAGCCAGTGATCGACGCTTACGCTCGCGCCTGCAACCTGATGGGCGCGCCGGGCTCGGGACAACTTGCCAAGATGTGCAACCAGATCTGCATCGCCAGCCTCGTGCAGGGCCTTTCAGAGGCCCTGCACTTCGCCAAGAAGGCGAACCTCGACATCGACAAGCTGATCGCCACCATCTCCAAGGGCGCGGCGCAGAGCTGGCAGATGGAGAACCGTTACAAGATGATGGCCGCTGGCAAGTTCGACCACGGCTTCGCGGTCGACTGGATGCGCAAGGACCTGTCGATCTGCCTCGGCGAAGCGCGCAAGAACGGCGCGCGGCTCCCCGTCACCGCGCTGGTCGATCAGTTCTATGCGCAGGTGCAGGGTATGGGCGGCAAGCGCTGGGACACTTCGGCACTGCTGGCGCTGCTCGATCGCTAGTACCGTCAGCTGCGCCGCTGAACACGCTCTCCCTCCCTTGGCAATGGGAGGGAGTGGCGCTGCACCAGCCGAACGTTGCCGGCATGGACGATCGGTCAAAGCGGAAAGCGCAGCATCTCAAGCGCGCAGACGCACGTCCGTGCGGCAACCGCAAGCGCGGGTTCAAAACGTCAGTTCGAGGCCGTCTTCGGCGAGCAGCACACCCCCTGCCCGCACCTCATCGAGACGTGCGAGCATGGTCTCGTTCATGTGCGTGAGCATGGTGCGGCGCGCGGCGAGTTCTTTGAGCCGCGGTTGCAGGATTTGCCAGCTCATGTGACCGGAAAGCTTCCCGGCAAAGCCGTAACATTCGCAGACGAAGAGATCCGCATCGCGCGCGATTGGCAGCAGCGCGTCGGTCCATTCGGTGTCGCCGGAATAGGCGAACGTCTTCTCGCCGTCCGACAGGCGGAGCGCCGTCGACGGTGTGCCGGATTGATGGATGACCTCGGCCGTCGTGACCGTATGACCGAGCACCTCGCCGAGCACGCCAGGCGCGATCTCCTGCACGCTCCAGGGAAACTTCCACTTCGAGCCGATCGACTTCGGAAAGAACGCCTCCATCAGCGCGTCAAGGCGCACTTGCGTACCGGTCGGGCCGGCGATCAGGAAGGGCCGCTCGCGCCGCATCAGAAATTGATAATCGAGCAGCAGGAGCGGCAATGCGCCGAAATGATCGCCGTGCAGATGCGATAGCACGACGCCGTCGATGCGGTTTGGATTGAGCGCGAGCTTTTTCAGCGCCACGAGCGACGAGGCGCCGAAGTCGACGACCAGATTGGCCTTCGCCGTCTCCAGCCAGAAGCACGTGTTCATGCGCCCGCCCGATCCGAAGGCGTCGCCGCAGCCGACGATGGTGAGTTTCACGCCTCTACGCCTTGGCGCTCGGCCGCGCCGCGACCTCGGCGTGCCAGCGCTTCACGTTCGTGAGTTCGTCCGGCACGGCGATGCGCGCCGGCTTCATGAAATCGACCGCGCACAAAGCGGTGATGTCGGCGACCGTAAAATGCTCGCCGGCGATGAACGAATGCGAGGCCAGTCCGGCATCAAGGATGCGCAGGAAATCGATGACGCGCGGCCGGTTGGCCTCGGCCCAGGCCGCGACCTGCGGCACTTCGAGCTCCTTCATCGCCGGATGCGTGTGGCGAAAGACGTGCGCGACGCTGGACAACAGGTTCAACTCGCACCGCCTGTTCCACATCTCGACGGTGGCAATCTCAGTCGGCCCCGTGCCGAACAGGGGCGGCTGCGGCCGCAACGCCTCGAAATAGCGGCAAATTGCGATCGACTCGGAAATGACCGCGCCGTCGTCGAGGACCAGAGCCGGCATGCGCTGGAGTGGGTTGATGGCGGTGTATTCGGGGGTCAGATGCTGCTTGGTCATCATGTCGACCTGCTCGGTCGGCACCTTGATGCCCTTCTCGGCCAGAAAAACGCGCACGCGGCGGGGATTGGGCGCCATCTTACTGTCGTAGAGCTTCATGTCCGGACCCCGTTTGCCCTTAGATTGGCCAAGCGAACACAGTGTCCGCCTCCCTGTCAAAGGCCGGTTAAGGACCGTTAACCAGAGACTTTAGCCGCCTCTTAAGGCTGGTCTTAAGGATTATGAGCCACTTTCGGCCTCCGTTCCGTAGCGTCAGCGTCTTCATATGCCCATCCCCGGCGAACAGCCCGATCTGAGCGCGCTGCCCCCCGAGACCTCGCCGGTAAAGCGTCGCCTTGCCGCGCAATATGTGCGCGAGGCACGCGACCGGCTGACGTCGTCCAGCGGCACGCGGCCGGCTTTCGACATCGAGTTGCTGAGGCTCTACGCGCAGAATCGTCTGTCCGCGTCGCTGGTGATCCTGCTTCTGGTCGGCACGATCGGGTTCCTGTCGAGCCTGTGGACCGGTGCCCTGACGGCCGGCGCCTGGACGGCGTCGGTGCTGGTCATTCACGCCGTCATCATTACCAAGTGCCGGCAGTTCCTCGACCTGCCCCCGTCAGAGGTGTCGACGCGCGCCTGGCGCACGCGCTTCATCATGCTCGATCTCTTCTACGGCATTGCG
>DATCFB010000012.1:0-3964 GCA_036509755.1 Pseudolabrys sp. | reverse complement strand
GAACTCAAAGGCGCCGGAATTCCGGTGACTTTGCGGGAATATCTCGACCTGATGCAGGCAATGGAGGCCGATCTCGCCTCGCGCCGCGTCGAGGATTTCTATTATTTGTCCCGGCTCGCGCTGGTGAAGGACGAACGCAATTTCGACAAGTTCGACCGCGTCTTCGGTCATGTGTTCAAGGGCCTCGAGACGGTCGGCGATGCGGTCGAAGCCGAGATCCCGGCCGAGTGGCTGAAGAAACTCGCCGAGAAGTATCTGACCGAGGAAGAGAAGAAAGAGATTGAAGCCCCCTGCGGCCTCGACAAGCTGCTGGAGACGCTGAAGCAGCGGCTCGCCGAACAGAAAGGCCGCCATCAGGGCGGCAACAAATGGATCGGCACCGCCGGCACGTCGCCGTTCGGCAATGCCGGCTACAATCCGGAAGGCATCCGCATCGGCGGCGAGAGCACCCATCGCCGCGCGGTCAAAGTCTGGGACAAGCGCGAATTCAAGGACCTCGACGACGACGTCGAGCTCGGCACGCGCAATATCAAGGTCGCGCTGCGCCGCCTGCGCAAGTTCGCGCGCCTAGGAGCCCCCGACGAGCTCGACCTCGACGGCACGGTCAAAGGCACGGCGCACAAAGGCTATCTCGACATCCACATGCGGCCCGAGCGGCACAATGCGGTGAAGGTCTTGCAGTTCTTCGATATCGGCGGATCGATGGACTGGCACATCAAGGCGACGGAGGAACTGTTCTCGGCGGCGCGCGCCGAGTTCAAGCATATGGAGCACTTCTATTTCCACAATTGCCTCTACGAGAAAGTGTGGAAGGAGAACCGCCGGAGATTTCAGGCGGCGACGACGACCTGGGACGTGCTGCACACTTACCCACACGACTACAAGGTGATCTTCGTCGGCGACGCCTCGATGTCGCCTTACGAGATCACTGCGCAGGGCGGCTCGGTCGAGCATTATAATGACGAGCCAGGCGGCATGTGGCTCGAGCGGGTGGTGCGGACCTATCCGGCGGCGGTGTGGCTCAATCCGGTGCCGGAGGAAGAGTGGGACGGCACGTATTCGATCAACATGATCCGCCAGCTCATGAGCGGACGCATGTATCCGCTCACCTTGGATGGGCTCGACCGCGCGATGCGGGAATTGGTGCGCTGATCGCGCAAAGGCCGGCGCGTCGAGCGACGCGCCGGCCTTACTGTTTCTCAGGAGACCGCCCTAACAGCCGCCGCTGCCCGTCGTGCCGACGGTGCCGCCGCTGGTGAGGCTGTTGTTCGTGCCGGTCGCGTTTAGGCCCGACGTGTTGGTTCCGCCGTTCATGCCTGTGGTGCCCGTCGCACCGGTGGTCCCGTTGCTGCCGTTGGCCGAGACTGACGGATTATTGTTGTTCGCGGTCGTGCCGATTCCGTTCGGCGACTTCGTCGCGGCCATGCCCGCCCCGCACGGACGTTTGCCCATCGTGGGGCTGTTGCTGTTGAGGCTGCGCATGCCGCTACTGGAGCTTGGCGTGCTCGTGCCGGGCGACGTGCTTGATGTCCCGGTGCCTGACGCGCCCGCGCCGGAGGATCCCATGCTGCCCGCGGCGCCGCCACTGGCTCCACCGCTGCCACCGCTGCCGCCGCTGCCGCCGCCGCCAGCTTGCGCGAATGCCGCTACGCTTCCTGCCGCGAGGAAAGCGACGGTGAGAATGGCCAGACTTCGGCGTGTTTCAATCATCGCATCTGCTCCCTGATTGTCTGGCGGCAACGCCGGAGTGCAAGCGAAGTTGCGGGGGGTGGGAGCTTAACTTTTCGCAGCGCTGACGCGTGGAATATTAATGCGGTTCGGGACGGTGGACCCATTCGGGGTCGTCGTCGGCCTTCACGTAGCTGCGTTTCACCGCCGCCCAGGCGATCATATGCGCGCGCTGCTCGCGATCGATCTCGCCGGCATGCGCGGCATAGGCATGATTGAACGCATCGCGGTAGAGGTCCTGGGCCTGCGCCGGCAAGTGATTGCGCACCGGTGCGGGCAGATCGAGATTGTTGCGATACGGCATGTGACGGTCGTCCCGGCGCCGCTCCTTGTCGGCGCAAGGTGGGCCGTCCTTCGAGTTTCTCATTGCGCTAAATCACCGAGCGGACAGTGTGTTCCTTCCGAAAGTCGAAATTCGGCTTCTATGAAACGGGTGGAAAAGGATGCAAAGGCGTGCAAGCTTATTTGCGCCGGTGGCGATCGCTGTGAACAATTGCGCCTTCGGGTTGCGCCGTGCTCGACGGCTCGTGCGCCAAGCTGCAGACTGGCGCCTCATTCTTATCGGATCGCATAGCGGAGGCTGACGAATGTACCGGAAAGTTGCGTTCGTCGTGGCCGCGTTGGCGGCATTGGCTGTGTCCTACGGGCCGGCAAGTGCCGGCGGGCGCCACAAGGATGCCAAGACGGTTCTCACAGCCACGGAGTTCGGCGTCGGCGCCGCTTCGACCGCAGCCTACTTCGCCATCAATGACTGGCACTGGAAGTGGGACAGCGCGCGCGCCGGCATCACGCAGGCGGGGGCCATTGCCGGCACGACGATTGGCTGCGCCGTGATATCGCCGATGGTCGCGACCGTTTTGCTCAAGCGTCCGCTGCGCTATCGCGAGGCGCACATGCTCATCGCCGGCTGCGTCATTCCGGTGATCGGAAGCTGGCTGGTCGAGCAGGCCTATGACAATCACATCCTCTGGGCGCCGGACGAAGAGCCGGTCAAGGCCAAGAAGAAGTGGAAGAAGCACGCGATGAAATAAGCAGGCCGATCGCGCGAACTCCGACGCCGGCGCCGCAAGGCCGCAGGCGTTTTCGTTTGGTCAGGCCTTGGTCGCGATGAACAGGCCCTCGCGCAGGCGGAAGGTCAGCGCATCGCCGTCGTTTTGCGGCTGAAGCGTCGCCTTGACCTCGGGGGAGGCGAGCGTGAGCATCGCGCGCAGCAACGCCTGCATGACGGCGTCGTAGCGCGCCGACCACGTCTTGAACTCCATCGTCTTGTCGAGCGCTTCCTCGTGGCGGACGCTTAGTTTCGCGTCGGCCATGGCGGTGCGCCATTCCTCGATCGTCCAGGCGCGCAGATGGCTCGGGTCGCGCAGCCGCTCGAATGCGTTGATGTAGTCGCCAACCGGCCCGGCGGGAACGACGTTGTCGACGATCGCCGCGGTTGCGCCTGGTTTGAGCACGCGGTGAACCTCGGCGAGGAATTCCGGAATGGAATCGAAGTGGTGCGGCGCGATGCGGCAGGTGACCAGATCGAAGCTCTCGTCCTCGAACGGAAGCATCTCGGCCTTGGCGTAGGCGACGCGGATATTGGCCAGCGCGCGCTTAGCGGCTTCCGCCTTTACCTGATCGAGCATCTGCTGCGTGATGTCGGTCGCCCAAACGCGGCCGACGTGCGGCGCGAACGTATAAGCGACGTGGCCGCCCCCGGTGGCGATATCGAGTATGCGCCAGCCCGGCTTCGGTGCGGTCAACTCCACCAGCCGCTCCAGGCTCTTACCCTGCGCGTGCGGTTTCGACGTCAGATAATGCGCGGCGTTCTTTCCGAACTGGTCCTGGACGAGCGTCTCGTTCATGGCACGGCTTTCAATTCGTGAGCCGCAGTCATAGCCCGTTCGACGGCGGGCCGATACCGGCCGTCCGCGCCGGACGGCTTTTCCGCAAACGAAATGCTTGTAGCGACGAAAGCCGTTACTGCGGCCCGCCGGGATCGTCGTAGCCGTGGCGGGCGCTATAGAACATCAGCGCCATCAGTCCGCCGCCGATGGCGAGCGAAAACAGCACGCCGCCACCAATCGCGAACCAACCCCAGAAGGGAACGGCGTCGCCGACCCGTGTCCACGTCTCGCCGGCGAACCAGAACGAGGCGATCAGCAGCGCGAACAAAGGCACGATGAGCCAGAGGGATTTCATGGGTCCTATATAGGCTCGCAGTGACAAGTCTGCCTATGGGAAACGCCCGGCC
>DATCFB010000011.1:0-14538 GCA_036509755.1 Pseudolabrys sp. | reverse complement strand
CAGAGCGCCGATTGGAATCGCGGCGCCTACCTCGTCGAAGGGCTCGGTCACTGCGGCGCCTGCCACACGCCGCGCAACAAGCTCGGCGCGGAGGAGAAGCACCAACGCTTCGCCGGAGGTGAAGGCGAAAACTGGAACGCTCCGCCGCTCAATGCCACATCGCCGGCGCCGGTGCCGTGGACTGCCGATCAGCTCTTCGCCTATCTCAAATATGGGTTCACCGATCAGCACGGCTTCGCCGCCGGCCCAATGCAGCTGGTCTCGACAAACCTGAGCAAGGCACCGAACGCGGACGTGCGCGCTATCGCGACCTACATCGCCGCCTTCGCAGGTCCGCGCGATACCGCCGGCCGGCAGCGCCAGACCAATGCCGCGCTCGCCTTCGCGCAGCAGCGCGCACTCACGGTGAACGAACTGTCCCGCGCAACGACCGGTGCTGCGCCGGCGAACGGCGCTTCGCCCGGCGGCACATTATTCGCAGGCGCTTGCGCGACCTGCCACCGTTCCGGTGGCGGCCTCCCGGTATCGCGGCCGGTCGCGCTCGCACTCAGTACGCCGGTGAACGCATCCCGTCCGGACAACCTGCTGCGCATCGTGCTGAACGGCATCCATCCCCCGCCCGGCCGGCGTGGCTCGATCATGCCGGGCTTTTCCGGCGCCCTGACCGATCCGCAACTCCTCGCGCTCGTCGATTACGTGCGCACGCATTACAGCCGCGGGCCGGCCTGGGCGAACGTCGCGGCCGCGCTGGCGGACGTCCGGCGCAAACAGACGCCGACAACGGAGGCGCCATGACCGTCCTCAACGTCAACGGCAAGCAGCACGAGGTCAATGCCGATCCGCGCACGCCTTTGCTTTACGTGCTGCGCAACGATCTTGCCCTTAACGCCGCAAAATTCGGTTGCGGTCTCGGCCAATGCGGCGCGTGCACCGTGCTGGTCGATCATAATCCCGTGTTCTCGTGCGTGACACCGATTGCCGCGCTCGAGGGCCGCTACATCCGCACCGTCGAAGACCTCGGCACCGTCGATAAGCCAGGCCCGGTGCAGCGGGCCTTTATCGAGGAGCAGGCGGCGCAGTGCGGGTACTGTATTCCCGGCATGATGATGCGGGCCCAGGCGCTGCTCGAGAAGAACGCCGCGCCGAGCGACACGCAAATCCGCGAGGCGCTGGAGCCCAATCTCTGCCGCTGCGGCACGCAAATGCGCATTTTGCGCGCGGTGCATCGCGCCGCCAAACTGATGACGGTCGAATTGCAAGGACCGCTCCGGGAGGCGCAGAAATGAACGCCCCTCTACCCTCTCCGACTCGCCGGATGTTCCTGGCGACCGGCGGCGCCCTCATCGTCAGCTTCGCACTTGAGCCGGCGGCATCATTCGCGCAAGGCACCGTTCCGCCGCAACCGAAGCTACCCGGCAGCCTCGACAAGGCGTCCTATCTTGACGCCTGGATCGCGATCGGCGGCGACGGCGCCGTCACCGTCTTCACCGGTAAGTCCGAGCTTGGACAGGGCATCAAGACCGCGCTGATTCAATGCGCCGCCGAAGAGCTCGACGTCGATCCCGCGGCGATTACGCTGATCACGGCCGACACCGAACGCACGGCCAATGAGGGCTACACCGCCGGCAGCCATTCAATGCAGGATTCGGGCACGGCCATCCTCAACGCGGCGGCCCAGGTCCGCGGCATCCTCATCGAACTCGCAGCCACGCGGCTCAACCTGGCGCGAGATCAGATGCACGCCAAAAGCGGCGCCGTCGTCGCCAATGACGGCCGCAGCGTCGCCTACAAGGAACTCGTCACCGGCCAGGAGCTGCATCGAACCGCGCAGCCGCAATCGCCGCTGAAAGATCCGAAGACCTTCACAGTTATCGGAAAGCCTGTGCGGCGCGTCGACATCCCGGGCAAGGTCACCGGTGCGCCGATGTACGTTCAGGACTTGCGGCCCGAGGGCATGCTGCACGCCCGCGTCGTGCGGCCGCCGAACTACGGTGCCGAGCTCGTCGCCGTGGACATCGCCGCGGTCGAAAAACTGCCCGGCGTCATCAAGGTCGTACGCGACGGCAATTTCCTCGCCGTCGCCGCGCAAGGCGAGTTTCAGGCGATCGAGGCGATGAACGTGCTCGCCTCCATCGCGCAGTGGCGCAAGGTTGCGGCGCTGCCCGACGAAGCCACCATTCATCAATTTCTCACCCGGCTGCCAACCCAGGATCAGGTGATCGCCAATAAGGGAAACCCCGCCCAGCAGGGCGCACATTTCCTGCGCGCGACTTACACGCGCCCCTATCTCTCGCACGGCTCGATCGGACCGTCCTGTGCGGTGGCGCTCTATCAGGCCGACAAGCTGACCGTGTGGACGCATTCACAAGGCGTCTACCCTTTGCGCGCCTCGCTCGCCGACATGCTGCAAGTGAAACCGGAGCAGGTGCACTGTATTCATGTCGAGGGCTCGGGCTGTTACGGCCATAACGCTGCCGATGATGCGGCGGCCGACGCCGCATTGGTCGCGCGCGCCGTTCCCGGCCGGCCTATCCGCCTGCAATGGATGCGCGAGCAGGAGCACGGCTGGGAGCCGTTCGGCCCGGCGATGGCCTCGAACGTGTCGGGCGCGCTCGACAGCAACGGCAAGATCGTCGCCTGGAATTACGAAGTGTGGAGCAATACACATTCGACGCGGCCGGGCGGACCCGCCGGCAATCTCTTGGCGGCGCAATATTTGGCGAAGCCGTTCCAGCCGCCGGCGCCGAAAGAGATCCCGATGCCGGAAGGCGGCGGCGATCGCAACGCGATTCCAATCTACACCATTCCGAACGAACGGGTGGTCGATCATTTCGTCCCGCAGATGCCGCTACGCGTTTCGGCGCTGCGCGCGCTCGGCGCCTATCACAACGTTTTCTCCGTCGAGAGTTTCATGGACGAACTCGCGGCCGCGGCGAAAGCCGATCCGGTCGAATTCCGGCTGAAGCATCTTGACGACTCTCGCGCGCGCGACGTGATCACAAAAACGGCGCAGGAATTCGGCTGGAGCAAGAGCACCGGTCAACGTCCGCGCGGCGAAGGCCGCGGCTTTGCCTTCGCGCGCTACAAGAACCTCGCTGCGTATTGCGGCGTCGCCGTCGAGCTCACGGTCGACCGCGAGAGCGGCGAGGTGCATCTCGGCCGCATCGTCGCGGCGGTGGACAGCGGCCTGGCCGTCAATCCTGACGGCATCCGTAACCAGATCGAAGGCGCTATCGTGCAGTCCGCGAGTTGGACGCTCTACGAGGCGGTCACGTTCGACCGCGCGGACATCACCAGCCGCGATTGGTCGACCTACCCGATCCTGCGCCTGACTCAGGCGCCGCGCAGCATTGCCGTCCACATCATCGACCGCCCTGGCGAGAAATTCCTCGGCACTGGTGAAGCCGGCCAAGGTCCAACCGCTGCCGCGATCGCCAACGCCGTTGCCGATGCCACGGGAGCGCGCCTGCGTGATCTGCCGCTGAGCGCGACGCGGATCAAACAGGCGATTGGCGTGTGATACCGCATCGCACCCCGACCCTCGGTGCATATTGCGGTGCGAAAGATTGCGCTCTGCGTGCCTCACTATTGTCGGACATGGGCGCGAAGTTCCTTCGCAGCCATTTATCCACGCATATGAGGCTTTTCCACTGGCAGGTGTTTGTCTAGAGCGGGCGCGCGAGTCATGGTGCGAGCATATGAGCTCGCGCGTTGGAACCGGCTGAGATGTCCGCTGCCGAACTCGCAAAAACATTGAAATGCCCATGCCGCGATTAAGTCTGAGACAGCCGCCGCCAGAGACTTCAGCCGAAACCAACGAAGCCGAGTTGCGTAACGCAATCGAGTCGAAGCTCACCTACGAGCTTGGCAAGACCGCGGATAACGCCAACGATACAGATTGGTACCATGCGACCGCGTTGGCCATACGCGATCGCATCGTCGATGCATGGATGAAATCGCGTGCGGAAACGGAGAACAAAAAGAGGAAACGCGTTTATTATCTTTCGATCGAATTCCTCATCGGTCGCCTGTTGCTCGACACCATGACCAATCTGCGGCTTGTCGCGCCCGTCCAACGCGCGCTCGAGAGTCTGGGCGTCGATTTCGAGCGCATCCGCGCCGCCGAGCCGGACGCGGCACTCGGCAATGGCGGGCTTGGCCGGCTCGCCGCCTGCTTCATGGATTCCATGGCGGCGCTTGGCATCCCGGCCTACGGCTACGGCATCCGCTACGAGAACGGCCTGTTCGAACAACGGCTGCACGATGGCTGGCAGCAGGAAATACCGGAGGATTGGCTCGCTCGCGGCAACCCTTGGGAGTTCAAGCGCAACGACCCTCACTATTCGATCGGCTTCGGCGGCGCCGTCGAATACCTCGGCGGTAGCGCCGAAACGCCTTGCGCGATCTGGTATCCGGCCGAGCGCGTCGACGCGATCGCCTACGACACGCCGATCGCCGGCTGGCGTGGCCGCCACGTGAACGCGTTGCGTCTATGGTCTGCGCGCACCGCCTCGCCGATCCAACTTTCCACGTTCAATAAGGGAGATTATGTCGGCGCCGTCGCGGCCCGCGCCCGAGCCGAAGCGATCTCGCGCGTACTCTATCCGAACGACGCGACGCCCGAGGGCCAGGAGCTCAGGCTGCGGCAGGAATATTTTTTCACGGCCGCTTCGCTTCAGGACATCGTCCGCCGGCACCTCACCGAATTCGGCACGCTGGAGACGCTGCCGGAGCACGCGGCCGTGCAGCTCAACGATACGCATCCGGCGATCGCGGTGGCCGAACTGATGCGCATCCTGGTCGACGACCATGCCTGCTCCTGGGAGAAGGGTTGGGCCATCACCAAGTCGACTTTGAATTACACCAACCATACGCTGCTGCCCGAGGCGCTGGAAACCTGGCCCATTGACCTGATCGGCCGCCTGCTGCCCCGGCATTTACAGATCATCTACCTGATCAATTGGAAGCATCTGCAGGAAACGACTTCGCGCGGCCTGACCGATCCGGACTTCGTCGCCGCGGTATCGCTGGTCCACGAGAACGGCGACAAGCGCGTGCGCATGGCACACCTCGCCTTCATCGGTTCGAAGTCGGTCAATGGCGTGTCGGCGCTGCACACCGACCTGCTGCGCAAAACGGTGTTCCACGATCTCGCCGAGACGACGGCGACGCGGATCGTCAACAAGACCAATGGGATCACGTTTCGCCGCTGGCTGTTCGAGGCAAACGGCGCGTTGACGCGGCTGCTCACCGACACGCTTGGCGAAGGCGTGCTCGACGACCCATCGCACCTGCGCAAGCTCGAAGCGTTGGTCGAGGACCGTAACTTCGTCGCGCGCTACCAGCACGCGCGCATGGTCAACAAGTCGCGGCTGTCCGCCACCATCCGTGCCGCGACCGGCGTGCAGGTCGATCCCCGCGCGCTGTTCGACGTGCACATCAAGCGGATACACGAGTATAAGCGTCAGCTCCTCAATATTCTGGAGACGATCTCGCTGTACCAGGAGATGAAGGCGCGCCCTGACAAGGTGTTCGTGCCTCGCGTCAAGCTCTTCGCCGGCAAGGCGGCTGCGAGCTACACCCGCGCCAAGCTCATTATCAAGCTAGCCAACGACATCGCACGCGTGATCAACGCGGACCCTTCCCTCGGCGGCCGCCTGAAGGTGGTGTTCGTGCCGAACTACAGTGCGAGCCTTGCCGAGCAGATCATCCCGGCAGCCGACGTATCGGAACAGATATCCACGGCCGGCATGGAAGCATCTGGCACCGGCAACATGAAGCTCGCGCTCAACGGCGCCATCACGATCGGCACGCTCGATGGCGCCAATATCGAGATCAGTGAGCAGGTCGGAGCGGACAATGTCTTCATCTTCGGTCTGACCGCCGCCGAGGTTGCCGCGAAGGTTACCGAGCATTTCGAGGGATCGACGGCGGTCGCGCATTCGGCGCGGCTCGCCAAGGTCGTGCACGCACTCGCTGCCGGCGTCTTCTCGCCGGACGACCCGGACCGCTACGCGCCGATCGTTCAATCGCTGCTCGAATATGACCGTTACATGGTCGCCGCCGACTTCGACGCGTACTGGGAGGCGCAGCGCGCGATCGACCGGCTGTGGCTGACGCCGGACGAGTGGTGGCGCAAGAACATCCTCAACACCGCGCGCATGGACTGGTTCTCGTCGGACCGCACCATCCGCGAATACGCGCAGGACATCTGGAACGTGCCTGTGCTCTAGCCGCGCCGCCCCGCTTCGGCGAAGGCTTCGCCGACGCGACGGAAACCTGCGTGATCGGCGAGCTCCTCCAGCGTGACCGGCAGCTTGCGCCGCCAGTTCGGGTGTTCGTCGGTGGTGCCCGGAATGTTGGGCTGCTCGACCGCGCCGACGATGTCGTCAAGTGCGACGGCGACGAGCCGCGACGGCGTCGCGCCGAGGAAAGAGGCGACCGCCGCAAGATCGTCGGGTGCAAAGCCCTGTCCGCGTTCGCCGAGCATGTCGCGCAGCCTCTGCTGCGCCCAGCGGCGGGCGTCGTCAGATTCCCCCGGATCGAGGCCCAAACCGCGTTTGGTGCCGAGGTCATGGCTTTCAAGCCAGCCGTGGAAGCTCGGCAGATCGTGCGTGTTGAAGGTCGCGAGCGCCTCGGCCGGATAGGCCTCCGGCGGTTTGAACCGGCCGTCGCCGTCGCGCTCGAACAGCATTACGCGGTAGGTCCAGAGACCCCACTTCGCCATCGTGTCGCGGAAACCCTCCGGCACCGTGCCGAGGTCCTCGCCGATCACCGAGCAGCGGAAGCGAACGCTTTCTTCGGCGACGACGCGCAGTAGCGGCTCGAACGGGAAGTTGACATAGGCGCCGTCGGCCGATCGCGTGCCGTGCGGGATCATGAACACCCGCTTCAAGCCGAGGACGTGGTCGAGGCGGATGGCGCCGGCGTGGCGCATGGCGCCGGCGAGCAGTTGCCGCATCGGGGCGAAGTCGTCTTCCGCCAGCGCGTCGGGATTGAACGGCGCCAGGCCCCAATCCTGCCCGCCCGGATTGAACTCGTCCGGTGGCGCTCCAACGGAGACAGCCGAGACGACCGCGCGCTGCTGCGCCCAAGCATCTGCGCCGTGCGGGTCGATACCGACGGCGACGTCAATATAGAGACCGACAGCCATGCCGTGCGCCTTCGCCGCCGCTTTGCATTCCGCGAGTTGGCGATCGGCCGTCCATTGCAGGAATTCCTCGAATTCACATGCGGCAAGGTTGTCCTCGCGGAATTGTTCGAGATCCGCGCGTGACGGCCTGCGCCACGGTGCCGGCCATGCCGACCATGGCTTGTCATCTCGCTGACGCAGCACCTCAAAGCAGGCAAAGCGCAGGAGCGCGTCTCCCTGCTCGGCGCGGAAGGCATCGAAGTCCGCCTGCCGCGCTCGCCCGCCGTTGACATGGAAGCGCTCATAGGCCTTACGCAATGCCCTGAGCTTCGCTCGCGCCACAGCGGGGTAATCGACGAGGTCGCCGTCGCGCAGGCCGATAGCCTTTCTGGGAGGGGGCGCGTCGAACTCCGGGATCGCTTCGACGTCGATGTAGAGCGCATTGAGAAACAGCCGACTATTTGGCGCGTAGGGACTCACCTGCTCCGGCCGATCCGGGAAGAGCGCGTGCAAGGGATTGAGACCGATGCCGGCGGCGCCCTGCGAGGCCGCAAGGGCAACGAGTTGCTTCAGGTCGGTGAAGTCGCCAATACCCCAGTTTCGCTTCGACCTAACGCCGTAAAGCTGCACGGCAACGAGCCAATGCCGTTGTCCGTCGCCTTGCCAGGCGCGGATGGGGGCAACCGCCGGCGCCTCTGCAACCGAGTGCGGACGTTCGCGCCCGTGGGACAATGCGTCGACAAGGGTGCGCAACACCTCCGGTTTGGCCGCGTGCCAGTGGCCGAACACGTCGTGATAACCAGGCTGGATTCCCCAGCGCTGCGCGGTATCATCCAAGTCATTCATTTGATGGACTTTTTTAAATCAGCGGGGGGAGTCGCGACGCCCCCTCCAAGTGGAACTTTCGGGCGCTGCTGTGGTTCTAGTCAAAGTAAGCGGCGATCGGGGACCGATGAAACATTATGGCGGCCAGCCCAGCACCGGCGGGATGAAGCGAGCGCCGCTCCAAGAGGGCTGGGAGCTGTCGCCGAACGATCCGACGGGACCACGATTTCGCATTGAAGACATCTATCCGTGTGTCGATGGCGGCCGATATCCGATCAAACACATTGCCGGCGAATCCGTTGAGATCTGGGCGGACATTTTTCGCGAGGGCCAAGACGTCCTCCGCGCCGATTTAGTCTGGCGCGCCGAGAAAGCGAATGATTGGCATCGCGAGCCGATGGCGCAGTTCGGCAACGACCGCTGGCGCGGCCGGTTCACGCCTCCCCAGCCCGGCTGGTATCTGTTCGCCATCGAGGCATGGACCGACCAGTACGGGACGTGGCGAAAGGAATTCCTGCTAAAGCAAGAGGCCGGGCAGGACGTCATGCTGACCGCGCGCGAGGGTTGTGACCTCCTCGTGGAGCTCATGCCAGACGCCCGCGAGCCGCGGCTCGTCGTTGAGGCCGCGGCCAACAAATTCGCCGAGACGCATGATCCGGTCCATCTGCTCGACGGTGCGCTCACCGCCGCGATCGAAAAAAGCGATGCCCGTCCCGACCTGACGCGCAGCCATGTCGTGCCGCTGCTCGCCGAGCGCGAACGGGCCCGCGCCGGCGCTTGGTACGAGATGGTGCCCCGCAGCCAGGGAAGCGTGCCCGGCCGGCACGGCACCTTCGAGGATTGCATCGCCCGCATCCCGGAGATCGCCGACCTCGGCTTCGACGTCATCTATTTCCCGCCGATCCATCCAATCGGTCACACCAACCGCAAGGGCAAGAATAACGCGCTGAAAGCCGCGCCCGGCGACCCTGGCAGCTTCTACGCCATCGGCAACGAGAATGGCGGCCACGATGCCATCCACTCCGAGCTCGGCACGTTTGAGGACTTTCGCCGGCTCAACGACGTATGCCGCCAGCACGGCATGGAGATCGCACTCGACTTCGCGGTGCAATGCTCACCCGACCATCCATGGCTGAAGCAGCACCCCGAGTGGTTCAAGACCCGGCCTGACGGCACTTTCAAATTTGCGGAGAATCCGCCGAAGAAGTACGAAGACATCGTCAATCCGGACTTTACCTGCGCAGACCGCATCGCGCTGTGGGAAGCCTTGCGGGACGTCATTCTGTTCTGGTGTGAGCAGGGTGTTCGGATCTTCCGCGTCGACAACCCGCACACAAAGCCGCTGCCGTTCTGGGAATGGATGACCCGTGAGGTGCGTAAGCGCTACCCCGACACGATCTTCCTGGCGGAGGCCTTCACCCGTCCGAAGCTGATGAATGCGTTGGCCAAGCTCGGCTTCTCGCAGTCCTACAGCTACTTCACCTGGCGCACGACGAAGGATGAGATCCAGGAATATCTCACAGAAATCACCAGCCATCCCGCCCGCGACTATTTCCGGCCGAACTTCTTCGTCACCACTCCGGATATCCTGCCAGTGCAATTGCAAACCGGCGAGCCCTGGATGTTCAAGTCACGCGCCGCGCTCGCCGCGACTTTGTCCTCGAACTATGGCATCTACAACGGTTTTGAATTGATCGAACACGACCCGGTGCCGGGCCGCGAGGAATATTTCAACTCCGAGAAATACGAGATCCGCACGCGCGACTGGAACAAACCCGGCAACATCAAAAACTATCTGAAACAATTGAACATGGTCCGGCGCCAAAATGCGGCGCTGCTGCAAACAAACAACCTGCGCTTTCTCCAGATCGACAACGGCAATGTCACCGGGTTTCTCAAGGAGTCGGTCAGCCATGACAACGCCGTCGCCGTGGCCATCGCCCTCGCTGGAAGCCCGCAGGAGTTCTGGTTGCATTTCGGCGGCGAGGAGATTGGCCCGCCGAGCAAGCGGGGTGGGGTGCGCGCCATCGAGAATCTCGTGACCGGCGAGCGGCATATGCTCGAATGGGGCGGCGTCCGCCTGCGCATCCATCCGGCGACCGACCCTGCCCTTCTGTTCCGCTGCCATACGTGAGCGTTAGCGATGAACGTGCGTCCCCAAATCGACGTGGTTTCGGAGGCCGACGATGGCCTCTGGTTCAAGGACGCGATCGTCTATCAGTTGCACGTGAAGGCCTTCGCGGACAGCAACAATGACGGTGTCGGCGACTTCGCCGGCCTTACCGGAAAGCTCGACTATCTGCGCGACCTAGGCGTCGACACGCTGTGGCTGCTGCCCTTCTATCCGAGCCCTGGCCGCGACGACGGCTACGACATCTCAAACTACGGCGACATCAACCACGCCTTCGGCACCATGAAGGACTTTCGTCGCTTCATGCACGAGGCGAAGCGGCGCGGCCTGCGTGTGATTACCGAGCTCGTCATCAATCACACCTCCGACCAGCACGACTGGTTCAAGCGGGCCAAGCGCAGCGGCAAAGGCACGAGCGCGCGCGACTGGTACGTCTGGAGCGACAGCGATCAGAAATATCAGGGCACGCGCATCATCTTCACCGACACCGAGAAGTCCAATTGGACATGGGACCAGGATGCCGGGGCCTATTACTGGCACAGGTTCTTCTCGCACCAACCGGACCTCAACTTCGACAATCCGCGTGTAGTGCGTGCCGTACTGCAGGTGATGAAGCGCTGGCTCGACACCGGCGTGGACGGGTTTCGTCTCGACGCGGTGCCCTACCTGTGCGAGCGCGAAGGCACCAATAACGAAAACCTTCCGGAGACGCACGAAGTCATCAAGGCGCTGCGCACCGAGCTCGACGCTTACGCTCCGAACAAGGTGTTGCTCGCCGAGGCCAACCAGTGGCCCGAGGACGTGCAGCAATATTTCGGCCATGGCGACGAATGCCACATGGCTTATCACTTCCCGCTGATGCCGCGAATCTACATGGCGATCGCGCAGGAAGATCGGTTTCCGATCACCGACATCATGCGGCAGACCCCCGAAATCCCGGCGAATTGCCAATGGGCGATGTTCCTTCGTAATCACGACGAGCTCACGCTCGAAATGGTTACCGACGCCGAGCGCGACTATTTGTGGTCGACCTACGCCGCCGATCCGCGCGCGCGCATTAACCTCGGCATCCGGCGGCGGCTCGCGCCGCTGATGGATAACGACCGCCGCAAAATCGAATTGATGAACTCGATCCTGATGTCGATGCCCGGCACGCCGATCATTTATTACGGCGACGAAATTGGCATGGGCGACAACATCTTCCTCGGCGACCGCAACGGCGTGCGCACGCCGATGCAGTGGACCCCTGACCGCAACGGTGGGTTCTCGCGGTGCGATCCGGCGCAGCTCTATCTGCCGCCGATCATGGATCCGGTCTACGGCTTCTCGGCCGTCAACGTCGAGGCACAGTCCCGGTCCATGTCGTCGCTGTTGAACTGGATGAAGCGTCTCATCAGCGTGCGCAAGTCGAGCAAGGTGTTCGGCCGTGGCACGCTCACCTTCATCCGGCCGGCGAACCGCGCCGTGCTCGCCTATGTGCGCCAATTCGGCGACGAAGCTATCCTGTGCGTGGCCAACATCTCGCGCGCGGCACAGGCGGTCGAACTCGACATGAGCCAGTGGAAGGGCCGCGTGCCGCAGGAGATGCTCGGCCGCACGCGGTTTCCGCGGATCGGCGAACTACCTTACCTGGTGACGCTGCCACCTTACGGATTCTTTTGGTTCCAGCTTTTGGCGGACGAGAAGACCGAGCCGGAGAAGATCTTTCCGCGCGAAGTAGCGACGCTCGTCCTCGGACAAGGTTGGGAGAATTCGCTGTCGAGCTGGACCCGGCGCACATTCGAAAACGATGTGTTGCCGGCCTATCTGCCTGACCGGCGCTGGTTCGCCGACAAGGGCGTGCGGCATCTCGCCCCGAAAGTCACGGCGGCCGTGCCGATCGAGCGCGGCGACGACCACTTCGCGGTCGTGGTCACCGATGTGAGCGGACCATCGGGCATCAGCCGCTATTTCATGCCGCTCACCATCCGCTGGGCGCGCTACACGTCCATCGACGGTCCGTCGACGGTGCTCGCGGCGGTGCGCCGCGGCCCACGCGAGGGCGCGTTGCTCGACGCGACCCCAGAGCGGGAATTCATCTCGACGCTGCTCGCCAAGATCCATGGCGGCGCTGACATCGACCGCGACGGCAAGCGGCTTGAATTCCGGCCGACCGAGACCTTTGCCGCGGAGCCGGCCCCGGAGATCACCGCCGTCAATGCCAACGAGCGCGAGCAATCGAACACGACTGTCATCGTCGACAACAAATACGTCGTGAAGATCCTGCGTCGCATCACGGACGGCATCCATCCCGAGATCGAGGTCGGCCGCTTTCTCGCCGACGTCGCGCATTTCCAGAATGCGCCGACGTTACTCGGCTCGCTCGAATTGATCGAGGGTGAGCGCAAAAGCGCGCTCGCCGTGGTGCACAGCTTCATCGAAAACCAGGGTGATGCCTGGACGGTCACCGCCGCCGCGCTCGATCGCCTGATCGAAGAGCAGCGGCTGGTACCGGCGGAGGCCGCGTTCGAGACCAGCGAATCCGCCGCATTGCTGGCGCAGCGCATCCGTCAGATCGGACGGCGCACGGCGGAGATGCATCTTGCTTTCGCATGTGACGCGAGCGACCCTGCCTTTGCTCCCGAACCTGTGACAGCGGACGACTTTGAACGATGGGCCCATTCCATTCAGGCGCGTGCGCAGACTGCCTTCGACGCCATCGAGCGCCGGCTGCGCGATTTGCCGGATACTGCGGCTGCGCTCGCAGGCCGCGTGCTCGGCGCCCGCACCGCGATCATTGCCCATATCGACGAGGGCCGGCGAGCCGAGCACGGCGGCCTTAAGATCCGGCATCACGGCGACTTCCATCTCGGCCAAGTGCTGATGGCCAAGGAGGACGCCTATATCCTTGATTTCGAAGGTGAGCCGCGTCGCACGCTCGAGGAACGGCGGCAAAAGGCGCCCCCGGCCCGCGACGTCGCCGGCTTCCTGCGTTCGATCGACTACGCCGTCAGCGCCGCCCTCGACCGCGCCCCAAACCTCAAGCCGGAGGAGCGCGAACCACTTGTCGAACAAGCGCGTTCCTGGAGCGGGCTACTTGGGGCCGCATATTGGGAAACCTACCGCGAAGCGATCGGCGGCTCTGCACTTTGGCCGGAGGATGACGACGCGCGAGGCCGGTTGCTCGATATATTCCTGCTTGAAAAGGCGCTTTATGAGATCGAATACGAACTTACCAATCGACCCGCGTGGGCCGCGATCCCGTTGGACGCCACTCTCCGCATCCTCACCGAGCGTGGGGTGACCGCATGACGGCACTCTCTCCCGAGGCTCGCGACGTGATCGCCGCCCGCCACTCCGACCCCTTTCATTATCTCGGACCCCATCGCGAGAACGACCAGACCGTGGTGCGCGTGTTCCTGCCGGAGGCGAGCCAGGTCGTGGCATTGGCGCCGGACGGCAGCGAGCGAGAACTCGACTGTCTCGACGCCGCCGGCCTGTTCGCCGGCCCGGTCGGCACCGATCGGTATCGCCTGCGAGCGCGCTATGGCGATGAGCAGATTGAATTCGAGGATCCCTATCGCTTCGCTCCGGTGCTCTCCGACTTCGATCTCTATCTCCTCGGCGAAGGCAATCATCTGCGCCTGTACGAGAAGCTCGGCGCGCATCCTGTTGAAATGGACGGCGTTCAGGGCGTCGCATTCGTCGTCTGGGCGCCGAACGCACGCCGCGTGAGCGTCGTCGGCGATTTCAATCTTTGGGACGGCCGCCGCCATGCCATGCGCGTTCGCGGCAATGGTTGGTGGGAAATCTTCGTGCCCGGTGCCAAGGCCGGCGACAAATACAAATACGAGATCGTCACCCGCAATGGCGCGCTGCTGCCATTGAAATCAGACCCTTGCGCAGCCTTCGCTGAAATGCGGCCATCGACGGCGTCGATCGTCGTCGACGCAAAAGCTTTGCCGAGGCCGAAACCGACGCGTGGCGATATCAACGCGCTCGATCAGCCAATGTCGATCTACGAGGTGCACCTCGGCTCGTGGAGGCGCAAGGGCGATAATGGGGAGTACTGGCTCAATTACCGTGAACTGGCCGAGCAACTTCCCGCCTATGCCGCCGACATGGGCTTCACCCATATCGAACTCTTGCCGATCGCCGAGCATCCGTTCGACGGTTCCTGGGGCTATCAGCCGACCGGTCTCTTCGCGCCGACGAGCCGATTCGGCACGCCGCACGATTTTATCGCACTGGTCGACGCGATCCACGACAAAGGCCTTGGCCTGTTGCTCGATTGGGTGCCGGGGCACTTCCCCGACGATCCGCATGGCCTCGCGCGCTTCGACGGCACGGCTATCTACGAGCATGCCGACCCGCGCCAAGGCCGTCATCTCGACTGGGGCACGTTGATTTACAATTTCGGCCGCGTCGAGGTCTGCAATTTCCTCACGGCGAACGCACTGTTCTGGCTGGA
>DATCFB010000010.1:0-4983 GCA_036509755.1 Pseudolabrys sp. | reverse complement strand
CCGGTGAGCGAGGCGCGCTTGACGCCGGCGCCGTCGAGCAGTTCGCGCCAGCGGTTCGACGATTCCGCATTAGTGACGTCAACCGTCTCGGCGTTGAAAGCGAGCCTGCGCGTGCGCAGGCCGGCGACGGTGGTGAAGCCGCCTGCCCCGTCGCTGATCTTGACGAGCAGATCCTTGCCTTTTTGGGCGCTCATGATTTGTCCTCTTGAATTAAAGCGGCTCGGTCACTGCGCGGAAGCGGACCAGCGCGTGATAGGTGCGGCCGTCGGCGTCGCGCCGCACGTCGGCGACCGCGAAACGAAAATTGATCAGCCGATGATCGGCGAGCGTCAGCGGCGCATCGTCAAGCGCCTGCAACAGCGCGCCGGTGATCAGGTGCGCCTCGCGATGACCGCCCTGGCGCGACCAGGCGTGCAGTGTGAGCTGATGCTCCTCGCCGGTGTCCGTGCCGGTCGACCAGTCGAGGACGCGCGTCTCGCCGAGCGTGACGTAGGGAAACGCCGCGGCGCGCGGCGGCTCGTCGTAGACTTTCGGTCCGCCGAGCAAGGCGTTGAGCGCGGAATCGGCCGCGAGCGCATCGTGCACGGCGGCACGCAGCGCGGCGGAAGCGGCGGTGGGCATGCGTTTCTCTCTATATCCCTCCGCTGCAAGGGAGGGATTAAGCAGGGTCAGTCCTCACGGACCTGGGCGTCGATCTCGAGGAAGCGCCAGTCGGCGCTCAGGCGGACGGCGACGACGCGGTAGATCGTGGCGCCGTCGACAAATTGATGACGCGTCGTCACGTCGTCGCGCCGGCGGATGGCGATGCGGTAGCGCAGGGCCGCGCCGAGGCTCTGGGCGGCGACGTCGGCGCGCATCGCTTGCGGCACGACCTGCGCCCACACAGTCGCGACCGTCGCGTATGAGCGCGCGACGCCCCCGGACCCGTCGTCGCTCTCCTGCGGCGCCTGCAACAGCAGGCGGCGGTTCAAATCGCCGGGCGGCGTCACAGCGACACCATGCGATAAGGCGCAATCAGCGCCGCCGCGCTCACCGGCAGCGAGGCGAGCGACGTCGCGCCGGGCACGATGAGACCGCGGTTCTCGTACCAGTGCGCGACCAGGAGGCGCGCCGCATGGCGCAGCGGCTCCGGCACGTCGAGTGCGGTGTCGCCGTAGCCGACACTGACCTCGAGCTCGATGCCGGCGGCAAGTCGCGTCGGCTGCATCAGCGCCCAGGGCGCGACGGCGAGCTCGCAGACGCCGAGATCCGGCACGAAGTGCTGGAGGTCGAGCGCGGTGGCGGTGCCGGAAAAATCGTAAACGCGCGCCGCGGTCAGTTCGCGCAGCGGCCCGGGCCGCACCGGAATCCGCCCGTCCGCCGGCCAGCCGTCGAGCGTCAGCCGCCAGCCTTGGGTGATCAGCGCGCGCCGCGTCTGCATCTCGATGTGCAGCCGCGCCGCGACGATCAGCGCCGCGATCGTCTCATCGTCGTCATGCGTGTCGACGCGGAGGAAGGCGCGCGCCTCGTCGAGCGTCAGCGGCTCCGCCGCCGGCGCGGTAAGAAGAAAGGAGGACATGTTCATTTCCGGATCGTTGACAAAATCGCCGTGGACGGGCTCATCGGAGGCGCATGCGCCCCGCCCTCGCCGCTCTCGCTCTCTTGACACTCTGTGCGCCGGTCCCGGCCCTGGCCGTCACCGGCAATGCGCCGCCAGCGTCGGGGCTGGCCGCGCGCGCCATCGTCATGCTCGTTGACGAGAAGGAAGACCTCTGCACCGCGACGGCGCTGGCGCCCAATTTGGTGCTCACCGCCGCGCATTGCGTGACGGGCTCACTGAAACGCGCGATCAAGGTGTATCAGACCGGCCAATCGATTGCGGTTGCGCGCGTCATGGCGCATCCGCGCTTCAGCTTTGCGAGCTACGCCGCGAGCCGCGCCACCGCCGACGTCGCGCTGGTCAAGCTCGCCGCACCGCTGCCCGAGATCGTCTCTCCCGTGACGCTCGCCGAGCCGCGCCGCGTCGCCGTCGGCGAGACACTCACCATCGCCGGCTTCGGCGTGACGAGGAGCGGCACGCCCATCGGTCTCGGCATCCCGCGCGAGGCCAAGCTCGCCGTGACCGGCAGACCGGGCTCACTGCAAATTCGTCTCTATGATCCTGCGACGCGCGCCATGCGTCCGGGTCTCGGCGCCTGCACCGGCGATTCCGGCGCACCCGCTTTCGAGACCGATGCGTCTGGCGCGCCGCGCCTGATCGGCGTGGTGAGCTGGTCGACGGCGCCGAACGACGAGGAAGGTTGCGGTGGCCTCACCGGCCTGACGCCGCTCCTCCTCTATCGCGACTGGATCGTGGAAACGGCGAAAACGCTCAGATAATCGCCCGTCCCGTCCGCATTAACCCTACCCGCTCAGCATACCGGGCAACCGCACTCGTCAGGCCCGCTTCGCCCCGATAAAGCCCGCTCGTCGCGCGTGGATCGTCACGCCACAGAAGGCCAATGGAGAAGCCGTTTTCGCGGCGCCAAGCCGCTCCCGATGCATGAGGTCAAATTGATAAAATCCGCATCCGTTTTCATCACGGTGATCTTTGCCTGCCTGACCGCGTCAGCGGCCGATGCCCAGCACCGAACCACGCACCATCACCATATCCTAGGCGTTCAGGCGCGGATCGTCTGCGACCAGCGCGGCTGCTCGGACCGTGGCACGGCGCCGGCTCGGAACGCGCCCGATGGCCGCGTTGCCAATGCTGCAGTCAACGCGCTCGACGCCAACGGCAACGAAGCTGTCATCGGCGGACGGCCCGCCGGTTGCCCCTACGAGTTCTGCGGCTGCGAGGCGTCACGCTATCTGTTCGGCGAGATCCGCGGCGAGCTCAATCTGGCCTCCAACTGGATCAGGAAATTTCCGCGCACCGCGCCGGCCGAAGGCATGGCCGCCGTGCGCAATCATCACGTGATGATTTTGATGAGCCACGTTGGCGGCAGCGACTGGCTGGTGCATGACGGCAATTCCGGCAACCACCTGACGCGCGAGCACGTGCGCTCGATCGCCGGCTACGTGATCGTCGATCCGCAGGGCGCCCGCGCCGCGAGTGCGGATTGAGAGCGTCGCGGCCGCGGCACCCCTCTCCCCGTCATGCCCGGCCTTGTGCCGGGCATCCACGCCTTTCTTCGCAGACGTGCCGCAAAGTCGTGGATGGCCGGGACAAGCCCGGCCATGACGGTGTTGGAAACTTCAGCTCGCCGCAAACTTCATCACCTTGATGGCGTCGAAGTCCTGGACGCCGCCGCCGACGCGCTTGGTCGTGTAGAACAGCACGTAGGGCTTTGCCGTGTACGGGTCGCGCAGCACCGAGACGCCGGCGCGGTCGACCACCAGATAGCCGCGGTTGAAGTCGCCGAAGGCGATCGACAGCGAGTTCGCGGCGATGTCCGGCATGTCCTCGGCCTCGACCACCGCGAAGGTCATCAGCGAAGCCTTGCCGCCCGCCACCGCCGGCGGCTGCCACAGATACTGCCCGGTCGTGTCCTTGAACTTGCGCACGGCCGCCTGCGTCCGCCGGTTCATCACGAACATGCCGTTCTGCCGGTAGCCGGCCTTCACCGCATAGACGAGATCGACCAGCGCATCGGACGCGTTGGATCCGGCGAAGGCGCCGGCCGCGCCAGACGCGACATAGCCGATATTGCCCCAGCTCCATGAGCCGTTGTCGACGGCCGTATACGCGAGGAAGCCCTTCGGCTTGTTGTTGCCGTCGCCGGCGACGAAGGCCGCGCCCTCCTGCTGCGCGAACACCGCTTCGACTTCCTGCGCGATCCACTGGTCGATGTTGACCGCGCTGTCCTCGAGCAGGCTCGCCGTCGCCGCCGGCATGGCGTAGAGTTCCATCGCCGGGAACGACAATTCGTCGAGCACCGGCGAGGCCGTCTGCGTGCGCGCATCGGTCTCCCCGACCCAGCCGACCGCCGGGCCCGCCGTCATGAACGGCTTCTTGTAGACGTTGGATGAAATCGTGCGCACGCCGGCGATGCCGCGGATCGGCGAGATGGCCGTGAGCCGTTCACCGATCGTGGCCTCGATCTCCGGCGGCACCAGATAGCCGCCGTCGGCATTGGAGCCGATCGACATCGCCTTGATTTCGAGCGCGCGCAGATTGGCGCTCTCGCCGTTTCGCACATAGGCCTCGAAGGCCGCCTTGTGCTCGGGCGCGCCGGTGCGCATGCGGGCGGACTCCTGGCCGAGCGCGGGCCGCGCCGACTTCAAGGCGATCTCGTCGAGCCGCCGCGTCTGGGTGTCGAGCGCGCCATTGATGCGCGCGAGCTTCTCCTCGAGCACGACGTCGGCGCCGCGGCGCGCGAGCCGCTCGTCATTCACGTCCTTGAAGGCCTCGAAGGCGCGCATCATCTCGCCATGCGTGACGACCGCCTCGTGCGGAATGCCCGCCTTGGTCTCGAGTTCGCTTCCAGTATCGATATCCATTCTCTGTCTCCTTGTGGATGGGTCTTGAGGGGGCGAGCCACGGCCGCGCCGCTGTCGCATTGCGAAATTTGCCGAGCTAAAGCCGTCGCGAAGCGCCCTTCGCCCGCGAAATCCCCCTCCCCAGGCACCGCGCGAACTGGCAAGCTTGCCGGCACAACAAGCAGACACGGGGAGGATGCGATGCGAGTCTTAGGGACGCGAGCCTTGGGGGCGCTTGCGGCGCTGACATTATTGACCGGCCTCGGCGCGAGCGCCGCGCAGGCCGACGACTATCCGTCACGCACGGTGACGGTGATCGTGCCGTTCGCCGCTGGCGGCCCGGCCGACATCACCGGCCGTGTCGTCGCGGACATCTTTGCGCGCCATCTCGGGCAATCCTACGTGGTCGAGAATGTCGGCGGCGCCGGCGGCACGGTCGGCTCGCTGCGGGCCGCGCGCGCCAGGCCGGACGGCTACACTTTGATCTCGGGCCACCTCGGTACGCACGCCGCGGCGCCGATGTTCTATCCGAACCTCGGCTAC
>DATCFB010000009.1:0-27110 GCA_036509755.1 Pseudolabrys sp. | reverse complement strand
CCTGATGCCGCCGACTCTCATTACCCGCGACCTGATCGAGATCAAGGCGTTCCGCGCCGAGCATGGCGACATCGTCATGAAGCCGCTCTATGGCCATGGCGGCGGCGCGGTGTTTCGCATCACGCGCGACGATCTCAATTTCGGTTCGCTCTACGACATGTTCGCGGTCACGTTCCGCGAACAATGGGTCGTGCAGAAATTTCTGCCGGAGGTGAAGGCGGGCGACAAGCGCATCATCCTGGTCGACGGCGAATTCGCCGGCGCGGTCAATCGCGTTCCGGCGGCTGACGATCTGCGCTCGAACATGGTGCGCGGCGGCGCGGCGGCGAAGACCGATCTCACGCCGCGCGAACGCGAAATCTGTCAGCGCATCGGGCCGGCCTTGCGCGAACGCGGGCTTCTGTTCGTCGGCATCGACGTAATCGGCGACAGCATGACCGAAATCAACGTCACCTCGCCGACCGGCATCCGCGCCATCAAGAATCTCGGCGGAGCCGACATCGCCAAGCTGATTTGGGACAAGATCGAGGCGAAGCGGAACGCCTAGTTCAGCGTCGGCTCCGGCTCGATCAGGCCCTCGATCGAAAACACGATTCGCTGGTGACCGAGGCGGATGTGCTGGATCTCCCAGAGCATCTCCTCGACGTCGGCATTGGCCGCCTCGGCGTCGCGCCGCGCCCGGCGCGCGCAGTCGAGGTCGTCTTGCATGGCTTTGCGGTCGATCATGGCCGTCCCCCGTCCTGGGTCTGTCGCCAGTGTAGCGGCTAAATTTTGTTCTGCAAATGTTCTTGTCGCGGTCCACAACTTCCGCTACACCTCTGGGTAGCAGCGAAGGGGCGGGCATGGTTCAGCGTGTCACCACCGTGGCGTTCGAGGGCATCGAGGCCCGGGCCGTCGACGTCCAGGTGCAGGTCGCGCCCGGGCTCCCGGCCTTCAACATCGTCGGCCTGCCTGACAAGGCCGTATCCGAAGCCAAGGAGCGTGTGCGCGCGGCGCTGATCGCCTCGGGCCTGGCGCTGCCGGCGCGGCGCATCACCATCAACCTCGCGCCCGCCGACCTGCCCAAGGAAGGCAGCCATTACGACCTGCCGATCGCGCTCGGACTGATGGCGGCGATCGGCGCGGTGCCGCCGGACGCACTGTCAGGCTACGACGTGCTCGGCGAACTCGGTCTCGACGGCTCCATCGCCGCGGTCGCCGGTGTGCTGCCCGCCGCGATCGGCGCCAATGCGCGCGGTCACGGCCTCATCTGCCCCTATGCCTGCGGCGCGGAGGCCGCCTGGGCGAGCCCGGAGATCGAGATCATCGCGGCGCAGTCGCTGATCCAGCTCGCCAACCACTTCAAGGGCACGCAAGTCCTCAACCGGCCGCAGCCGAAGATCCGCGAGCTCGACGGCATGCATCTCGACCTGGCCGACATCAAAGGCCAGGAGAGCGCCAAGCGCGCGCTCGAAGTCGCCGCGGCCGGCGGCCATAACCTTTTGATGGTCGGTCCGCCCGGCGCCGGCAAATCGATGCTCGCGGCGCGGCTGCCGACCATCCTGCCGCCCTTGTTGCCGACCGAGCTTCTGGAAGTCTCGATGATCGCCTCGGTCGCCGGCGAGATCGAAGGCGGCGCGCTCACCAACCGGCGGCCGTTCCGCGCGCCGCATCACTCGGCCTCGATGCCGGCGCTGGTCGGCGGCGGCTTGCGCGCCAGGCCGGGCGAAATTTCGCTGTCGCATAACGGCGTGCTGTTTCTCGATGAGTTGCCGGAGTTCGCGCCGGCGGTGCTCGATTCGCTGCGCCAGCCGCTGGAGGGCGGCGAGGTCGCCATCGCCCGCGCCAATCACCGCGTCACCTACCCGGCGCGCTTCATGCTGGTGGCGGCGATGAATCCGTGCCGCTGCGGCCGCGCCACCGATCCGGGCTTTGCCTGCCGGCGCGCGCCGAATATACGCTGCGCGGCCGATTATCAGGCGCGATTGTCGGGCCCCTTGCTCGACCGCATCGACCTGCACATCGAGGTGCCGGCGGTGACCGCGGCCGACCTGATCCTGCCGCCGCCGTCGGAGGGCTCGCGCGAGGTCGCCGCCCGCGTCGCCCGCGCCCGCGACATCCAGGCGGAGCGCTACGCCGCGCTCAAGCTCGACAATGTGCGCGTCAACGCGCAGGCAAGCGGCGCGGTGCTGGAGGAGGTGGCGCGCGCCGATAATGCCGGGCTTGCTCTGCTGCGCGACGCGGCAAGCGCGATGCACCTCTCTGCACGCGGCTATCATCGCGTGCTGCGCGTCGCCCGCACGCTCGCCGACCTCGACGGCGCGGCGCAAGTCGGCCGCGTGCATTTCGCCGAGGCTTTGTCCTACCGCTCGCTCGCCGACGAGATGCGCCGCGCGGCCTGAGGCGCGCTATTAACGCCGCGTTCACCACGCTCGCGCTTCGGAACCCGGCAGAGTTACTTTCCAATAAATTTGCAACGCTCAATGCGGCACAATCGACGCCAAGGACGCGCCCCAGCGGACGAAGGCGACCGATGCCTGCCGATACCCGGACGAGATTGCGCGCGCAGCGCACCAAGCTCCGCAACCGAGCGGCGTTGATCTTGTTCGGCCGCGCCGCCTACACGACCTTGTCGGTCGTCTCGATCGCCATCGGTTTCTTCACCGGCATCCGGATCGGCCGCGGCAATTTCGATCCCATCAACTTCGCCACCGGCGTCGCCGGCCTGCTCTCGTTCGCCTGCGCCATGCTCGCGCTGATGGTGATGCGCCGGCGCGGCAGCCTCCGGCAGATTCACGAATTGCAAGTCGAGGTCGACGAGCTCGCCGACCGGAACTGGGAGCTGCGCGAAGCGGAGGAGCGCGCGCGCGGCCTCATCGAGGCGCAGGGCGATCTCATCGTCCGCCGCGACAGCGCCGGCCGCATCACCTACGTCAACGACGCGTTCTGCAAGCTTGCCGGCAAGGGCCGGCCGAGCCTCATCGGCCAGGCGATCGACCTGCCGGTAGCCGAGCAGGGCGAGATCGCCGTGCTCGCCGACGGCACGCGCGTCCACGACCAGAAGATCGGCGGCGAAAGCGGCGCGCGCTGGATCGCGTGGCGCGAGGTGGTCGTACGCACCGACGACGGCAACGAGGTCCAGGCGGTCGGGCGCGACGTCACGATGCGCGTCGAGGCCGAGCGCGCGCTGCATGCGACGCGCGATCAGGCGGAAGCGGCCAACCGCGCGAAGTCGCGTTTCCTCGCCATGGTCAGTCACGAGATCCGCACGCCGCTCAACGGCA
Source organism: Pseudolabrys sp. (assembly GCA_036509755.1). Lineage (GTDB taxonomy): Bacteria > Pseudomonadota > Alphaproteobacteria > Rhizobiales > Xanthobacteraceae > Pseudolabrys. The sequence continues at coordinate 23,847 of DATCFB010000009.1, read as the reverse complement.
TGCTCGGCATGGCCGACCTGCTGCTCGACACGCCGCTGACGGCCGAGCAGATCACCTATGCCAAGGCGGCCAAGACCTCCGGCGAGACGCTGTTGTCGCTGATCGAGGAGATTCTCGATTTCTCCAAGATCGAGGCCGGCAAGCTCGATCTCGAAGCGCGGCCCTTCGCGCTCTCCGCGCTGGTCGAGGAAGCGGTCGAGTTGCTGGCGCCGCGCGCGCAGGCCAAAGGCATCGAGATCGCGAGCTTCGTCGACGAGCGCCTGCCGGCCCATCTCGTCGGCGACGCACCGAGGCTGCGCCAGGTGCTGCTCAACCTCGCCGGCAACGCCATCAAGTTCACCGAGAAGGGCGGCGTCGCCGTCGTCGTCGAGCCCGGCGATCACGCCGGCGAGGTGCGTTTTCAGGTGCGCGACACCGGCATCGGGCTGGCGCCGGACGATCAGGCGCGCATCTTCCATGAATTCGAGCAGGCCGACTTGTCGCTGACGCGCAAGTTCGGCGGCACCGGCCTGGGCCTCGCGATTTCCCGCCGCATCGTCGAGCGCATGGACGGCCGCATCGGCGTCGACAGCGCACCCGGCCGCGGCGCCACCTTCACCGCCACGCTGCCGCTGATGCCGGCGCCGGGCGAGAAGGACCATCCCTTCATCACGCCCGATTTGCGCGACGCGGCGGTGATGATCGTCGCCTCCGCCGAAATCGAGGGCGCGCTGCTTGCGCGGCGTCTCGGCCGCTGGGGCGCGAAGACCTGCGCCGCCTTCGACGAGAATGTCGCGCTCGCCCTGCTGCCCGAGCGGCAATGGGATGCGCTGATCGTCGATTTCCCGCTGGCCAAGGCGATGATGGCGCAAGGCGACCTGACGAAGATCGACGTGGCGAAGCGCATCGTGCTGATCCGTCCGACCGACCGCCACGAATTGCCTGCGCTGAAAGCCGCCGGCTTCAACGGCTATCTGATCAAACCGGTGCGCGCCGCATCGCTCGCCGCGCGTCTCGCCGCCGAGACCGACTTGGAGCAGGCGGTCGCCGAAGCGACCGACGAGGCCGTCACTGCGGCCAATGGCGTCGGTAGCGCCAGCAAGCGCCTGTCGATCCTCGTCGCCGAGGACAACGAGATCAACGCATTGCTCGCGCGCTCGCTGCTGACGCGGCTCGGCCATCGTCCAATCGTCGCCGTCAACGGCGCCGACGCCGTCGAGTCGTGGCAGGCGGCGCGCGAGGCGGGCAGCCCCTACGACCTCGTGCTGATGGACCTGCAAATGCCGGTGATGGACGGGTTCGACGCGGTGCGGCGTATCCGCGCGCTCGAGGCAGAGCCGGAATTCGGCGAGCAGCCGACGCCGGTCATCGCGCTGACCGCCAACGCCTATGCCGAGGATCGCGACGCCGCGCTCGCCGCCGGCATGAACGGTCTGCTGGTCAAGCCGCTCGATCGCGAGCGGCTGCGCGAAACGCTGGAAGCAACCCATCGAGCGTCCGCGCCGCTTGCGGCGTAGTTAGGCGTTGCCCACATTGTCACAATTCCGTCCGCCCCACTTGGTGTAGCGGTAACGACGATGGTCGGCCTGACTCGCTGTCGCTTGGCACCTCGTCGAGGTTGCGCTAGGACCGTTACTCCATGTCCATACGCTCGAATTTGCCGCGCGGCCTGTTCGATCGGCTGCGCCCCACGTCCGCCCGCACCGTGCCGCGGATTATTCCGACATTGCAGGCCTATGGTGGCTTGCAGACATTCGCCGCGCGCGCGCATCGGCCGTCGCAGAGCCTCGGCCGCGTCGGCAACCTCGAGGTGCGGCTGGCGCAGACCGCCGCCGAGGTGCGCCAGGCGCAGAAGCTGCGCTACCGCGTGTTCTACCAGGAAGGCTCGGCGGTCCCCACGCCGGGGCGGCTGCTCGCGCGCCGCGATGTCGATTCGTACGACGCCTTCTGCGATCACCTGCTCGTCCTCGATCACGAGAGCCGCGAGCGCGGCGCGATCAACCGTCCGGCCGTCGCCGGCACCTATCGCTTGCTGCGGCAGCCGCTCGCGGAAGATTACGGCGGCTTCTACACCGCGCGCGAATTCGACATCGGCGGCCTGATCGGCCGCCACGGCCATCTACAATTCCTCGAGCTCGGCCGTTCCTGCGTGCTGAGCGAGTACCGCAACAAGCGCACCGTCGAACTCCTGTGGCACGGCATTCATGCCTACGTGATGCAGAACCATTGCGACGTGATGATCGGCTGCGCGTCGATCGAAGGCACCGATCCGGAGCTGCTCGCGGTGCCGCTGTCGTTTCTGCATCACTACGCGCGAGCGCCGGAGCAGTGGCGCGCGCGGGCGCTGCCGGATCGCTATGTCGAGATGAACCGGATGCCGAAGGAAGCGATCGATCCGAAGGCCGCGCTGCGCGGATTGCCGCCGCTGGTTAAGGGATATCTGCGGCTTGGCGCCTATATCGGCGACGGCGCCGTCATCGACCACGAGTTCGGCACGACCGACGTGCTGATCGTGCTGCCGATGTCGGTGATCCAGAAGCGCTATTTCGAGCACTTCGATCTGAGCCGCCGCGCGGCGTGAGCCGGCCTGTTGTCCCCGCGGAAGCGGGAGATCTTACAATCGTCGCAGCGACACGTGATCGACGCTGTGATCCTCGCACTTCTTGAGGATCAGGTCGGCGCGCTGGCGCGTCGGCTGGATGTTCTCGTGCAGGTTCAGGAGATTGATGCGCTCCCAGATCGACGACGCCGTCCCGATCGCCTCGCTGTCCGACAAATTGGCGTAGCGGTGAAAGTAGGATTTTGGATCGCGGAAAGCCGTGCCGCGCAAGGTCAAAAACCGATCGACGTACCAGCTCTTGAGCACGTCCTCGTCGGCGTCGAGATAGACCGAGAAATCGAAAAAGTCCGACACGAATGGAATGGCCTTGCCGTCTTTCGGCAGCCGCCCGGTCTGTAGGACGTTCAGGCCCTCGACGATGAGGATGTCGCACCGGTCGACCTCGGCCCACTGGTTCGGGATGACGTCGTAGATGAGGTGCGAATAGATCGGCGCGCGCGCCGGCCTTCGTCCCGCCTTCACGTCGGTCAAAAAGCGCAACAGCGCCGGCAGATCGTAACTCTCGGGAAAGCCCTTCTTCTCCGTCAGCCCTTCACGCGCCAGCACGGCGTTCGGATAGAGGAAGCCGTCGGTGGTGACGAGATCGACCTTCGGCATGTTCGGCCAGCGCGCAAGAAGCGCCTGCAACACGCGCGCTGTCGTGGACTTGCCGACCGCGACCGAGCCGGCGACGCCGATCACGTAGGGCATTTTGGCGTCTTCCGAGTCGAGGAAGCGCTGCTGCGCCACGAACAGGCGCTGCGTTGCGTCGACATACATCGACAGGAGTCGCGACAGCGGCAGATAGATTTCCTCGACCTCCTTGATGTCGAGGCGGTCGTGCAGCGAATGCAGTCGCTGCACCTCGTCCGAGGTCAGTGTCATCGGCGCGTCGGCGCGCATCGCCGCCCACTGGGAGCGCGAATAGGTGCGGTACGGGGAAAGGTTTGCTTCGGTGCGCTGTTCCATCGGAACGTCCAGATCAGTCGCGCGACCGCGACGCCTTCTCGGTGTGGCCCGACTGCACGGTGCGTTTTGCAAGCTCGGCTTCGACCTCGGCCAGCGCGACGCCGCGCGCCTTGAGCACAACGAGAAGATGATAGAGAAGGTCGGCAGCTTCGGAAACGAGCCGGCCCTTGTCTTCCTGCACGGCTGCCATTGCCGTCTCGAAGGCTTCCTCGCCCATTTTCTTGGCGCAATGCGCCACGCCCTTGTCGATCAGCGCGCGCGTGTATGAATCGGCGGCGCTCGCCTGCGCGCGTTCGGCAACGCGGCGTTCGAGGTCGGTAAGGGTGAAGTCAGCCATCGGAGTGTCCTTTTGCGACGCGGGTGTAGCATCTCCGATCAGGATCGTCATTCCGGCTTCTCGACTCCCTCTCCCCGCGTAGCGGCGGGGCCGGGGGACTCTTATTTCGTGAAGAGCCCCCACCCCGACGCCTTTGGCGTCGACCCTCCCCACTGCTCGCTTACGCTCGCGGGGGAGGGTAAAGAATTCACGGATCGAGCCGCATCGGCAGGCGGGCGGCGGCCATGTAGTCCTTGGCCTCGCGCACCGAATGCTGACCGAAATGGAAGATCGAGGCCGCCAGCACCGCGGTAGCGTGGCCGTCGCGAATGCCCTCCACCATGTGCTGCAGGGTGCCGACTCCGCCCGAAGCGATCACAGGCACGGTGATGGCGTCGGCGAGCGCCCGCGTCAGCGGGATGTCGTAGCCGTGGCCGGTGCCGTCGCGGTCCATCGAGGTGAGCAGAATCTCGCCGGCGCCGAGCGACACCACCTCGCGCGCATAATCGACGGCATCGAGCCCGGTCGGCTTGCGGCCGCCATGGGTGAAGATTTCCCAGCGATCCTTCTCGCCGTCCTTTGACACCTTCTTGGCGTCGATGGCGACGACGACACACTGGTCGCCGAACTTCTCCGCCGCCTCCTTGACGAACGCCCGCCGCGCCACCGCGGCGGTATTGATCGAGACCTTGTCGGCGCCGCAACTGAGCAGCTTGCGGATATCGTCGATGGTGCGGACGCCGCCGCCGACAGTGAGCGGCATGAAGCAGGCTTCCGCGGTGCGCTGCACGACGTCGAAGATCGTGTCGCGGTTCTCGTGGCTCGCTGTGATGTCGAGGAAGCACAATTCGTCGGCGCCGGCGGCGTCGTAGGCGATCGCCGCCTCGACCGGATCGCCGGCATCGCGCAGGTCGACGAACTTGACGCCCTTGACGACGCGGCCGTCCTTGACGTCGAGGCAGGGAATGACGCGGACCTTGAACATAGATATTGACAACCTAGATACTAATCTATAGTGATCCATGACAACTTAGCACATAGGGAGTAACAAATAACATGGTAACCATCACACTTCAGCCCGACGATCTAGCAAAGCTTTCTGCCGCTACTTGCGCAGAAATAGTCACTCTTCTCGGCTTCAAATCGCCTGAAACGGCGGAGCAATCGGAAACCATCTGGACGCCCGTTCCGGAAACTCTAATCCGAAAGTTCATGAGCGGTGTTGCGGAACAGTCCAAGGAAATCCTCAAACTCCTGGCCGTGTCCGACGGTGATATCAAGTGGACGGACCTCCGGAAAGACACGCATTACAAGGAATGGCAGGATCTCAAGGGGTTCCAAGCCGGAATGAACCGACGCCTTCGCGGGCTCCTCGATGACCCAGAGGCCATATTTGTTGGCTGGGATGACTCACGAACCGAGTACGATGTTCAGAATCGGCCAATTGATGGGTACTTAAAAATCCATCCAGAGACGGCGAAATCACTCAAGTCGTATTTCGGTTACGAGTGACTGTCGCAAGCAGCCATTCACTGGCTGCTTGCGAGTTTCTTCGCGTCGCGGATGAGCTCAAGCGCCGCGGCCGCGTCGAGCCGGCCGTCATAAAGCGCGCGGCCGGCGATGGCGCCTTCGAGCGTGTTCGCGCGCGGCTCGAGCATCGCCTCGATGTCGCCGATCGAGGCGAGGCCGCCGGACGCGATGACGGGGATCGAGATCGCGTCCGCAAGCGCGATGGTGGCGTCGAGGTTCAGGCCCTTGAGCATGCCGTCGCGCGAGATGTCGGTGTAGATGATGGCCGCGACGCCGGCATCCTCGAAGCGGCGGGCGATGTCCAGCGCGCTCACTTCCGACGTCTCCGCCCAGCCCTCGACCGCGACCTTGCCGTCGCGCGCATCGAGGCCGACGGCGACGCGGCCGGGAAACGCTTTCGCCGCCTCTTTCACAAAGGCCGGATCGCGCACCGCGGCGGTCCCGATGATCACCCGCGTAACGCCTTTGCTGAGCCAGCCCTCCGTCGTCTTCATGTCGCGCACGCCGCCGCCGAGCTGCACCGGGATGCTGACGCTTTCCAGGATGCGGTCGACGGCCGCGGCGTTGACCGGCTTCCCGGCAAAGGCGCCGTCGAGATCGACGATGTGGAGATATTCGAAGCCCTGCTGCTCGAAGGCGCGCGCCTGCGACGCCGGATCGCGGTGAAACACTGTCGCACGCGCCATGTCGCCCTGCTCGAGCCGCACGGCGAGGCCTTCCTTCAGATCGATGGCGGGAAACAAAATCATCATTGCCCTCCCCCTTGTGGGGAGGGTCGCTCACCGGGCGTAAGCGAGATGAGCAGGGCGGGGGGCATTCCAATAACCCCCACCCGCGCAACGAACCACTTCACATTCATCACGGCGCCCATTTCAAAAAGTTCGCGATCAGCCGTAGCCCCAGCTTCTGGCTCTTCTCCGGGTGAAACTGCGTGCCGACCATTGTGTCGCGGCCGACGATCGCCGTCAGCGGCCCGCCGTAATCGCTCTGCGCGATCAGGTCGTCCTGATGCGCCGGCTTGAGTTCAAAGGAGTGCACGAAATAGGCATGCAGCCCGTCGGGGCCTACGGGCAGGCCTTCGAGCAGAGGGTGCTCGCGCCTGACGTTGAGCGTGTTCCAGCCCATGTGCGGGATTTTCAAATCCGGATCGGCAGGCTTGATGCGGTCGACTTCGCCGGCGATCCAGCCGAGCCCTGGCGTGACGTGATACTCGCGGCCTCGCTCCGCCATCAATTGCATGCCGACGCAGATGCCGAAGAACGGCCGGCCGCGTTTGCGCACCGTCTCGTTGAGCGCATCGACCATGCCGGGGATCTCGTCGAGCCCGCGGCGGCAGTCGGCGAAGGCGCCGACGCCCGGCAGCACGACGCGATCGGCGCACGCCACCGCCGCCGGATCGGACGTGACCACGATCGGCTGCGCATGCCCGCTCTCGCGCGCGGCGCGCTCGAAAGCTTTCGCCGCCGAGTGCAAATTGCCGGAGCCGTAATCGACGATGACGACACTCATCGACTCTGCCCCGGCTCGGGGAATAAACCGATCACGTCGCCCCCGGTCGGCGGTCCGCGGCGGACCGGCAGGGTCGGCGTGCCGGCCGGCTCGCGTGGCGGCCCCGCCGCGCCCTGTCCGTGCGCCGCCCATTGCGTGAAGAACCGCCGCTCGGCGACATCCCGATCCTCGCCGACGACGAAGCCGAGCGTCGCCCCGCCGCGGCGCGTCAGCGTCCAGCGGCGGATGCTCGAAGCCTCGAAGCCGACCAGCAGCGCGATGGCGAAAGCAGCAGGGCCCTGCGCCGAGGCCGAGGCACCCAGCACCGCAAGGCCCGCCGCCACCACAACAGTGACGGCGACATAGGCCGCGAAGGCCAACCACAGGCGGTGTGCGATCAGCCACAGCGGTGCGAGCAAAAAGGCCCAGCCGTGGAAGCCGTCGCGCACGAACGCAAAGCGTTCCGGCGAGGCCGGTACCTCGCCTTCTCGTCGCGGCGGTGCGTGCACGGTGAATGTGGGCATTCTTAAACTCACTAGACTGAACGCGTCGGCCGCGCCTGGCGCGGCTTTGACGCAGGCAGACCCCCGGGCGACTAACCCCCCAACGAACCCTTGGTTGAGGGCACCTCGCCGGCGGCACGCGGATCGATGGTCACCGCCGCGCGCAAGGCCCGCGCCAGGCCCTTGAAGCACGACTCGGCAATATGGTGATCGTTCGTCCCATATAAAGTGGCGACGTGCAGCGTGATGCCGGCATTCATGGCGAAGGCCTGAAACCACTCCTGCACCAATTCGGTGTCGAAGGTGCCGACCTTGTCGCGCACGAACTCCGCGTTGAACACAAGGAACGGCCGCCCGGAGATGTCGATGGCGACGCGCGTCAACGCCTCGTCCATCGGCATGTGCACGTCGGCATAGCGCGTGATGCCCTTCATGTCGCCGAGCGCCTGCTTCAGCGACTGGCCGAGCGCGATGCCGACGTCCTCGGTGGTGTGATGGTGATCGACATGCAGGTCGCCCTTGGCCTTGACCGTAATGTCGATGCGCGAATGACGCGCCAGAAGATCGAGCATGTGGTCGAGGAAGCCGATACCGGTCGAAACGTCGGCTCGGCCTTCGCCGTCGAGATCGATCGCGACGTCGACGGCGGTTTCCTTTGTCTTGCGCTGCACGGCGCCTTTGCGCATGGGAAAAATCCTTCGATTGCGCCGCCTTTTAGCAGGGCTAAGGCGGATTCGCCAACGCCTCGGCGCCGGTTTGCATTCCCGGGCCGCTGTGCCTAGATCACGGCTCTCAAGGGGTTAACGTATGGCGTCCGCTGAGCTTCCTTCCTGGCATGGCACCACTATCCTGACCGTCCGCAAGGGCGGCACGGTGGTGATCGGCGGCGACGGCCAAGTCACCATCGGCCAGACCATCATCAAATCGAACGCGCGCAAGGTTCGCACGCTGGGCAAGGGCGACGTCATCGGCGGCTTCGCCGGCGCCACCGCCGACGCCTTCACTTTGTTCGAGAGGCTCGAGGCCAAGCTCGAGCAGTATCCCGGCCAGCTCACCCGCGCCGCGGTCGAACTCGCCAAGGACTGGCGCACCGACCGTTATCTGCGCCGGCTGGAGGCGATGATGATTGTCGCCGACAGCAAGGTGTCGCTGGTGCTCACCGGCACGGGCGACGTGCTCGAGCCGGAGAACAACGTCATGGGCATCGGCTCCGGGGGCAATTATGCGCTCGCCGCCGCGCGCGCGCTGCTCGATCAGCCGCTCGACGCGGAAGAGATCGTGCGCCGCTCGCTCGATATCGCCGCCGAGATCTGCGTCTACACCAACCGTAATGTGACGATCGAAAGCTTGAAAGCGTGAACACCGCAAGTAGCCATTAATGACCGACTTCTCTCCCCGCGAAATCGTCTCTGAACTCGATCGCTTCATCGTCGGCCAAAACGACGCCAAGCGCGCCGTCGCTATCGCGCTGCGCAATCGCTGGCGCCGCCTGCAACTCGACGACAGACTGCGCGACGAGGTGCTGCCGAAGAACATCCTGATGATCGGCCCGACCGGCGTCGGCAAGACCGAGATTTCGCGCCGGCTTGCCAAGCTTGCCGGTGCGCCCTTTCTCAAGGTCGAGGCTACCAAGTTCACCGAGGTCGGCTATGTGGGCCGCGACGTCGAGCAGATCGTGCGCGACCTGGTCGAGATCGGCCTCGCACTGACGCGCGAAAAGAAGCGCAAGGACGTGCAGGTCCGCGCTGAACAGTCGGCGGAGGAGCGTGTCCTCGACGCGCTGGTGGGCCCCGGCGCGAGCCCGGCGACGCGTGAAAGCTTCCGCAAGAAGCTGCGCGCCGGCGAACTCGACGACAAGGAGATTGAGATCGAGGTGAGCCAGGGCGGCTCGGGCATGCCGATGTTCGAAATTCCCGGCATGCCCGGTGCGCAGATGGGCGCCATCTCGATCGGCGACATCTTTGGCAAGCTCGGCGGCGGCCGCACCAAGACGCGGCGCGTCAATGTGCGCGACTCGCATCCCCTGCTGATCAACGAGGAGTCCGACAAGTTGCTCGACACCGAGCAGCTTACGCAGGAGGCCATCCGCACGGTCGAGCAGAACGGCATCGTCTTCCTCGACGAGATCGACAAGATCGCCGGCCGCGAGGGCCGCAGTGGCGCCGACGTGTCGCGTGAGGGCGTGCAGCGCGATCTTCTGCCGCTCATCGAGGGCACCACGGTCGCTACGAAGCACGGGCCGGTCAAGACCGACCACATCCTGTTCATCGCTTCTGGCGCGTTCCATCTGTCCAAGCCGTCGGACCTGTTGCCGGAATTGCAGGGGCGGCTGCCGATCCGCGTCGAATTGAAGGCGCTGACGCGCGACGACTTCCGCCGCATCCTGACCGAGCCGGAGGCGTCGCTGATCAAGCAATACGTGGCTCTGTTGGCGACCGAAGGCGTCACGCTCGACTTCACCGAGGACGCCATCAACGAACTCGCCGACGTCGCCGTGTCGGTCAACGGCAGCGTCGAGAACATCGGCGCGCGGCGTCTTCAGACGGTGATGGAGCGCGTGCTTGACGAGGTGTCGTTCACCGCCACCGACCGCTCCGGCGAGACCGTGCACATCGACGCCGAATTCGTGCGCAAGAACGTTGGCGACCTTGCCAAGAACGCCGATCTGAGCCGATTTATACTGTAAATCGCGCACTGCTACCTTTCCGCGTGTTTTGATGACGCTAATTTAGCGTGGTAAGCCATATGGTTAGCGTAAACTAAGATCGGTGATTGTCCGGCTTGCGATTTCTCCTCCTCGGCCTCTGGTTGTAAAAACGACGCCCGGGCTTCGCCGGCCGAGAGCGCCGCGATGGCCGTTGCAGGGAGGGGACGATGGCGGCGCAAAATCGGGACGGCACCGGACGCGGCGACTCGAAGGCGGCTGAACATCTGCGCGAGGAGCTCGCGCGACTCGGTCTCAATCAAATTGCTCTCAGCAAGGCGATCGGTGTCTCTCGCCAGACGATCAACAACATCGTCACCGGGCGCGAACCGATCTCGCGCGCGATGGCGGCGAAGCTCGGCCGCATCACCGGACGCAGCTCCGATTACTGGCTGAAAGAATCGTTTGCCGAATCCTCCGCACCGCGCGCCGCAGGCGGCGGCATCCTCGTCGATCATCAGATCGTACGCGCGGTCAAGGATGGCATCATCGGCATTGTGGGTTTCGACGAGTCGCACGTGCGTCGCGCCTCGCTCGATTTGACGCTCGGCGCGGTCACAGCGCCACGCGGCGTCAACAGCACACTCGGCGTGCGCGTCGCCCGCGGCCGCAGCGTGCGCGTCGTCACCGGCGAGGTGCTCGCTTTTCCGCACGATCATCTGGCCCGCGTCGGCACGACTCTGCATCTGGCTAAGCTCGGCGCGATCGCCGCGCATGCCCAGCACGTCGAACCAGGCTTCGTCGGTAAATTGGAAGTTTGCATCTTCAACGCCGGCGATCGCGACTTCGTGCTCAAAGCCGGCGATCCGGTGCTGAGCCTGGAGATCGTGCCGCTGACCGCGCCGCCCGGCCGCGCGGACCGGGGCGGCAGGCGTGACAAGCGCCGCTCGTGACAACTCGCTGACAAATAAAATTTGACAGTCTGCCGGACCGGTGTATTCTTCAGGTTGTGGGCGCGGCCATACGGGTATCGTTACGCGCGCCGACCCGGGGTAGCCAGTGAGTGGGGGTGTACAATGAGCCGATCTGCCAAATTTGCCGAAGCGTCCGCCGGGACGGGCGCCCGGACAGACGTCGTATGGGATGACATCGAAAGCGAATTCCTCGGCATCTGGCTGGGGCTCGCCCGCCTGCGTGAGAAAATCCGCCACTTGGCCGCCGCGAGACACCGCCGCCCGGGCCGCGGCGTCCGGCCTAATTCGCCTTCATGCAATCCATGAGAAATTTCGCGCGCCCGTTCGCGGGCACCTTCTGAGCCGCGGCTTTCGCCTCGCACGCCTTCATCTTCGCCTTGTCGGCGGGCGAGGCCATTTTCTGCGGCGCGGTCGGCTTCATCGCGGCCGACTGCGCGTAGCGGCAAGCACTGCAATCAACGCAAAAGCGGGCATTCGCGGCATCGCGGCCTCCCTTGCTCGATTTGACAATGATCGCGCCTTTTTCCGGCGCGCGCCAGCGGCTCAGTCCACGTTGCCGGCGCCCAGACGGCGGCGCAGCCGGACATAGAGCGCGCCCTCGCCGCCATGCGCGATGTGCGCATCCTCGAAGCCGATCACGAAATCGCGGAATTCCGGCAGCGCCAGCCATTGCGGCACCTGGCGCCGCAGCACGCCGCGCTCGCTGCCGCCGCGGGCGCCCTTGCCGGTGATGATCAGCACCAGCCGTGCACCGCGCCCGCTCGCCGCATTAAGAAACCGCGACAGCGCCGCGTGCGCTTCAGCCTGCGTCAGCCCGTGCAGGTCCATGCGTGCGTCGATCGCCTCGCGGCCGCGGGCGACGCGTTGGCGCATGCGCCGGCCGAGCGGCGTCAAAGGCGGTGGCGACGGCTTGGCCGGAGACGGCGGCGGCTCTACCGGCATGTGCGGACGGGAAACACGTTTCGGCGCCGGCATTTCCCGGGGCGGGGACGCCTCCTCGATCTCAGGCAAGGCGCCGTGCATCGGCGCGACGGATTTGATCACCGTCGTCCACAGAACACGCTCGTCATAGGAGAGAATGCGGCGCTTGCCGTCGCGGGAGGCCATGCCTCACTGCGGCGCGGCGAGCGCAGCCGCGGTGCGCGTGGCGATCTCGGCCGGACGTGCCGGCGGCAGCGGAATATCCGGCGGACCGCTGTCGCCCTTCAGTGCCACCGACTGCGGCACCAGCATCACGAACTCGCCGTGGTCCTTGAGCCGGCCGGCGATGTGCTCGACGCCGCTGCCGGCGCCGAAGAAAATGTCGGCGCGGGCCGGGCCGACGATCGCCGAGCCGGTGTCCTGAGCGATGACGAGATGCCGGAACGGCGTCGACGGCTCTTCACTCTCGAGCGGCAGGTTGGCGTCGATCCAGATCGGCGTGCCGTAGACATGCAGCGATTTGTCGACCGCAACCGAGCGCAGCGGCGTCAGCGGTACGCCCTGCGCGCCGACGATCTGCGTCTTCGGCGAGAGCGGCGTCTTTTCAAAGAAAACATAGGAGCGGTTCTTCTCCCGCAACTCCTTGGCCTCGGCCGGGTTGGCCTCCATCCACTGGCGGATGCGGTCCATCGACATGTCCTGCCGCGCGACGATACCGCGGTCGATGAGATCTCTGCCGACGGGATAATATTTCTGGCCGTTCGAGGCGATGTAGTTGAGGCGAAGCAGTGTGCCGTCGGCGAGTTTCACGCGCGTCGAGCCTTGGATCTGCGCAAAGAACACGTCGATCGGGTCTTTTACCCAGCAAAGTTCGAGGCCCTTGCCGGCGAGCGCACCCTTCTCGATCTCGGCGCGGCCGTATTGGCCGAACACCTTGCTGCGGCCGCTGAATTTCGACGGGATGCGATAGAACGGCACCTTGAATTCCGCCGTCTTCGTCAGTGAGCCTTCGACCTCGGTCTCGTAATAGCCGGTGTAGAAACCATCGACGTCGCCCGCCTTGGCGACGCGCATCGGCTTGAAATTGGTCTCGAAGAAGCTGCGCGCGGCGGCGGCGCTCGATCCGTCGATCTTCTTGGCCTCCTCGCAGGCGATGAACAGGCCGCCGAACATCGGCCGCTTGCGGCGTGTCGCCTTCGATCCCTGGAGGATGGCGTTGCAGCTTTTCATGAAGCTCTTGAAGGCGGCGAGGTGATCGTCCTCGCGCCAGCCCTTCAAGTCGGCAAAGGTAAGCGGCACCACATGCGCGTGGCGCAGCGTCATCGGCACCTCGCGCGCCAAGGCCGGCGCGGTCAGCGCCGCAATCACTGCGAGAGCGAGCCCCCCTCCCCGCATGTCCCTAGTGCCCGGCTTCCGTCGCGACCAGCTTCCAGTTGGGATCGCGCGAGGTCACGTCGCGCGCGAATGTCCACACGTCGGTGATGTCGGTGACACGATCGGCACTGCCGTCGATGACGTTGCCGTCCTTGTCGCGCGTCGCGGTGATGAGCTTGGAGTGGAAGCGCATGGTCAACTGCGCCGTGCGCGCCCGCAATTCCGCAGCGGTGATGTCGGCGCTGTCGGTCGAGACGAAGCGCGTCTCGACAGTCTCGCCGCGCTTCTCGCGCTCGGCGATGGCGCCGTCGAAGCCGTCATAGACGTCGCGCGACAACAGGTTCTTGAGCGCGCGCCGGTCGCCCTCGGCGAAAGCGGTGACGATCGTCTCGTAGGCGGAGCTGGCGCCGGTCATGAAATGCTTGGCGTCAAAGCTGGTATCGGCGGCGGCGATGGAATCGAGCGCGACGGCCACCGGCGAGCCCGGCTCGGCGATGCCCTTCCAACGCGCCGCGGGATCGACAGCAGCGGCGGACTCGGGGGTCTCCGCGGGCTTCGGCGCAGCGATCTGCCCGGGCGGCCGTGGCGGCAGCGCCACGACCTTCTCGGTCGCCGGCCGCGCCGGCTCGCGCGCCGAATAGGGATCGTAAGGCGGGCGTTCCCGTCCGGTGCGCTGGCCCAGCACGCTGCGCAGCCGCAGGAAAATGAATACCGCGAGCGCCAGGAAGATGATGGTGTAGATGTCGAACACGTTTTGCATGCTTTCGGCTACCGTGACGGGCCTGGCCCAAGTGGCCCGGTCCTCGGCGGAACGGCGTGGCAACCCGGTCCACCCGTATTATGTAAGCGGCTGACGGCGCCGATCCATAGGCCGGGGAGCCATCGCCCGACCCCCCTGTCGGGCGGACAATAGACGATTTGCGGCACAGCCGCCACAACACGCGGGTTTGCCGCAATTCCGTGCCCAGATGAGGAAGCGATGAGGCTTGCGCGCTGGATGTTGACGGCCCTGTTGATGCTGCCGTTCATGGAACTGGCGGTGTTCATCGCCGTGGCGGTGGCGATCGGCTTCGGGCGGGCTTTCGGTCTCGTTCTGCTCGGCTCCTTCGCCGGCATGATGCTGCTGCGGCACGCCGGCGGCAGCCACGTGTCCCGTATCCGGGTCGCGATGGCCCAGGGCAACTTCAGCACGTTGCAGGCCGACGGTACCGGTGGCCTCCTTTTGCTCGCCGGTGTCCTGCTGCTCATTCCGGGCTTCATCACCGATGTGATCGGCCTGTGCCTTCTCGTTCCACCGTTGCGCCGGGCGCTGTTCGGAGCGGCTGGAATGCGGCCAAGCGCCGCGCGGCCTGCTGACGGCGTGGTCGATCTTGAGCCGGAGCAGTGGCGGCGCGTGCCTGATCCGGAGCTTCCGGACCGCCGTAACCATCACGACGGGCGTTAATTCCTCCGGACCGAGCCGTCCTTGTTCGCTGCGGGGGCCTGTGTTAGCGAACCGCCGCACCGCCTAGGAGATTTCATGTCGACCACCAACGGCGGCTCCCCGGAGCCCACCCCGCCGCAGCTCAGCGTTTTGGCGCAGTACGTCAAGGATTTCTCGTTCGAGAATCCGAACGCGCCGCAGTCGCTGATGCCGGGCCAGCAGCCGCAGATCAGCATCCAGATCAATGTCGAGGCGCGTCCGCTCGGCGAGACCGATGTCGAGGTCTCGCTGCGCCTCGAGGGCAAGGCCGAGCACGAGCAGAACCTGTTGTTCGCGTTCGAGCTGACCTTCGCCGGCGTGTTCCGCGTGCAGAACGTGCCGCAGGAGAGCCTCAACGCGGTGGTGCTGATCGAATGCCCGCGCCTGCTATTCCCGTTCGCGCGCGAGATCGTCGCCAACGCGGTGCGTAACGGCGGCTTCCCGCCGCTGCTGCTCGATCCGTTCGATTTCGTCGCGCTCTATCGGCAGAAGATGGAGCAGACACAGGCCAGCCAGGCGATGGCCTGATCGCCCAACGCCGATCACTTATCCGCTGAATAGCTCAGCCAGATCGCGGCGTCGCCCAATGTGGCGATGAAGGCCGCATGCGCCTCGCGCTCGGCATCGCTGAGACGCACGGCAAGCGGCGCCGGCCGCGTGCGGATCGCGATCCCGCCGTCGCCGCCGACGCGAATTTCGACGGTCTCGGCCAGCCCAAGCTGCGCCTGCCGGCCGCCAATCAATTCGAGATAGACTTCGGCGAGGATCTCGGCGTCGAGCAACGCGCCGTGTTTGGTGCGGCGGGAATTGTCGATGCCGTAGCGCGTGCACAGTGCATCGAGGCTGTACGGGCCGGCGGCGTGCCGGCGCCGCGCCAGCATCAGCGTATCGACGACGCGATCGCGCATCAGTTCGGCGCGCGCTGCGCGCTTGAGCTCATGGCAGATGAAGCCGTAGTCGAAGCCGGCATTATGCGCGACCAAGGGCGCGTCGCCGATGAAGGCGAGGAAATCGTCGACAACTTCGGTAAAGCGCGGCTTGTCCTTGAGGAACTCGGCCGACAGCCCGTGCACGGCGAAAGCCTCCGCCGGCATGTCGCGATCGGGATTGAGATAGGCGTGGAACGTCGCGCCGGTCGGAATGCGGTTGAGCAGCTCGACGCAGCCGAGCTCGACGACGCGATGCCCATGTTCGGGGCTCAGGCCGGTCGTTTCGGTGTCGAGCACAATCTCGCGCATGTTCTGCCGTTACCGCTGGCGATTCGCCATTCTACTCACCCGCGCGAGAATATCACGCACCTGCGCCCGTGCGGCGTCGAAGCCCTGCGACGTATCCACCACGAAATCGGCGCGGGCGCGCTTTTCGACGTCAGGCATCTGCTTGGCGAGGATCGCCGCGAATTTCGCCTCCGTCATGTCCGGCCGATCGAGGACGCGCTGCCGCTGCATGTCCGCCGGCGCGGAAACCACCACGACGGCATCGCACAATGCCTCGCCGCCGGTCTCGTACAGCAGCGGGATGTCGAGCACCGCGATGTGAGCGCCGCGCTTTTCGGCTTCGGCCAGGAACGCGTCGCGCGCTTTGGCGACCAGCGGATGCACGATCCGCTCGAGCTTGAGCATCTCCTCCGGGTGGCCGATCACCCGCTCGCCAAGCTGGGCGCGGTCGACCTTGCCCTTCGCGGTCGTGCCGGGGAACTCGGCCTCGACCGGCGCGACCGCTTCACCTTCGTAGAGAGCATGCACGGCCGCGTCGGCGTCGTGCACCGGAACGCCTTCGTCGGCGAACATCTTAGCCGTCGTCGACTTGCCCATGCCGACCGATCCGGTGAGGCCGAGGATGAACATCGTCAGCCATCCACGAATCCCGCGCCGCGTAGATACGCGAGCAGCGGCAAAAGCGGCAGGCCGAGGATGGTGAAGTAATCGCCTTCGATATGCTCGAACAGATGCACGCCGATGCTTTCGAGCTGGTAGGCGCCGACGCTCGACAGCGCCAGGTCGCCGGCCATGTCGAGATAGTCCTCGAGGAAGCGATCGGACAAATCGCGCATGGCTAGCCGCGCCGTCTCGACGCATTGGAATAGCACGTTGCCGTCGCGCACCAGCGCCAGCGCCGAATGCAGTTCATGCGTGCGGCCCCGCAGGGCCTGCAATTGTGTGAGCGCCTCGGCGCGATCTTTCGGCTTGGTGAAGCGATGGACGCCGAGGGCCAAGGTCTGATCGGCGCCGAGCACCGGACGGTCCGGCATGTTCGCCGAAACGGCTTCCGCCTTGGCCCGCGCCAGAATGCGTGCCGCGCCAGAGGCGTCTTCGGGTTTTGCTGCGGCTTCCACTGCACGCTCGTCGACCTGCGCCGGACGAATTTCAAAACGCAGCCCCGCGGCGGCGAGAACCTTGCCGCGGATGTCGCTCCTGGACGCGAGCACAAGGGGTTGCGTGGCGAGCCAGAGCGGCATGATCAAGCTCCCGGCGCGCGGCGGCGCTCGGTGAGAAGCCGCATCACCGCGGCGGCGGTCTCCTCGATCGAGCGCCGCGTCACGTCGATCATTGGCCAACTGCGGCGCGCGCATAGCCGCCGCGAAGCCGAAATTTCCTCGGCCACCGCCGCCTTGTCGATGTACTGGTCGTCGTCGCGATGCGCATTGAGCCCGAGCAGCCGGTTCTCGCGGATCTGCACGATGCGCTCGGGGCTGGCATAAAGGCCGACGACAAGAGGCCGCGCAAGCAACTCGACCTGCGGCGCCAGCGGCACGCCGGGCACCAGCGGCACATTGCCGGTCTTGACGCCGCGGTTGGCGAGATAGATCGAGGTCGGCGTCTTCGATGTGCGCGACACGCCGATCAACACAACGTCGGCTTCCTGCAAGCCTTCCGGATGCTGGCCGTCGTCATGCATCATCGTGTAGTTGAGGGCGTCGATACGCTGGAAATATTCGGCGTTGAGAACGTGCTGCGCGCCGACGCGGTGGATCGTCTCAGCGCCGAGATAAGACTGGAACAGGCGCAGGATCGGCCCCAGCACCGACATGCAGGGCAGGCCGAGCTCGCGGCACTTGTTCTCGAGGAGCCCGATCAGATCCTCTTCGAGCAGCGTGTAGAGCACGAGCCCGGGCGATTCGGTGATCTCGGCCAGCACCTGGTCGAGCTGCTTCTTCGAGCGCACCATCGGATACAGATGCTCGACCGGCGATACATTGGCGTATTGCGCGGCCGCAGCGCGCGCGACGGTAATCAGCGTTTCGCCGGTCGCGTCGGAGACGAGATGAAGATGGAAATAACCTGTATCGGCCATGGATAACGAAGGTATCGCGTGTGGACAGGTGGGGAGGAGGCCACCTTTGGACGCCAGAGGCAAGCCAACAGTTCGATTCTGTCCTTGCTCTCTCCACATTCCGTCAGTGGGGAGCGCGCGGGCACCGCGACAGCCGCATCGCCGCGGCATGTGGATAGAGGCCTGGGGATACGCGTGGATATCGGCACAAAAGCCCTGTCAAAGCCCCTGTATCGCTGTGGATGCTTCCGGCGCGGATTGCCATTGATTCTGAATCGTCGAGGCCGGCCCAGTGGACAGACTGTTGACCGGCAGGCATGAGTCAAATCAACCGCCTAATAAACACTACAGTTAAGATAAAGAGAGTCTGGATGAGTGAAGACGGGATCGGCTCTGCCGTGGGGATAAAGCCGTTGCTGCGCGCGCTTGCAGGCGAGCGGCAGGCGATTCCTCCGGTGTGGCTGATGCGTCAGGCGGGACGTTATCTGCCTGAGTACCGCGCTCTGCGTGAGAAGGCGGGCGGCTTTCTCGATCTCTGCTTTAACCCGGAGCTCGCGGCCGAGGTCACGCTGCAGCCGGTGCGACGCTTCGGTTTCGATGCCGCGATCCTGTTCTCCGATATTCTGGTGGTGCCGCTGGCGCTCGGACGCAAGGTCGAGTTCCTTGCCGGCGAAGGACCGAAGCTCGACCCGCTGATCGACGCAGACGGGGTCAAGCGCCTTGCGCCCCGCATCGATGCGACAATTGTGGCTCCGGTGTTCGAGACGGTGCGGCGCGTGCGCAAGGCGCTCGATGCCAAGACGACGCTGATCGGCTTTTGCGGCGCGCCGTGGACGGTCGCGACCTATATGGTCGCAGGCGAAGGCACCCCGGACCAGGCGCCGGCGCGCATGCTGGCCTATCGCGAGCCGGAAACTTTTGCGCTGCTGATCGATCGCCTTGTCGAGGCTTCGATCGAATATCTCGTCGGGCAATTGAGAGCCGGTGCCGAATGCGTGCAGATCTTCGACACCTGGGCAGGTGTGTTGTCACACAGCGAATTCGATCGCTGGTCGATCGCGCCGACGCGGCGAATCGTCGCCGGCGTGCGCGCGCAGGTGAAGGGTGCGAAGATCATCGGGTTCCCGCGCGGCGTCGGCGCGAAACTCTTGCGCTACGTCGAGGAGACCGGTGTCGACGCGGTCGGCCTCGACTGGACGCAAGGACTGATCTACGCCCGCGACCGCATCCAGCCCTTGAAACCGGTGCAGGGCAATGTCGATCCGCTGGCGTTGCTCGCCGGCGGCGATGCGCTCGATCGTGAGATCGACGCGGTGTTGCAGGCGCTCGCCGCGGGGCCGTTTATCTTCAATCTCGGCCACGGCATCCTGCCGCCGACGCCGATTGCAAATGTCGAGCGCATGCTGAAGCGCGTCAGGGGGTAGTTGTGTCTTATCCCTCCCCCGCAGGGGGAGGGTGGTGAGCGAAGCGAGCCGGGTGGGGGAATGGCAAACCAAATTGCCAGGCATCTCCGGAAGATGATGACGCCGCAGGAGGTGAAAAACTGGAATCACCTCCGCTCATGGCGAGCACAGGGCTACCATTTCCGTCGTCAGGCGCCGCGCGCCTGGTTACGTCGTGGATTTCGTCTGCGCCAAACATCTATTGGCTGTTGAAATTGACGGTGGGCAGCACAATCACGAATCGCATGAAGAAAGCGATCGTCGCCGCGATCGCAAGCTGATCGATGGCGGTTTCCTCGTTCTTCGTTTCTGGAATAGCGACGTCGACCGAAATCTGGCAGGAGTCCTTGAGAGCATTTACGCTGCGCTGCGTGAGAGAAACCCCCACCCGGCCGCCTTCGGCGGCCACCCTCCCCTTCCGGGGCAGGGATGAGGGCTGCCCATGTACCTCTGGCTCAAGGCCCTGCACATTATCGCGGTCATCTCGTGGATGGCCGGGCTGCTCTATCTGCCGCGGCTGTTCGTCTATCACGCGGCGGTGACGCCCGGCTCCGAACAGTCGGAGACGTTCAAAGTCATGGAGAGGCGTCTTCTCCGCTTCATCATGATGCCGGCGATGATCGCCACCTGGCTGTTTGGGCTGGCAATGATCTGGGCGATGGGCCTGGACGCCTTCAAGGCCGCCGGCTGGCTTCACGCCAAACTGGTGCTGGTCCTCGTGCTCAGCGCCCTGCACGGCTTGATGCGCCGCTGGCAGGTCGATTTCGCCCGCGACCGAAACCAACGCTCGCAGAAATTCTTCAGAATCTCCAATGAGATACCGACGCTCTTGATGATCGCCATCGTCATTCTGGCGGTGGTGAAGCCGTTCTAGGGCGCGACGCTGATTCCTCCCTTGCCGTGAAAGGCAACGCCGGTCGCGCATTGACGCGACGTCTTCACACCAGCCCTGTTGCGTCCCCTTGCGCAAAATCGCGGTTCAACATATGTTGATCATATCCCTCCGAACGTAGGCGGATGCCGTCGCGTTCCGGAACCGAGCGTATCGGGACCGGCCGCAGCATCGGGCCCCGGGACCTTCCCCTAAGCGCCCCCGATCAATCCAGACCTGCGACCCCCAGACTCTCGTTCCAAGGCGGCCCCCATTTTTATCCGGCCGCCGGACCTCTCCACAGGACCAATGCGCCCCATGCGGGAAACTAAGTTACAGGACCTTAAGTCCAAGACACCCCCCGAACTCGTCGCCTTCGCCGAAGAGCACCAGGTCGAAAACGCCAGCACGCTGCGCAAGCAGGAGCTGATGTTCGCGATCTTGAAGCAGCTCGCGCAGCAGGAGATCGACATCATCGGTGAGGGTGTCGTCGAAGTTCTTTCCGATGGATTCGGATTCCTTCGCTCTCCTGAATCGAACTACCTCTCCGGCCCCGACGACATCTACGTCTCGCCCTCGCAGATCCGCCGATTCGGCCTGCGCACCGGAGACACGGTCGAAGGCCACATCCGCTCGCCGAAGGAAGGTGAACGTTATTTCGCGCTGCTCAAGGTCAACACGATCAACTTCGAAGACCCGGAGAAGGCGCGCCACAAGGTCAACTTCGACAACCTGACGCCGCTCTATCCCGAACAGCGGCTGAAGATGGAACACGAGGATCCGACCAAGAAGGATCTCTCGGCGCGCGTCATCGACATCGTCTCACCGATCGGCAAGGGCCAGCGCGCGCTGATCGTGTCGCCGCCGCGCACCGGCAAGACCGTGCTGTTGCAGAACATCGCCCACGCGATCAGCGCCAACCATCCCGAGTGCTATCTCATCGTGCTGCTCATCGACGAGCGGCCTGAGGAAGTGACCGACATGCAGCGCTCGGTAAAGGGCGAGGTCGTCTCCTCGACCTTCGACGAGCCGGCCTCGCGGCACGTCGCCGTCGCCGAAATGGTCATCGAAAAGGCCAAACGCCTGGTCGAACACCAGCGCGACGTCGTCATCCTGCTCGATTCGATCACACGCCTCGGCCGCGCTTACAACACCGTCGTGCCTTCCTCCGGCAAGGTGCTGACCGGCGGCGTCGACGCCAACGCACTTCAGCGGCCGAAGCGTTTCTTCGGCGCCGCGCGTAACATCGAGGAAGGCGGCTCGCTGACCATCATCGCCACCGCGCTGATCGACACGGGCAGCCGCATGGACGAAGTGATCTTCGAGGAGTTCAAGGGCACGGGCAACTCCGAGCTCATTCTCGACCGCAAGGTGGCCGACAAGCGCACCTTCCCGGCGATCGACATCACGCGCTCCGGCACGCGCAAGGAAGAGCTGCTCACCGATCCGGCCGTGCTCAAGAAGATGTACGTGCTGCGCCGCATCCTCAATCCGATGGGGACGATGGACGCGATCGACTTCCTGCTCGACAAGCTGCGCAACACCAAGACGAATGGCGAGTTCTTCGAGAGCATGAATACGTAAGCGGATCGCCGCGCACCAAAGTTCAAATGGCCGGGTCGCAAAGCCCGGCCGTTTTTGCATCTTGGATTTCTCTCAATTGTTTTGGCCGGCCTTTGTATCGGCGGTCTCACTTAGGCGCATAGCGCCGTTTGGCTGTCATCGCCGGGACAAGCCCGGCCATGACAACGGCGGTTCTGCCGCTTAACCGTTCACTTCGGAGCGCCGATTCTCGGTGAGATACGGATCGACGATGCAGATCGCGTCGGGCTCGCCGAGCGCCTGCTTGCAGTCGTTCTCGCTGGAATAGCCGCAACGCACGCGATCGCCAGCCTTGTTGTGGAAGCCACACCATTCCGGCCCGCCCGCCGAGACGGTCGGCGCAGCCGTGGTGCCGGCCGATGCGTTCGGAGCGGGCAGTTCCGCCGCCATGCTCGGGGCCAGAGTGCTCAGGCCGAGCACGAGTCCGGCGCCGATCGCAACCATCGCACGTCGCATTGAGTGTCTCCCGGTTCTCCGCCGCCCCCGGTCGAAACGACTCGCGTAATTCTGCGCCGATGTACGGCGGGATCAAGCCCCGCGCATGGCGGCGACCGCCCCCATGATTTTGTCCGGCTCCGTGACCGGCAGCGAGCAGCGTTGGCCGACGCAGACGAAGGCGGCGCTGCCGGTGATGGCTTTCAGCTTCTTCTGCGCCGGATGCGAGGCGGCGAGATCGGCGGCGCTCGCCGCGCGCAATACGATGCGGCCGGTGAAAGGCAGCTTGAGCGCGGCCTGCGCGAAACGCTCCGCGTCCGGTCCGGCAGCGACGATCTCGGCGCCGGTGAGCCGCAGGTCGAGCGCGTTGAGCAGCACGACGTGACCGAACAGATTGCGCGCATCCGCCGACAGGATGTACTCGATCAGCCGATCGGCACGCGCGCGGAAGGCATCGTCGCCGGCGAGCACTGCGAGCCGCACCAGGTTGCCGGCCGCAAGCGAATTGGCGTTGGGAATGGCGTCGTCGGCCGTCGCGTGCGGCCGCAGCAACAGGTCCGAGGCGTCGTCGGCAGCGAGGTAATAGGCGCCGGTCTCGGCGTCGCTGTAATGCGCGTCGAACGCCTGCTGCCAGACCAGCGCGCGGTCGAGATAGGCGCGTTCACCTGTCGCCTCGTACAAAGCCAGCGCGGCGCGGATCATCGCCCCGTAGTCCGATGCGAGCCCCGGCAGCAAGAGCTTGCCGTCACGATAGGAATGCCCGAGCCGGTCGCCGCGCGTCATCGCACGCGCAATGAAATCGAAGGCGCGCTTGGCGATTGCCATCCAGTCGGGCTCATCGAAGATGATGCTCGCATTGACGAGCGCGGCGATCATCAAGCCGTTCCAGTCGGCGAGCGCCTTGTCGTCGAGACCAGGCCGCACGCGCGCTGAACGCGCGTCGAGCAGGATCGCCCGCAGCGCCGCCAGCCGCGCCTCGTCATCGGCTGAGCGCGGCACGCTTTGCAGCCGATTGAGAATGGTGTGGCCCTCGAAATTGCCTTCGTCGGTCACGTTGTAATGCCGGGCGAAGAACTCCGCCGCCTCGGGCCCGATCAGTTCGATGATCTCGTTCTTGGACCAGACGTAGAATTTGCCCTCCTCGCCTTCGGAGTCGGCGTCAAGCGAGGCGCAAAACGCGCCGTCCGCCGTCGTCATCTCACGCCGGAGCCACGCGACCGTTTCGCGCGCGCGCGCGGCGAAGAGCGGCGTCCCGCCCTGCTGCCAAGCGAGCGCCAGCAATTCGAGCAACTGCGCATTGTCGTACAGCATCTTCTCGAAATGCGGCGCCAGCCAGCGCTCGTCCACCGAGTAGCGCGAGAAGCCGCCGCCGAGATGATCGTAGATGCCGCCCTCGCACATCCGCTCGAGGGAATGCTCGACCAGCTCGTAGAATTTCGCGTCGCCGGTGCGCAACCCCGCGCGC
>DATCFB010000008.1:0-4516 GCA_036509755.1 Pseudolabrys sp. | reverse complement strand
GCCGGCAGATATTGCGCGCCCTCGACCTCGCGGCCGAGCCAATGGCTTTCGAATTCCGCGAGAATCTCGTTCAGCCCGGTGCCGGCGAGATCCATTTGATAGAGCGCCTGCACCGCGGCGAGCCGAGCGGCGCCGCGCTTGTTCGCCTTGCGCGCCTCCTTGTCGTCGCGTTTGGCGTCGCGCGCCATCATTTGCCTTTCAGGCTAAGCTTCAACCGCGCCATCACCAGCGCGGCGCGCGCCGCATCGACGCCCTTGTGACCGTGATCGCCGCCAAGGCGCGCCTTCGCCTGCTGCTCGTTGTCCACGGTGAGAATGCCGTTGCCGAGCGGAAGTGCGCGGTCGAGGGCAAGCTGCATCAAGCCGCGCGCGGATTCGTTCGACACGATGTCGAAATGATAGGTCTCGCCCTGGATGACGCAGCCGAGCGCGACCACGCCGTCATAGGGCCGGTTGCGTCGCTCGGCGGCGGAAACGGCCATGGCGATCGCGGCCGGTATCTCGAGCGCGCCCGGCACCGTGATGATGTCATAAGTGGCGCCGGCCTCGTCGAGCGTCTTCTTGGCGCCGGTCAGGAGTTCGTCGGCGATGCCCATATAGTAGCGGGCCTCGACGATGAGCATGTGCAGGCTCTCGCTCTTCGCCGCGCCTTTGGGCGCACTCTTGCCGGCGCTTTTCGGCGGGGCTTTCGCGCTGCTCGTTCGTTTTTTGGCCATGCAATGGGTCCTGATCGCGGGCGGGTCGTAGCAAGCAGCAGAGGCGCGAACAAGGCCAAACACCGGCGCACGATCCCGCCCGGCGTTAACCGCTATTTGGTTTCCATCAGCCGCGCGGCGTAGCGCGCCATGGTGTCGATTTCGAGATTGACGTCGTCGCCCGCTTTCAGCGCGCCGAGCGACGTTACCTTGAGCGTGTGCGGGATGATCAGCACGGTGAAGTCGTCGCCGGCGACATCGTTGACGGTGAGCGACACGCCGTCGAGCGTGACCGAGCCTTTGGCCGCGATGAAGTGCGTAAGCTCGTGCGGCGCGCGCAGCGTGAAGCGCGCCATGTCGGTCATGTCCTCGCGCGCGACGACACGGGCAAGGCCGTCGACATGGCCGGCGACGATATGCCCGCCGAGTTCGTCACCGACCTTGAGCGGCCGTTCGAGATTGACGCGCGTGCCGTGCCGCCACGCGCCAACGCCGGTGACGCGCAAAGTCTCGTCGGCGGCATCGACCGCGAACCAGGCACGGCCGTCCTCCTCGCCGGTATCGACCACGGTCAGGCAGACGCCGGAGCAGGCGACCGATGCCCCTTCGACGAGATCGGCGCGCGGATAACGCGTGTAGAGCGTGATGCGGTGCAGGTTGTTGGCCCGCGCCTTGATCGAGCGCACCTCGCCGAGATCGGTGACGATGCCGGTGAACATCAGGCGCGCCCGTAAAGTTCGAGCGTGTCGGCGCCGAGCATCTCGCTCTCGAGCAAAGTCATGCCATCGGTCACCGCGTCGAGCGGCATGCCCGCGAGCGGATCGATGCCGTCCGCGCCGATCGCCTTGGCGCCGTGCAGCAGCGCGACTTCGTCGGCGAGACCCGCCGCAACGAAGCTCGCCACAATCGTCGGCCCGCCCTCGACCATCAGCCGGGTGATGCCTTCGCCATTGAGCGTCTTGAGCACGGCGTCGAGATCGAGCCTGCCGTCCGTTTCGGCGACGCGGAACACGCGCACGCCCTTCTGCTGCAAGATGTCCGCGGCCATCTCAGAGGCCTTCGCCGAGCAGAACACCCAGGTTGGAAATTCGCGCACGGTCGAAATTACCGACAGCGACAGCGGCGTGCGCAGCTGCGCATCGAGCACGACACGGACCGGCGAGCGCGCGAGCATGCCCGGCAGGCGGCAGGTCAATTGCGGATTGTCGGCGAGCACGGTGCCGATGCCGACCAGGATGGCGTCGTTCTGCGCCCGCATCTGGAAGACCCGCGCACGCGCCTCATCGCCGGTGATCGGGGTTGGCTTGCGGCCGGCGAGCCCGGCCTTGCCGTCGGCGGAGACCGCGAGCTTGATCAGCACATGCGGGCGGCTTTGCGTGACGCGAGCGATATGCCCCGCATGCACGTGGCGCGCTTCGTCCGCAAGCAGGCCGATGTCGACCGCGATCTTCTTCTCGCGCAGCCGCGCATGACCCTGCCCCGCCACCTCCGGGTTCGGGTCCTCCATCGGAGAGACGACGCGGGCGATGCCGGCCTTGATCACCGCATCGGCGCAAGGCGGCGTCTGGCCCTGATGCGAGCACGGCTCGAGCGTCACGTACAATGTGGCGCCGCGCGCCGCGCGCCCGGCACGCTTGATCGCCTCGACCTCGGCATGCGGACGGCCGCCGTCCTGCGTCCAACCGCGGCCGAGGATGACGCCGTCCTTGACGATGACCGCGCCCACCGCCGGATTCGGCGCGGTCCGGCCGAGACCGCGGCGGCCGAGATCGAGCGCGAGCCGCATGAAACGGACGTCGTCCGGCGTGAAGACCGGGGCGGATTGGGTCGCTTCGTCTGTCATTTCTGAGCGCTGGCTTCCGGCTTCGCGTCGTCGG
The DNA here is from genome assembly GCA_036509755.1 of Pseudolabrys sp. Taxonomy (GTDB): domain Bacteria; phylum Pseudomonadota; class Alphaproteobacteria; order Rhizobiales; family Xanthobacteraceae; genus Pseudolabrys. The sequence goes on along the minus strand of DATCFB010000008.1, from coordinate 1,945 downwards.
AAAGCTCCGCCAGCGCGGTCTCGAAGTCCTTGGCCTCGCGGAAATTCTTGTAAACGGAGGCGAAGCGGACATAGGCGACGTCGTCGACGTCGCGCAGCTGCTCCATCACCGCCTCGCCGATCGTCTCCGACGTGACCTCGTTTTCGCCAAGACTTTCCAGTTCGCGCACCACCTTCGACACCATCTGTTCGACGCGCTCGGGATCGACCGGCCGCTTGCGCAGGGCGATCTGCACCGAGCGCAGCAGCTTGTCGCGGTCGAACGGCACGCGCCGGCCATTGCGCTTAATGACAGTGAGCTCACGCAACTGCACGCGCTCGAATGTGGTGAAGCGGAAATTGCACGTGAGACAGACGCGACGGCGGCGGATGGCCGCGGAATCTTCCGTCGGCCGCGAATCCTTCACCTGCGTATCGAGGCTAGCGCAACTCGGGCAGCGCATGACTGATCCCCCTACCCTCTTTGCCCATCATGGCCGGGTTTGTCCCGGCCATCCACGTTGTCTTTGCCGGCGCTCCGGGCACAAGGCCGGGCATGACGCTGAATGTGCGGCACACGCGCTCACTGATAAATCGGAAAGCGCTTGAGCAGCGCCGTCGCCTTGTCGCGCACCTTGGCTTCGATCAACGAGTCTTCTTCGGCGTGCTTCTGCGACAGGACATCAAGCACCTCGACGATCATGTCGCCGATCGCCTGGAATTCGGCGACGCCGAAGCCGCGCGTCGTGCCCGCCGGAGTGCCGAGCCGGATGCCGGATGTGACGGTCGGTTTCTCCGGATCGAACGGGATGCCGTTCTTGTTGCAGGTGATGTGGGCGCGGCCGAGCGCCAACTCGGCGACCTTGCCGGTGAGCCGCTTGGGCCGCAGGTCGACCAGCATCAGATGCGTATCGGTGCCGCCGGACACGATGTCGAGCCCGTGCGACCTTAAATTCTCAGCGAGCGCTCTGGCGTTCTCGACCACGTTCTTGGCATAGACCTTGAAGCTCGGCCGCAGCGCCTCGCCGAAGGCAACGGCCTTGGCGGCGATGACGTGCATCAGCGGCCCGCCCTGCATGCCGGGAAACACCGCCGAATTGATCTTCTTGGCGATCTCCTCGTCGTCGGAGAGGATCACGCCGCCGCGCGGGCCGCGCAGCGTCTTGTGCGTCGTGGTGGTGACGACATGCGCATGCGGGAACGGCGAAGGATGCGCGCCGCCCGCCACGAGACCGGCGAAATGCGCCATGTCTACCATCAGGTAAGCGCCGACTTCGTCGCAGATCTCGCGGAAGCGCTTGAAGTCGATGATGCGCGGATAGGCTGAACCGCCGGCGATGATCAGCTTCGGCCGGTGCTCGCGCGCGAGGATGGCCATCTCGTCCATGTCGATGCGCTGGTCCTCGCGCCGCACATTGTACGGCACCGGCTTGAACCATTTGCCCGACATGTTGATCGCCATGCCGTGGCTCAGATGCCCCCCGGCGGCGAGGTTCAATCCCATGAACGTGTCGCCGGGCTGCATCAGCGCGAAGAAGACTTCCGCGTTGGCCGACGCGCCCGAGTGCGGCTGCACATTGGCGAACTTGCAGCCGAACAATCTGGTGACGCGCTCGATCGCGAGCCGCTCGGCGACGTCGACGAACTGGCAGCCGCCGTAATAGCGCCGGCCCGGCAGGCCCTCGGCATATTTGTTGGTCAGGACCGAGCCCTGCGCCTCCAGCACCGCGCGCGACACAATGTTCTCCGACGCGATCAACTCGATCTCGTCGCGCTGGCGGCCGAGTTCGAGGCCGATCGCCTCGGCGACCTCGGGGTCGGTCTCGGCGAGCGGGGCGGAGAAGAAGGCATCGAGGTTGTTGGACGCGGTCTTCGGGCTCAGGGACATCATATTCTCCAGGCGCCGGATTTACGGCGCCGAACGGGGTCGGACGGACGGCTCAAAGGATTGCGCTGTCGATAGCATA
>DATCFB010000007.1:0-4186 GCA_036509755.1 Pseudolabrys sp. | reverse complement strand
CGGCAGGCAAACGGCATCGATGTTGCGCGCCGCAAACCAGTCGTTGAACGCCATCGGCGTACGCACGTGTTCGATTGGATCGCCGATAATGGCATAAAGGCGCGTCGTCCCGGTGATCATCGTCGTCTTTACCGCCCGTGGCCGTCCTTAACTACCTAGTTAGATATCATAAGGCCGCGTGGTTTCGTGTCAATTGGTGCGGAGGGTCGAGTGATGTCTGTGTGCGCTCCTGAGAGCGATTTGCTCAAGGCAGTCCCGCATGGCCGATTGACGATCCGCAAGGCCGACCGTGTGTCTGCTTGCGTGAGCCAAATGGCTCAGCCAATGACTGGGGTACATCAAACGCGAACATACGGGAATGAGACAGCGGCCAATCCCGCTGCGCCGGCGGCGCCGGCTACGCCAAGCAAGGCGATGCGTCTGCTGATGTTCATGGCTCTATCTCCTTCTCGGTAAGTCCCGAAAAGTATGAGCTTCGGAGCGCAAAGCTCTTTGTCCTGCATCAAACACGGCGAGAACTGCCGCTGCGGCAAGAGTGGAAGACAGCGAAGCGCCGGCTGCAATCCCGTGCGCCTGAATTCGCCCATCCTACGTGAGGTTGCGCCGTCGCAAAGACGCGTATGAACCGCGCCATTAAAACTGGCAAATGCCTACTCTCCAACGCCCGACAGAGATCGATGTCGATGAGTCAGTCGACGCCATCATGCGGCGATGGCCGCAGACGATCCGCGTGTTTCTCGAATTCCGCATGAAATGCGTCGGCTGTCCGATTGCCACGTTCCACAGCATCAGGGACTCCTACCTCGAACACCGTGTGGATCTCGACAGGTTCGTCGCCGCGCTGCAGAGCGCAATCACCTAACTCAAATCGCCGGCTCCGTTCAATCTTCGGCCAACCGAAACAATTTATGCGGATCGCGCAGCACGATCCGTTGGCGTCCGCCGTCCACTAAGCCTTGGCCCTCCCAGCTACTGAGGATGCGACTTACCGTGTGCAACGTCGTCCCCGTCATTTCGGCGATGTCCTGCCGACTGATCGGAAAACCGATCTTGATGCCGCCTTCGACCTTGCGTCCCGCCTGTTGAACCAACCGCAATAATGCATGAGCGATACGCCGCTCGACCTGCTCGGTCGACATCTCAATGATGCGGCTGTGGCTCTCTTGCAGCCGCGCGCCGACGACCTGCAGAGTGTTGCCAGCGAGCACCGGATGCTTCTCAACGAGCTGGGGCCAGGTTGGAGAGGGCCACGCGAGAGCCACGCTCTCGTCGACCGCTGTAGCGGTGGCTGGATAATGCGATAGCCCGATCGCGACGGCGACTCCGAACGTCTCGCCGGGCGTCACATAGCGCACGACGACTTGCTGGCCCGTTGGCGTCGTCTTGGCGGCCCGCACGTGCCCATGCAACAGGAGAAAGAACGAATGCGCCTTTGAACCCTGCCCGAACAAGGCGGTGTTCCGTGCGTAGCGAGCCGAGTGAGCTTGCGCCAGCAGGGCGTCGAGTTCGGCGGGGGCGATACCGGCGAAGATCTGCATAGCGGCAACAAGCGAGCGATCGACCGCAGCCATGGAGCTACCCTCGCGCCGGCGACCCGGCCCCGCTAATGCTTGTGGTGAGATTGGTGCCGCACGTTTCGCAACCACTTTCGAGTTAAGGTGTCGCCCTACGTCCGGCTGTAATGCGCGACTTGGCCGATCTAACTGCTTCCGCGAGAGTCGCGGCGAAGCGGACATGAGGACGGCCCACTCCGTGGCTGAGTAAGGTCCGGCGGATCGGACGAGCAGCGCCCGCGATATAGACGTCCGCACCATGTCGCCGTGCTTTTGCGGCGAAAACCTCCATCGTCGTGGCGGCAGTGCTGTCCAGCATCGGGACGGCGGAAACATCGATTACATAGGCGCGGGGGTGTTCGACGACGCGGTCGAGCACGGCGCCGACGCTCGCGGCGGCGCCGAAAAAGAGCGCGCCCGATAGTCGATAGACGACTACATCCGGATCTGTGGCCATTGCCGGATCGTAGGGAGTCCGACCGGGGCCCTGATCTGCCTTGTCCTCCGGGTCTCCGGCATAGGGACGTTCGATCGCGACATCCTGCGCCATGCGACGCAGAAACAGCAGAGCAGCGAGGCTGAAGCCGGCAAAGATACCCGTCGTCAGATCGCGAAAGATCGTCAGCGCAAACGTGGTCAGCCAGACCAATGTCTCGCCCCGCGAAGCGCGTAGCAAGGCGGCGATCGCATGTCGCTCGACCATGTTCCAAGCAACCACCGCGAGCACGGCCGCGAGCGCCGCCAACGGAATATATGAAGCGAGCGGGCCGGCGATCAGGACGAAAGCGAGCAGGAAAGCCGAATGAAGCATGCCGGACACGGGTCCCCTCGCTCCGGAGCGCACGTTCGTCGCGGTGCGCGCAATATTTCCGGTCACGCAAATCCCGCCAAACAGCGCCGACGCTATATTGGCGAGACCTTGCGCGACGAGTTCGCAATTCGAGCGGTGCCGGCGGCCAGTCATCGAGTCGGCCACCACTGCCGAGAGCAGACTTTCGATACAGCCGAGCAGCGTGAACGCGAGCGCCGACGGCAGCACTTCGATGACCTGCTCCAGGGTAAGTAGAGGCAGGTGCGGCAGCGGAATTGCTGCGGGAATGCCGCCGAAGCGGGTCCCAATCGTGGCGACCGGCAAGCCAAGAATTACCGCTGCTGCGGCGGGTACAGCCACCGCGATGATGAAGGCGGGCCAATGGGGTCGCCAGCGGCGAATTACCGCGATGATCGCCACGGTAAGTCCGGCCAGACCCAAGGCTGAAGGATCTGCCGTCGGCAAGGCACCGCCGATCGCATACAATTTCGGCAAGAGCGGTCCCGGCTCGCTTTCCAGGGCCAAGCCCAGAAGTTCTTTGATCTGGCTCGCAAAGATGATGACTCCGATCCCGGCGGTGAAGCCGACCGTGACGGGATACGGAATGAATTTGATGAAGGTGCCGAGCCTGAGCAAGCCGACGGCGGACAGGACGAAGCCGGAAATCAAGGTCGCCAGGATGAGGCCATCGACCCCATGCTGCGCAACGGTGGCGGCCACAAGCACGATGAATGCACCGGCCGGCCCACCGATCTGAAAGCGGCTGCCGCCGAATGCCGAAACGATAAATCCGCCGACGATCGACGTATAAAGTCCGCGATCGGGTGTTACCCCCGAGGCGATGGCGATGGCCATCGACAAAGGCAAAGCCACGACCGCAACCGTGAGCCCCGAGATGGCGTCAGCCTTCAGGTCTGAAAAGCGGTAGTGCTCGCGCAAGACCGTGACGAGCTTCGGGGTAAAAAGTTCTGTGAAACTCGGCGCAAGGATTTGGGCAGACATCGGGGGTTCTCAAAGAAGCTAACGCATGGGGCCGAGCGCAGGTGGAAGTCTCAGGCCCCAGATGAAGATTTCGGAGTTTTCAAGCGCACGCCTCGCCCCCCGGTCGTGCTCGTTGCCCCATCGCCGATCAACTCCACGCCGGCGGAGCCAAAGGCCTCGACGATCTTGGTCAGTGTCTCGACCGTCCCCCGGACTGTGCCATCGCTCGATTCCATGCGCTGAACCGTCGGCAACGACACTCCCGAAATCTCCGCCAGATGCCGTTGATCCAGTCCCAGAAGTGCACGGGCAGCGCGCATTTGTGTAGCCGTGATCACGGGGGAGACCTCATTGTAATCTGATTATCATCCATCAATTATGATGTCAATTGCATCATCATATAGATATCAGACATGCACGTTAAAGGGCACCAAGGCGGAACGCCGCTCGGGGAACAGCTTCAGCCCCTCCGAGCCACGCCGGTCTGATTGTCGGTCCTTCTGCGTGTTGGGGAGGGCCGCTGAAATTGAATTTTGCCACACCGCAGCGTTACGGGGCGGATCGCCGCGGCGTCAGCCGCTCGATTTGACCCGCCGTCGCCAGAGCAAGGGACCGTAACCGATAGCGAAGCCCCAGAAAGCAGCAATCCAGAAGGCCGCCGCCGAGTGAAGCAGTCCAAACGTCCATTCGGGCGAAAACACCGCCGCGATCCGAATGGCCGCGGCCGCGAGCACCAGCGCATAAACAACCTGCGTCAACCAGTTGGCGGATAGCGGCTGGCCGGTATGACCCAGAGTCGCTCGCGTCATGATCGCGAGCGTCATCGTCCCAATTGCGCCGA
>DATCFB010000006.1:0-4415 GCA_036509755.1 Pseudolabrys sp. | reverse complement strand
GCCACGTCGCCTTCCATCGCCGCCGAGGCGGTCAGGCCGCAGGCCTTGGCGAGTAGCCCGGCATAGAAGGGCTGGATACGGTGAGCGTCGAGCGCCTCCTCCCCGGTCTCGCCGGAGATCAGCGCCGCGTTCGGCGGCACCTTGGCATTGGTGCCGGTGGCACTGACCTTGAAACCCATGCTCTCGCCCTCGCCGACCGGCTCGATGACCAGCCGGCCCCCGCGCGGGATGCCCTGCTGCGCGATCAACAGCATGTTAAGCAGCAGCTTTATCCGGTTCTTGGGCAGCAGCAGCCGCGGCAGCGTCCACTCGATGGTGGTCTTGCCGTCCTCGAGGAAGCCGCGGGCGACCTTCTCGGCATCGCCGCTGTCGATCTGAGCGCCGGCGGAGCCTGCCGCGCCGAAAGCGATGCGGCAGAACTGCAGCTTGGCAGAGGCCGTGCCGGCACTCTTCTTGATGAGGTCGAGGGCGAAGGTCTGCGTCTCCTCGTCCTTGGCTTCGGCCATCACTTCCAGGCCGTTGACGATGGCCCCGACGGGACTGATGAGGTCGTGGCAGACGCGCGAGCACAGCAGGGCGGCGAGGTCGAGCGCTTCGATGGGACTTCCGGACATGAATGACAATCTCCCGCTGGGCTTGCGCTGGGCCGCGAAACAGGCGAATCGACGCGGCCTGCGGCCATCACGGCCATACACCGCAGCCGCAGCAAGCGCCAAGGACGAAACCGACCGGCATGCCAGCGTACACCGCCGCACCTGAGATCGCGCCGGAAGCGGCGAAACGGCTTCTCGATGGTCTCACGGCCATCGTCGCCCGCGCCGCCGCCGCCACATTGTTGAAGCCGTCCAGTGAGGTGGAGCGCCGGCTGAAGCCGGATCACTCGCCGGTGACCGCCGCCGATGAGGCGTCGGAGGCCGTTATCATTGAGGGTCTGGCCCGGCTGCTGCCGGGCCTCGCGGTGGTGGCCGAGGAGAGCGTCTCCCGCGCACCGGCCGATCTCGGGGTGAGTTTCGCCATCGTCGACCCGCTCGACGGCACCAAGGAGTTCATCGCCGGCCGCGACGAGTTCACCGTCAATCTCGCCATTGCCACGCGCGGCGTGCCGATCGCCGGCATCATCGCCGCGCCGGCGCAGGGCATCTTATGGCGCGGCGTGACCGGCCACGGCGCCGAGCGGCTGGCCATGCGCTGGGCCGACGGCAATATCGAGGGGCGCGCAGCAATCCGCACCCGGCCTGGGCCCGAGCGCCTCGCGGCCGCGGTCTCGCGCAGCCACATGGACAAGGACACAGAGGCCTGGCTCGGCCGCTGCGGCGAGGTGGAGCGATACGCCTGCGGTTCCTCCGTGAAATTTTGCCACATCGCGGAGGGCAAGGCCGACCTCTATCCGCGGCTTTCGCCGACCAGCGAATGGGACATCGCCGCCGGCTGCGCGATTCTGACGGCCGCGGGCGGCATCGTCACCGACCCGGCCGGAGGGCCGTTGCGTTTCGGGTCGGGGGGCAAATTTCTCGTGCCGGGATTCATCGCCTGGGGCGATCCTACGCGCGCCGCGCGCGGCTGAGGTTCAACGGCCGATGGTGCGGATCACGTCGGGCCAGTTCCGCTCGGCCACTTCCAGGGTCCGTCCCGGGGCTTTGGCGAAAGCGGCGCGGTCGGCGTCGTTATAGAAGAGATAGAGCCGCTCGCCGATAATCGCCCAGAACTGCGGATTGCCCGCCACGGAGCGGTTGCGCGCGATGCCGACCGGATCGTAGCCGCCGAAACGCGGCCTGTAAGTTTGCGGATGATCGCGGAAAGCGTCGCGATTGCCGATATTGCTGAATCGCCAGACGGCACCGTCATAATTCATTTCGAGGTCGGGCCGGCCGGAGCGCGGCTCACGGTCGGTAAAATATGCGACCGGATCGAAGCCTGAGAGCGCGAGGCCGGTTGCCGGATTGACCACCAGCGGATCGGCCGCGGCCGGCATGACCAGCGCCGCGAATAGCGCCAGGACCGCCGTTAGCGCCCAAAAACCGGGCTTTTCCGGCTGCCGCGCTACGGTCATAGTCGGTGGTGACATTGGGGCGATTCGGGCATGTCGGCTCGATGCACCGACCCTACGGTGCCTGGCGTGAGCGTCGGGTTAAGGCTCGGGGGGAGTCACCAATCCATGGAGTATTCGATGCGCGCGACCTTGCGGCTGGCGGCTCTGAGCGCCTGCCTCGTCAGTCTCGGTGCCGGCTTTGCAGCCGCTCAGAATGCCCCGCCGCTCCAGCAGCAATACGTGCCGCCACCCCAGCAGCCGTATAACCCGCCGCCGCAACAACAGTATTCGCCGCCGCCGCAGCAGCAATACTCGCCGCCACCGCAACAGGCGGCTGGGCCGCCGCCGCGGCACGGTCGAGATACCTTCAGACCGGAAGAGATCGTGCACGAGGGCCACAAATTCTTCGGCACCGTGTCGCGTGGGCTTGCCCAGGTGGTCGAGAAGGCGGTCAGCCGCTGGGGCGAGCCGAACGGCTACATCCTCGGCCAGGAAGGCTCCGGCGCCTTCATGGTCGGGCTGCGCTACGGCGACGGCAAGCTCTACACCCGCAATGCCGGCGACCGGCGCGTGTTCTGGGAAGGGCCGTCGGTCGGCTTCGACACCGGCGCCGACGGAGCCCGCACGATGATGCTGGTCTACAATCTGCCGGCAACCGAGGCGATCTATCAGCGTTTCGCCGGCGTCGACGGTTCGGCCTATTTCATCGGCGGCTTCGGCATGACCGCGCTGACGGCTAACAAGATCGTCGTCGTGCCGATCCGCTCCGGCGTGGGCTTAAGGCTCGGGGCCAACATCGGCTATCTTAAATTCACGCCACAGGCGACGTGGAACCCGTTCTGAGCGGACAGCCGGAACATAAAAGTTCTTCAAATTCGATGCGCTTGAACCCGGCAGCGCGCGACGCGGAGCCGGGTTTAGGTTAACTTGGGCTTGTGCTTGGTCGCTGCGGCATCCCCGTGCGATGGTTTCCGCGGGGTTGCTCGGGAAGGGTAAGTTGGAGGCGCAGTTTCATGATTGAACCGATCATGTATTTCGGGATCGGCTTTCTCGTTGCCGCCCTGATCGGGCTTATCGTCGTTCCGCTTGTCCATAACCGCGCCGTACGGCTCACCATGCGCCGGCTCGAGGCCGCCACGCCGCTGTCGATGGCGGAAATCCAGGCCGATAAGGATCAGCTCCGCGCCGAATTCGCGATGTCGACGCGCCGTCTCGAGATGAGCGTCGAGCAGCTCAAGATGAAGAGCACCGGCCAGCTCGCCGAGCTTGGCAAGAAGAGCGACGCCATCAACCGGCTCAAGATCGAGCTCGGCGAAAAGACCGCAACGATTTTCGCGCTTGAAGCCCGCGACAAGGCGCTGCGCGACCAGTTGCGCGCCACCGAGGAAGAATTCGCGGTCAAGACCAACACCATGCTCGAAGCGCAGCGCGCGCTCACCGAGAAGGAAGCCGAGCTCGCTCGCTTCATGAGCCAATATGACGAGAAGTCGTCGCTGGCCGACTCGCAGCGCGTCGAGATCGTCGCGTTCAAGGAGCAGGTGGACGCTCTCAAGACGCGCCTGACCGACGCCGGCAACGACTTGCGTGTCGTCGAGGATCGCCGCGACACTGAACGCGTCGAGTTGAAGGCCGCTACGCAGGAACTTTCGGAAGAGCGCGGCAAGGTCGATAATCTCGGCCGCCGCGTGTCGGAGCTCGAGCAGGCGCTCGTGGCGCAGACCACCGAGGCAGAGATCCTCGGCCGTCGCGCCCAGGACCTCGAGAACCGCCTGACCGACCAGACGCGGCTTCTGACCGAGAGCGATTTCGAGCTGCGCCAGATTCGGAGCCAGATCGAAACCGCGCAGAAGACCGAATCCGACTTGCGCGCGGCAATTGCCGAACTCGACGGACGCTCGTCGTCGGCGACGCAGAAGCTCAAGTCGGAAAACGCCCAGCTTCTGGCCGAGCTCGAGCACACCAAGGAAGATCGCGACCGGATTTCCCGCGATCTCGCCAGCATAAAGCGCGAGACCGAGGAGACCTGGGCCAGTGAGCGCGTCGAGAACGCGCTCCTGCGCGAGCGCATCAACGACGTCGCCGCGGAAGTGGCGCGGCTCGCCTCGACGCTCGAGGGTCCCAACTCCACGATCGATGCAATCCTTGCCGCCGAGACGGCACGCGACCGTGCGGTGGCTTCGATCGCGACGCCGGTCACCGTGCACGGCGACGTCACTTTGGCCGCGGACTTGCCGCCCGGCGGCAATCTCGCCGACCGCATCCGCGCTCTGCAATCGCAGTCGCCGCGCGCCGGTGCCGACGAGCCGCAGACGCGCAACTGACGCGCGGGACGGGGCGCCGCGCGATGGCGCCCTGTTTCATCTGCAAAGAGACCGCGTTCGCCCGG
>DATCFB010000005.1:0-5323 GCA_036509755.1 Pseudolabrys sp. | reverse complement strand
CCGCGGCGGGCTTCCCTCAGGCTCTTAAATCGTTGATCTTGCTCATTGCCGCCATGATTGGGCGTGATGTATGCCCCTGCCTTGAGCGCCGCGGAAACTCGTTCGCGGCGATGGATAGACCCTCTGATGGCCCTGTGGCTCGCGTTTGCCCTGATGACGGCGACGGCGATTTTCGCCGTCCTGTGGCCGTTATCGCGCCGCGGCGAAGCGCGCGGCGGCTCGGAGCTCGCCGTCTACCGCGACCAGCTCGATGAGATCGGCCGCGACCGCACCGCTGGCCTGATCGGCGAGGCCGAGGCTGAGGCTGCGCGCATCGAAGTGTCGCGTCGCCTCATCGCTGCGAGCGAAGCGCCGAAGTCCCAAGCGCCCCTCAATCCGGCCGCGTCTCTGTGGCGGCGGCGCGCCACCGCCGTCGCCGGCCTGCTGCTCCTGCCGATCGGCGCCACGGCTCTTTATCTCTTGCTCGGTTCGCCGCAGCTTCCCGGTGAGCCTCTGGCGGCTCGCCTCGAGAACGCCCATCCGGACGGATCCATCGCCGCGATGATCTCGAAAGTGGAGGCGCATCTCGAGCGTCATCCGGATGACGCGCGCGGCTACGAGGTGCTCGCGCCGGTCTATATGCGGCTCGGCCGATTTGGTGAGGCGGTGACGGCGCGCCACAAGCTCATCGCGCTCAGCGGGGACAGCGCGGACCGCGAGGCCGATCTCGGCGAGGCGCTGACGGCGGCCGCGAACGGCATCGTTACCGACGAAGCGAAGTCGGCATTCGAGCAGGCTGCGAAGCTCGACCCGAACGAGGTGAAGTCGCAATTCTTCCTGGGCCTGGCTGCCGAGCAGGACGGCAACAAGGACAAGGCCGCGTCGATCTGGAAGGCAATGCTCGCCAACGCGCCGCCCGGCGCACCATGGGTCGCGACGGTAAAGGAGGCCATCACCCGCGTCGGCGGCACGCCGCCGGCGGTTGCCGGCGCCCCTGGTCCCAATGCGGCACAGATGGCCGCTGCCTCACAAATGAGCGGGCAAGACCGCACGGTGATGATCCGCGGCATGGTCGAACGGCTCGCCGGCAAATTGAAGCAGGACGGTAACGACGTCGAAGGTTGGCAACGGCTGTTGCGGGCTTATCTTGTCCTCGGCGACCACGACAAGGCCGTAGCCGCCGCCGGCGACGCCAAGCGCGCGTTGGCGAGCAATCCGGACAAGCTCCGGCAGATCGAAGACATGATCAAGAGCCTGGGGCTTGAAGGCTGATGGCAATGACTCGCAAGCAGCGGCGTCTGGTGTTGATCGGCGGCAGCGTCGGCGTCCTCGCCATTGCCGTCGGCCTGGTGCTGAACGCGCTCAGCGGCTCGATCGTTTTTTTCAATTCGCCGAGTGACGTGCTGGAAAGGCAGATCGCGCCCGGCACGCGCATTCGCATCGGCGGGCTGGTGAAGCCGGGCAGCGTCGAGCGCGGCGCTGACCTGAAGATCAAATTCGAGGTTACCGATGGCAAGCACGACATTCCGGTGCGCTATCAGGGAATCGTACCGGACCTGTTTCGCGAAGGGCAGGGCGTCGTCGCCGAAGGCAAGCTTGAGCCGGGCAATCTTGTCGACGCCGATACCGTGCTCGCCAAGCATGACGAGCGTTACATGCCGAAGGAAGTTGTCGATGCCCTGAAGAAGAGCGGACGCTGGCAAGAAGGCGAGACGGCGTCGGCGGGAGGCGTAGCGAAATGATTCCCGAACTCGGCCATTACGCACTCGTGCTGGCGCTTGCGCTGGGCCTGATGCAGTCGGTGGCGCCGGTGATCGGCGCTGTCTATCGCGACGGCCCGTTGATGCGTCTCGCGAACTCGACGGCGGTGATGCAGTTCGTGTTCGTCGCCGCGTCGTTTCTGGCGCTGACGATCTGCTACGTGACGTCCGACTTCTCGGTCGCGACCGTCTACGAGAATTCGCATTCGATGATGCCGCTGGTCTACAAGATCAGCAGCGTCTGGGGAAACCACGAGGGCTCGATGCTCCTGTGGGTGCTGATCCTGTCGCTGTTCGGTGCGTTGGTTGCGGTGTTCGGGGTCAACCTGCCGTCGACCTTGAAGGCGAACGTGCTGGCGGTGCAATCGTGGATCGCCTGCGCTTTCTACATCTTCATCCTGCTGACCTCGAATCCGTTCCTGCGCCTGGCGCAGGCGCCGTTCGAGGGGCGCGATCTCAATCCGATCCTGCAAGACCCCGGCCTCGCCATCCATCCGCCGCTCCTCTATCTCGGCTATGTCGGATTCTCCATCGCCTTTTCTTTCGCCATTGCCGCGCTGATCGACGGCAAGATCGACGCCGCATGGGCGCGCTGGGTACGCCCATGGACGCTGATGGCGTGGATGTTCCTGACGATCGGCATCGCGATGGGGTCTTATTGGGCCTACTACACGCTCGGCTGGGGCGGCTTTTGGTTCTGGGATCCGGTCGAGAATGCGTCGCTAATGCCGTGGCTCGCCGGCACCGCGCTTTTGCATTCCGCCGTAGTGATGGAAAAGCGCGATGCGCTGAAGGTGTGGACGATCCTCCTCGCCATTCTCACCTTTTCGCTGTCGCTGATCGGCACTTTTCTGGTGCGCTCCGGCGTGCTCACCTCGGTGCACGCCTTTGCCAATGATCCGACGCGCGGCGTCTTCATCCTCTGCATTCTCGTCGTGTTCATCGGCGGCGCGTTGAGCCTGTTCGCCTGGCGCGCGCCGATGCTGAAGCAGGGCGGCCTGTTCGCGCCGATCTCGCGCGAGGGCGCGCTGATCGTCAACAATCTGTTCCTGACGACGGCGTGCCTGACCGTCTTTGTGGGTACGCTCTATCCCCTGGCACTCGAAGCGTTGACCGGCGCGAAGATCTCGGTCGGTGGGCCGTTCTTCAATCTCACCTTCGGGCCGCTGATGCTCGCACTCATGTTCGCGATGCCGTTCGGCCCGCTGCTCGCCTGGAAGCGCGGCGATCTGTTCGGCGCTGCGCAGCGCTTGATGGCCGCATTCGGCGTCGGCCTCATCGTCGTCGCGCTCACATTCCTCATTGAAGGCTCGCGCGCGGTCGTCGCCGCGTTTGTCGTCGGTCTTGCCTTCTATGTCATGGTCGGCGCGGCGATCGACCTGGTCGAACGCACCGGCATACTGCGCGTGCCGCTCAGGATCGCGGCGTCGCGCGCGGCCGGACTGCCGCGCTCGACCTGGGGCACGGCAATCGCGCATTTCGGCATCGCCGCCACATTGCTCGGCATCATGGCCGCCGGTACCTGGGGCACCGAGCGCATCGTCGCCGTCAAGCCGGGACAGACTTTGTCGCTGTCGGGCTACGCGCTCACCTTTGAAGGCCTTAAGCAACAGGCGGGGCCCAACTATAGCGCCGTCGTCGCCAGCTTCACCGTGCGCAAAGGCGGCACGATGATCGGCGTCATGCGTCCGTCGAAACGCACCTTCGCGACGCGCAGCATGAGCACCAACGAGGCGGCACTGATGGCGCGCGGCTTCGGCCAGCTCTATCTCTCGCTCGGCGACAGCGAAAAGGATGGCTCGATCGCCGTGCGGCTCTATTACAAGCCGATGGTGCTGCTGATCTGGATCGGCGCGGTGATCATGATGCTCGGTGGCGCGCTCTCGCTGTCGGACCGGCGCCTGCGCATCGGCGCGCCGAAGCCGGCCCGCGGCGCGAAGCCGGCGATGCAAGCGGCGGAGTAGGGCAATGCGGCGGCTCGCGCTGATGGCGGTGCTGCTCGCGCTTCTTGCGCCCGGCGCGGCTTTCGCCGTCCGGCCCGACGAGATGCTGAAGGATCCCGTGCTGGAAGCGCGTGCGCGGCACCTTTCCGAAGAGTTGCGCTGCATGGTCTGCCAGAACCAATCGATCGACGATTCGGAGGCGCCGCTCGCGCACGATGTGCGCGTGCTGGTGCGGCAGCGGCTCGAGGCCGGCGATAGCGACCGTCAGGTCCTCGATTATCTCGTGTCGCGGTACGGCGATTTCGTCCTGCTCAAGCCGCCGTTCAAGCTCGATACGCTGCTCTTATGGGGCCTGCCGCCGCTAGCGCTGATCATCGGCCTGGGGGGAATCATCGCGATGGCGCGGCGCCGTGCGACGCTTTCGGAGCGCCCGGAACCGCTGAGTTCCGAGGAGCAGGAGAAGATCGCGACTTTGGTGGGGTCCGAACCCAGCGGGCCTTGATTTCGAACAAGAATTTTTGTTCCGCCGGCTCGAATTTTTTCTATCTTACGAAAGTTTAACTCCCGCGACAGGACATCGTAAGGCACACAACCCCATCTTCTCATTTGAGACGAAGCGCGAGACGCGCCCTTCCTTTCGAATTGAGATGGAGATTGTGTAATGACCCCGAGCGATAATCGCGCTCCTAAGCCCCGCGGCATTCTGTCCGCCCGCCGCATTGCCCTGCTTGCCACCACCATTGCCGGGCTGGGCGCCGCAGCTTTCGTGGCGGCTCCCGACCTGAACCTTTCCGCCACCTATCCGACCGCCCACGCGCAGAACCTGACCGAGCAGGCGCACAAGCTGAACGCGCCTGTCGGCTTTGCCGACATCGTGGCCAAGGTGAAGCCGGCGGTGATCTCGGTGCGCGTCCGCATCGACGGCGACAAGAACACCAGCGGCTCCGCGAACAACAAGGAAATTCCGCCGGGTCTGCGCGACTTCTTCCGTCGCTTCGGCATGCCCGACATGCCCAATACGCCGAATGGCGGCGGCCACGGCCACGGCAGCGGCGTCATTATGGGGCAGGGCTCTGGTTTCTTCCTCTCGGCTGACGGCTACGCCGTCACCAACAATCACGTCGTCGAGAATGCGGACAACGTGAAGGTCATCACCGACGACGGCAAGACGCATACCGCCAAGGTCATCGGCACCGATCCGCGCACCGACCTCGCGCTGATCAAGGTCGACGGCGGACCGTTCCCCTACGTCAAGCTCGCGGACAGCACGCCGCGTATCGGCGACTGGGTGCTCGCGGTCGGCAATCCGTTCGGCCTCGGCGGCACCGTGACCGCAGGCATCGTCTCGGCGCGCGGCCGCGACATCGGCGCCAGCGCCTATGACGACTTCATCCAGATCGACGCGCCCGTGAACAAGGGCAATTCCGGCGGCCCGGCCTTCGACACCGACGGCAACGTCATCGGCGTCAACACGGCGATCTTCTCGCCGTCCGGCGGCTCGGTCGGCATCGCCTTCGCGATTCCCGCCGATACGGTGAAGACGGTGATCGCCCAGCTCAAGGAGCATGGCCATGTCACGCGCGGCTGGATCGGCGTGCAGATCCAGACGGTGACACCGGACATCGCCGACAGCCTCGGCCT
>DATCFB010000004.1:0-10911 GCA_036509755.1 Pseudolabrys sp. | reverse complement strand
CGAGGTCAAGCGCGCGCCGCGCCGGTTCAACGCTGCATTGGACACCGGCGCGGTGGCGATGGACACCGACGTGCAGATGGCGATCAACGACGGCAGCGTGCAGGTCGTCGACGCGCGCCCGGCGGGCCGCTTCGCCGGCCGCGATCCGGAGCCGCGCCCCGGGCTGCGCGGCGGGCATATGCCCGGCGCGAAGAACCTCCCGTCATCGGCGCTGATCGAGGACGGCCGCCTGATTTCGCCCGAGCGCATCGCCGCGGCCTTCAAGAAAGCCGGCGTCGATCTTGATCAGCCGACCATTACAAGCTGCGGCTCCGGCGTCTCGGCGGTGATCCTCGCGCTCGGTCTTGATGCCATCGGCAAGCCGCTGCCGCGCATCTATGACGGCTCGTGGAGCGAATGGGGCGGCCGGCCGGATCGGCCGGTGGTGAAGGATTAAGCGCGCAAACCAATTCCCGCCGATCAGCGCAAAATCTGGCTCAGGAACAGCTTGGTCCGCTGGTGCTGCGGATGGTTGAAGAACTGCTCGGGCTCGTTCATCTCGACGATCTGGCCTTCATCCATGAAAACGACGCGGTCCGCCACTTCGCGCGCGAACCCCATCTCATGCGTCACGCACAGCATGGTCATGCCGTCATTGGCGAGCGAGACCATCGTGTCGAGCACCTCCTTGACCATCTCCGGGTCGAGCGCCGACGTCGGCTCGTCGAACAGCATGATCTTCGGGCTCATGCACAAGGCGCGCGCGATCGCCACTCTCTGCTGCTGACCGCCGGAGAGCTGGCCGGGATATTTGTTCGCCTGCTCCGGGATCTTCACGCGGTTGAGATAGTGCAGAGCGATCTCCTCGGCCTGCTTCTTCGGCATCTTGCGCACCCAGATCGGCGCTAAGGTGCAATTCTCCATCACCGTGAGATGCGGGAATAGGTTGAAGTGCTGGAATACCATGCCGACCTCGCGGCGCACCTCGTCGATCTTCTTCAGGTCGTTGGCGAGTTCGACGCCGTCGACGACGATGCGACCGGACTGATGCTCCTCGAGCCGATTGATGCAGCGGATCATCGTCGACTTGCCGGAACCGGACGGACCGCAGATGACGATGCGCTCGCCGCCCATGACGCGCAGGTCGATATCGCGCAGCACATGGAAGTCGCCGTACCACTTGTTCATTTTGACGATGTCGACCGCGATCGGATTGGAGAGGCGGGCCGGCTTGCCGACGGCCGAAAGCTCAGCGGTGCTCATGGGGTCAGCCTCATCGTTTGTCGCCCTTGCGCAAGCGCGCCTCGGTCGCGCGTGCATAGCGCGACATTCCGTAGCAGAAGACGAGATAGAACATTGCTGCCACCGCATAGCCGGTGGTTGAGGTTACCGGCGTCGCCCATTTCGGATCGATGCGCGCCACCTCGATCGTGTGCAGGAGATCGAAGATGCCGATGATGGTGACGAGCGTTGTGTCCTTGAAGAGGCCAATATAGGTGTTGACGATATTCGGGATGGTGATGCGCAGCGCCTGCGGCAGCACGATCAGCCGCATCATCGGCGTGTAGCCGAGGCCGACCGCCATCGCGCCCTCGTACTGGCCCTTCGGGATCGCCTGCAATCCGGCGCGCACCACCTCGGCCATGTAGGCCGAGGCAAACAGCGCGATGCCGACCAACGCACGCAGCAGCTTATCCGGTTCGAACTCCTGCGGCACGAACAGCGGCAACATCACGCTCGCCATGAACAGCACGGTAATTAGCGGCACGCCGCGCACGAACTCGATGAACAGGGTGGAGAAGAACCGTACCGTCGGCATGTGCGAGCGGCGCCCGAGCGCGAGCAGGATACCGATCGGCAGCGACACGACGATGCCGACGGTCGCGACCACGATCGTCACCAGCACGCCGCCCCAAAGAACGGTGTCGACGACCGGCAGCCCAATGGCGGCGAAACCGTGCAGCAGGATGTAAGAGACGATCGGCAGCACGACGAAGAAGTAGAGCGCGCCGAGGCCCCGCCGCGGCGCATGAAGCCACAACAGCCAGGCCACGCCGACTGCGAGCAAAACGAAGAACACGTCGACGCGCCAGCGCTCGGGGATCGGATAGGAGCCGTAGATGAAATACGGCAAGCGCTCCCATACGAAAGGCCAGCAGGCACCCACTTCGCGATGCTGTGTCGACATAAGGCAGGCTTCGCGGTCGGCGCCGGTCCACACCGCGTCGAGAATGAGGAAATCCAGGAGTTCCCAGACGACCCATATCGTCAGCAACAGCACGACGACGGTCAGCACGATGTTGGCCGGCGTCGACAACAGGTTTGCGCGCACCCAGCCGATCGCGCCGGTCATGCGTATCGGCGCCGGCTGCGCCGCCAGGTGCTGATCGCGCACGAAATGCAGTTCGCTGATGGCGAGTTCGCCTTCGGCCATTGTCATGGCGACGGCCTCACCGTTCCACCAGCGCCATGCGCTGGTTGTACAGGTTCATCAGTCCCGAGGTGACGAGGCTGATCGTCAGGTAGACGGCCATTGTGATGGCGACGACCTCCACCGCCTGTCCGGTCTGATTGAGCACCGTGCCGGTGAAAATCTGGACCAGATCGGGATAGCCGATCGCCACCGCGAGTGAGGAATTCTTGATCAAGTTGAGGTACTGGCTGCTCAGCGGCGGAATGATCACGCGCATGGCCTGCGGCACGACGATGAGCCGCAAGGTCGGCCCCGGCTTGATGCCGAGGGAATAGGCTGCTTCCGCCTGGCCTTGCGACACGGCCATGATGCCTGCGCGCACGACCTCGGCGATGAAGGCGGCCGTGTAGATCGAAAGACCGAACAGCAGTGCGGCGAATTCGGGCACCACTTCGATGCCGCCGGAGATGTTGAAGCGGCCAGCCTGCGGCGACTCGAAATGGATCGGCACGCCCGCGAGCAGCAGCACGATAAAAGGAAGCGCAATGACGAGACCGAGCGTCACCCACAGAACCGGCGCCCGCTGGCCGGTCTGCATCTGCCGCCGTCGCGCCCAGAAATAAAATGCCACGGACGCGACGATGCCAACAACGAACACCAGTTCGACCCAGCCGAAGCCTGGCCGAGCGATGGGCTCAGGCACATAGAAGCCGCGATTGTTGAGGTAAATAGCGTTGGCGATCGAGTAACTGTTCCGCAACTCGGGCAGCGCCTTCAGCACGCCGTTGTACCAGAACAAGAGTTGCAGCAGCAGCGGGATATTGCGGATCGTCTCAACGTAGCCGCTCGCGACGCGCGACACGAGCCAGTTCTTCGACAGCCGGGAAATGCCGACGAGGAAGCCGAGGATCGTCGCGAGAACGATGCCGAGGGCGGCAACCAGGAGCGTGTTGAGCAGCCCGACCCAGAAGGCCGTGCCGTAGGTCGAGATCGTCGAGGAAAAAGGGATCAGCGACTGGCTGATGTTGAATCCGGCCGTCTCGTTCCAGAAGCCGAAGCCCGAGGCGATGTGCGCCCGCTGCAGGTGGTCGATCGCGTTGGTGGTCGCACCGTAGACGAGGAAGACAATGATCGCCGCGAGCGCAAGCTGATAGATGACGCTGCGGACCCTCGGATCGTTGTAGAGAGGAACCCGCGGCGGGCGTATCCCCGTTTGCTCGCTTGACATCGACCCCTCACTCGACGCTGCAACTCCAGCAGGTCACGCCGGCGGCCCCCTCAGACCGCCGGCGCTTCGTTGACGTGCGGACGTCTCAGCGGATCGGCGGAGCGTATTGGATGCCGCCCTTGGTCCACAGCCGGTTCAGTCCGCGATCGATCTTCAGCGGCGAGCCCTGCCCGACATTCCGTTCAAACACCTCGCCGTAGTTGCCGACCTGCTTGATGATCTGCACCGCCCAATCCTTTGGCAGGCCAAGCTGCTCGCCGTAATTGCCCTCGGTACCGACGAAGCGCTTGATCTTCGGATTCGTCGAGCTCATCTGCTGATCGATGTTCTTCTGCGTGAGGTCGAGCTCCTCGCCGTCCATCATCGCGAACAAAACCCACTTCACGACATCGAACCACTGGTCGTCACCGTGGCGCACGGCCGGGCCGAGCGGCTCCTTGGAAATGATCTCCGGTAGAATTATGTGGTCGGCCGGATTGCCAAGACGCAGACGCTCCGCATAGAGGCCGGAGGCGTCGGTCGTGTAGGAGTCGCAGCGGCCTGCATCATAAGCCTTCACCGCCTCATTCGCCGTCGCAAAGGTCACGGTCTTGAGCTGCATATTATGGGAGCGGAAATAATCCGCGAGATTAAGTTCGGTCGTGGTGCCCTGCTGCACGCAGACGGAAGCGCCGTTCAACTCCAGCGCCGAGTTGACCTTCAGTGCCTTGCGCACCATGAAGCCCTGGCCGTCGTAGTAGTCTACGCCGGTGAAGTTCAGCCCGAGCGTCGTGTCTCGCGACGAAGTCCAGGTCGTGTTGCGCGCAAGCACGTCGACTTCGCCGGACTGCAGCGCCGTGAAGCGATCCTTCGCGGTCAAGGGCGCGAATTTCACTTTCTTCGCGTCGCCGAGCACGGCCGCGGCAACCGCGCGGCAGAAATCGACGTCGAGACCGGTCCAGTTACCCTGTGCGTCGGGCAGGCCGAACCCCGCCAGCGTGCCGTTGGAGCCGCAGTTGAGCATGCCGCGGTCCTTGACCGCCTTCAGCGTTTGAGCGGAGGCGCCTTGCGCTGCCAAGAGCAACGCAAAGGCAAACAATGCGGCCAATTTCTTCATCTCATCTCCCCTTCTGCGCGGCATTCGCCGGCATTGATTGTGGACGGGACCAGCAACCTGTTTTTAAGCAGCAGTCGCGGTCATAGCTGCCCGCGCCGCCCGCCCAACAGCCGGCGGCTCGGCGGAAAACGACAATCCAGCCCCGTCCAGAAAGTCTCTCTTTTCACATCACAGAACGAACGAGGCGCAAGGTCAAGGGGTTGACGCGTGCGGCATAAGACGCCGTATATCGCCGGCCTCATATATCTGCCACATGCCCTCGCGCGCACGGACCACCGACGCATGACCAAAGCGCCCAAAGGCCCGACCAGACCGGCAACGCGCTTGGTCAACGCCGGCCGCGATCCGCAATCCTATTTCGGCTTCGTCAATCCGCCGGTCTATCACGCCTCGACCGTGCTCTATCCGACGGCGGCGGATCAGGTCGCGCATCGCTCGCGCTATCAATACGGTCGCCGCGGCACGCCGACCACCGAGGCGCTGGAAAATGCGCTCCGTGAAATAGAGGGGGAGGCCTGCGCCGGCGTCGTGCTCCTGCCGTCGGGGCTCGCCGCCATCTCGACCGCGCTGATGGCCGTCGTCGGCAGCGGCGACCACATCCTGGTCACCGACAGCGTCTACCGGCCGACGCGCAATTTCTGCGACGGGCTGTTGAGGCGCATGGGCGTCGAGACGACCTATTACGATCCGCTGATCGGCGGCGGCATCGCCAAGCTGTTTAAGCCGAACACGCGCGCGGTGTTTACCGAGGCGCCGGGCTCGCAGAGCTTCGAGATGCAGGATATCCCCGCCATCGCCAAAGTCGCACACGACAAAGGCGCAGTCGTGCTGACCGACAATACCTGGGGCACTCCGCTCTATTTCCGTCCGCTCGAGCACGGCGTCGATCTGTCGATTCAGGCCGGGACCAAATATATCGGTGGCCATTCCGACATCATGTTCGGCTGCGTATCGGCGAACGCCAGGACGCATGGCCAGCTCAAGGACGCCTATCATCAGCTCGGACTATGCGTCGGGCCGGACGACATCTACCTCGCGCTGCGCGGCCTGCGCACGATGGGCGTGCGCCTCGCGCGGCATCAGGAGTCCGGGCTGAAGGTCGCGCACTGGCTGGAAAACCGCCTGGAGGTGCTGCGCGTATTGCATCCCGCGCTCGAAAGCGATCCCGGCCACGCGATCTGGAAACGGGACTTCACCGGCGCCTGCGGCCTGTTCAGCATCGTGCTGCGTCCTTGCTCCGAAAGGGCTCTGCATGCCTTCATGGATGAGCTCGCATTATTCGGCATGGGCTATTCGTGGGGCGGCTTTGAAAGCCTGATCATCTCGTTCGATTGCGCCGAATACCGAACGGCAACGCCATGGGCACCCGGCGGCCCGGCGCTGCGCATCCATATCGGTCTGGAAGATGCCGACGACCTGATCGCCGATCTGGAGCAGGGCTTCGCCGTTATGAAGACGGCGCGTTAGGCGGGCGCGCCCTGCCCGCCATTGCGCAGGACGAATTGCAGGTTACGCAAGTAGACGAAAACGCCGAATGCCTGGCCGATGATGAATACCGGATCCTTGCGGTAGATCGCGTAGGCAAGCAGCATGATGCCGCCGCCGATCGAGAACACCCAGAACGCGGTCGGGACCACGCTGCGCCCAGCGCGCTCCGAGGCGATCCACTGGACGACGAAACGCATCGCGAACAGCGCCTGCGCCACGTAGCCGATGAGGATGCCCCAATCCAGGTTGCCGACGAACACGTCTTGAAGGTAACCGCCGACGGCGTTCGCGATGTCGACCAGCATGAATAAGTCCTCTTGGATGTCGCGCGGGGCCGTTTCGCGGGCGCGCTAGTCTTCAACGATCTCGGGCGGGCGTTTCCTGCGCCGGATCAGCCACCACACACCGACAAGGTCGAGGATGCCGACCCACAGGCGATCCCAAAGGCCATAATTCGATACGCCCGTGCCCCGCGGCCGGTCGACGACGTCGACGTAGCCGATGTCGAAACCCTCCCGGCGGACCAGCGCCGGCAGAAAACGATGCAGGCCGTCGAAATATGGCAACGTCAGGAACACGTCGCGGCGAAACGCCTTCAGCCCGCAGCCGGTGTCGCGCGTGCCGTCGCGCAGCACGGCGTTGCGCACGCCGTTAGCGATGCGCGACTGGAGTTTTTTGAAGCCGCTCGCCTTGCGCCCGACGCGCTGACCGGCGATCAGCGCAACGCGCGGCGAGCCGGCTTCGAGCGCGCGCAGCATCGCCGGGATGAAGGCCGGGTCGTTCTGCCCGTCGCCATCGATGGTGGCGACCATTGCTCCGCGCGCTGCTATCACCCCGCTCCGCACCGCCGCGGACTGGCCGCAGGACCGCTTGTGACGCACGCGCCTGAGCCAGGAATATTGCGCCATCAGCCGTTTAAGCTCGGCATGGGTTGCGTCGGTCGAGCCGTCATCGACGTAGACGACCTCGAAGGCCCACTGCCCCTCGAGCGCACGGGCGATCTCGCCGACAAGCGGCGCGATGTTACCGGCCTCGTTGCGCACGGGCACCACGACGGACACCGCCGGCTCGTTCGTCATCATGGTCAATCGTTCCGTCCGTCCACGGGCGAGTGGTCCTTAGTCGGCCAGCACGGCGCGGGCAACTGCCTTGATCCGCTTGAGCGAGGGTCCGGGGTATTGGTGCGGTGTCCCGTCAGGTCCGAAGGAAAAGCCGAGCCGCCGCATGGCGAACCAGCGCCTGACCATGACCGCACCGACGATGCCGACGACGGCGCCGGCGGCGACGTCAGTCGGATAATGCGCCGTTACCACCACGCGGCTGATCGCGATCATCAGCGCGTAGATCAGCGCATAGGTCCGCGCGCGCGGCCACAGACTGGCGACACCCACCATCAGCGCAAAGGAGGTGGTGACGTGGCCCGAGGGCAGGCTCGCGTAGTCCGAGCGCCAGATGAAGGGATGAAATAAAGTCGGATCGAGACTGCCGCCGACGAGCGGGCGCGCGCGGCCGATCAGACGCTTGATCGTCGTGTCGAACAGGCCGGGCAAGGCGACGGCCGTGAACAGGAAGCCGACCCGCACCATGATCGCGGCGAGTACCCGCTGTTGCATGCGCGAGCCGAGTGGCGGCAGCGCCGCGAGCACGAGGAACACGAGGCCGAGCGGCCAGAGTACGTATCCGGACTTGCCATAGTCGGTGATGGAATCGAAGAACGAGACGATCCAGCGCGGCAGACGCTGGACGAGCCGCGTCGTCGGCCCGTCGATGAGAAGCATGCCCAGCACGAAAACGACGATCGCGACGGCCGCAGCAATAGCCAGTTCGCGCCGTGGCAGCAGCCACGGCCGCTTCGGATCAATATGCGGCTTGCGGACGAGCGTGGCGAAGGCCACGCCGATATTGTTCAGACATCGGCGCCATGCGGCCAACGGCGCGCCGGCATCCTGCGCGCTCATTGCGTGTCCGCCGAACGGAACAGAGCCATCGTCACGGCCTTGCCGATGCTGATGTTGTAGCCGTCGATCCGCTGCATCAGCGTGTAGCGCAAACCGACCGCGTTCGCGCGCTGCACGAAGCTGCGCTCGTTGCGGGGCTCGATCAACGCGAAGTGGCACGGCCCCCCACGCAGAAATTCGGCGGCGCCCGCGCCGTCGGTGAAGCGGGTATGTGTCCCGAGCAGAAAGACGAGGCTGGGTTCCTGATAAGAGAAATTGGCGGCAACGTGCGGATCACTGCATCCGGTGCCACGGACTTCTTTTGCAATCAGCTCGCTCGGAAACAGCGCCGGAATCGACGGAAACACGATGGCGTAGACGGTGATGGCGACGAATACCGAAGCAATCATTGCGCGCAACAGCGAGCGCTCGGGGCCATCCACCTCATAGAGCCACCAGGCGAACAAACAAAGGATCACCCCGACGGCGGCCGTCGGCCAGGCCAGCAAACCGAGTTCGTGGTTGAAGATGATAAAGGCGGCGGCCGCGACGACCGCAATCACGACCGGGAAGACAAACCAGCCGATCGTGCCGCGGATCATCCAGCGGTATTTCGCCAGCGCACCGGCCTCGAGAATGCCGGCGATCAGGATGGCTATCGCCGGATAGAGCGGCAGCACGTAATGCGGCAGCTTGGTGATGACGATCTCGAACACGATCCACGACGGCACCAGCCACGCGAGCAAAAATCGCGCACCCGGTTCACGGCGCGCTTGCCATATCGCCGGCACAGCCGGCGCCGCCAATACCGATGCGGGCCAGAATGTGACGAAGAACAACAACAGATAGAACCCCGGCGGGGCACCATGCGCCTCCTGCCCGCTGGTCACTTTGTCGAGCATGTCGTGGCCGAGCGCCTGGACGAAGAAGCTGTCGCCCGACTTGACGACGATCGCCACGAACCACGGCAGCACCAGGAGCAGCATCCAGGCAAAGCCTGCGATCGGCTTGAGCCGCCAGAGCCAGCGTGCGGAGCGGTCGGCGATCGACAGCGACAACGCGGTCAGCCCGATAAACATCAAAATCACCGGACCCTTGATCAGCACGCTCACCGCCACTGCGGTCCACATCAGCGCCGGCATGGCCCAGCCGGTGTCCTCGTCGGGATGGCGGCGCGAGCCGAGATAGACGCGGGCCATCGATCCCATTACGGCGACGCAGGTGAACAGAAGGAAGGCGTCGGTCTTCGCCAGCCGTGATTCGACTCCGAGCAGCACGGAACTCGCCATCATCAGCCCGGCGATCAGCGCCGAACGGCGGGTGACGAAGGCTAGCGCGGTCCAATAGGTCAGCAGTACCGCCCCCAAGGCGCCGAATAGCGACGGCAGCCGGTAAAGCCAGATCGTCGTGCGTGCGTCCGGGACGCCGAGCGCCTCACCCGTTTTCACGGCGGCGGCCTGGAGCCAGTAGATACCGACTGGCTTCTTGTAGCGGACCTCATCCTGAAAGCGGATGTCGACATATTCGCCCGTTTCCAGCATTTGCTTGGTGGCCTGGGCGAAACGCGCCTCATCGCGGTCGACCGGCGGGATCTGGAAGAAGCCGGGCAAAAAGGCGAGCGCCGCGAAGCCCAGGAGCAGTCCCATAGCGCGCAAGTGCGAACCGGTCGCCCAGTCCAGCACGGCTGAAAGGCCGCGGGACTGCCGCGTCGGGGCGCTCGCATCTCGGAACGTCGTGCTCATGAGCGGAAAGCGGTTGCCGATCCGGTTATTTCCGGGCCGGAGATAAGGCAAAATCCAGAGCCTGTCACCGCACCTACTGCAATCGGACGGTGACTGTGTCCGCGGCGCCTCGCGCGTCCATAACGGTCAGGCGGACGAAGCCGGGGCCGTCAGGGTTGCAAGAACGGTTCGGCGACAGTCCCTGCCCTTCACGGCACGCCGAGGATCGGCGCCGTCAGCCGTTGCTGGGCGGCGGTCTGCAGCGCCAGGCTATGGGCGGGACCGCGACGGAGTACAAGTCCGCTCCCACGTGGCGGGTTGCTTCTGACCGCAACCGCCGGAGCCGCGAGCGCCGGCAATTCCCTGCGCCCGCGCGGCACCGGCTTGCGCTTGGCGAGTGCGACTTCGTCGGCCGGAATCACCCCGTCCTCCGCAACGCGATCGAGCACCAGATTGCGCGCGGCCCGCGCCGCGTCGGGGTACCGGTCGGGCCGGCGCGCCTCGGGCGCCTGCGGCAGCGCCACCAGCAATGCCGCCTCGGCGACGGTAAGAGACTTCGGCTCCTGGCCGAAATAGGCGAGCGAGGCGGCGCGGATGCCCTCCAGATTGCCACCGTAAGGTGCCAAAGCAAGGTAGAGGGATAAAATATTGTTTTTGCTAAGCTTTTGTTCGAGCTGCAACGCCCGCGTGATCTGACGAAGCTTGGCATAGAAGCTGCGATGTTGGCGCGGTTCCAGAAGCCTGGCGACCTGCATTGTCAAAGTGCTTCCGCCGGAAACGATATGCCCTTCCGTTATAAGTTGAAACAGGGCCCGCGTCATCGCCAACAGGTCGATGCCGTGATGTTCGTAGAATCGTTTGTCCTCGTAGGCGAACAGCATCTTGAGAAATAGCGGATCGACCTGATCCGGCGTGGCAGGCAGCCGCCAGCGGCCCTCTTTGTTGGCATAGGCCCGCAAGACCTTGCCATTGTGGTCGAGCATAACGTGCGAGTAATCGAGCCCGTCCACGGCCGGCAGCGGCCCAAGCCACGCCGCCCATGCGCCGCA
>DATCFB010000003.1:0-7371 GCA_036509755.1 Pseudolabrys sp. | reverse complement strand
GTGATCATCGCGCCGTCGCGCGTTTTCACCGCCAAAGTTCCGCCGTCGGCTTTTTCGATTTCGCCGCGAATGCGGCCGGGTTGCTGCGCATTCGCAATCCCCGCCGCCAGACATAGCGTCACGGTTGCCGCGATGATGCGCCAGCCCGCTTGCAATGAGCGCATGATGGTCTCCTGCGACCGGCGTCTTTATTGCACCGTCAGGCAGACGAACCCCTATCCGCGCCGCTTATTCCGCGGACTTTTCGGCTTTAAAGGGCGATCGGGTTTCGCCGGTTTTTCCGGCTGTGTCGGCGCAGCGTGCTGCATCAGGTCGGCCTCGACCATGGCGCGGAGCTCCGGCGTCACCTCCGGGCGGATGCCGAACCACAATTCGAAGCCGCGAACGGCCTGCTGCAACAGCATACCGAGCCCGTCGGCGGTACGCAGGCCACGCTCGCGCGCCATCGCCAGCAATTTGGTGACGAGCGGATTGTAGACGATGTCCGCGACGACCAGCGAGGCCGGACAGCGCAGGTTGATGTCGAGCGGCGGCTGTCCGGTCATGCCGAGCGTCGTCGTGTTGACGATGAGACCCGCCCCGCCGAGCAGTCCGGTCGTCTCCTGCCAGCCGGCTGGCCGAACGCGTGGCCCGAATTGCTTCCGCAAGATTTCGGCGCGCTCGATGGTGCGGTTGACGACATAGACGCGCTGCACCTCCCGCTGCAGCAGACCGAACACGACGGCGCGCGCGCCGCCGCCGGCGCCGAGCACCACGGCTGTCTCGAGCCCCCGGTCCCAGCCCGGCGTGGCATTGTCGAGATTGGCGAGGAAGCCGTGCACGTCGGTATTGGTCGAGCGGAGCGCGCCATCGGTAAACCACAGCGCGTTGGCCGCGCCGATACCGCGTGCACGCTCGTCAGGATCGGTGAGCGTCATCACCGTCTGCTTGTGCGGCACCGTAACGTTGGCGCCGATATAGCCGCGCTGGCGGAGACTCTTGACGAACTCCGGGAACTCAGGCGGCGCGACTTCCTCGACGCGATAGATCGCGTCGAGGCCGTGCTGCTTGATCCAGTAATTGTGGATCATCGGCGAACGCGAATGCTTCACCGGATAACCGATGACGCAAACGGCTTTTTGGTTTTCACTCATTGTTCCGCGACCACTGTGTTGCGCAACACGCCGATTTCCGGGCATGCCACTTCGATGGTATCGCCTGGCTTGAGCCAGACCGGCGCATCCGCGCGCTTGAGTTTCACCGGGGTGCCGGTGACGATGATGTCGCCGCCCTTCAACGTCATGAAGGTACTGATATAGGCGATCAGTTCGGGAAAGGTCTTGATCAGGCTGGCGGTAGTGTCGTCCTGCGTCAATTCGCCGTTGAGCTTCACGGTCAGGTGCAGCGGCCTCGTCAGGTCGACCTCGTCGCGCGTGACGATCCACGGCCCGATTGCGCCGGCGGCGTCCCAATTCTTGCCCTGCGTCACATTGAATTTGCCGTGGCGGATCCAGTCGCGGATCGTGCCTTCGTTGCACAAGGTCACGCCGGCGACATGATCGAGCGCGTCGCTTGCGGCGATGCGGCGTCCGCCTTTACCGATGACCAGCGCGATTTCACCCTCGTAATCGAGTTCAGTCGATTCGCGCGGCAGCACCAGTGGCTGCATGTGCGCGGCCAGCGAATTCGGCGCGCGATAAAACATGCTCGGATATTTCGGGACGTCCTGATCACCGTAATCGGCGTTGCGGTTGGCGTAATTAATGCCGATGCACAGGATCTTCTCCGGCGCGAGAACCGGCGGCAGCAGTGTCACCTCGCTCAACGCAAAATCCGTGCGGGCACCGCGTACGGCGTCGCGGACCTTGTCAAGCGCACCGGCGCGCAGCAGTTCGAGCATGCTGTCGTAGCCGGCGCCGAGACGCAGCTTGAGATCGACAACGCCGTCGCCGACGACCACGCCGAAGCTGTCGCGCCCACGTACTCTGTAGCTTGCAAGCTTCATCAAAGCCCCAGCTTCGCGGCAACCTTCGCCGCCCGCTTCGGATCGGGCGGCCATTCGGGGCTATGCTGCGCCGCCGAAGACGCACGCATGTATTCCGGGCAGCCGGAGCCGTCAACGCCGGAGCTGAATGCCGCGCATCAGCGCCGGATATTCCGCCAACCATCGCGGACTAGCTGGACGTTGCGCGATTGGTCAATGACCCGCATCAGGCTGCAATCGACAGCGGTGTCGCGGAACTCGTCGGTGTCCCAGCGCGCCGTGCGAGCATTTCCCTGCGCCGACGGCAATCCGGCCGGGCTTGACCCGAGGGCCCACGTCTTCTTATTAGCGCCGAAACATAAGGGCGTGGATGGCCGGGATAACCAGGCCATGACGAGAAATAATGAAATCCATTTTCATCGACTGCAACGACCAGCTTGCGCCCGTCTGGGACAAGGTCATCCGTCCCGACGACCCGGCAATCAAGGTCAACCGCACGGTGCGCGTCGGGCCCGAACTGCCGCAAGTCATCGCCGGCTACGACATCGCGCTCGACGACCACTCCTATATGCCGACCGAGCTGGTGGCGCAGTGCCCGCAGCTCAAGCACATCGTGTTTCTCGGCACCGGCGCGGCGAGCTACATGAACGTCGCTGAGCTGAAAGAGCGCGGCATCACCGTGCACACGATCAAGGGCTACGGCGACACCGCGGTCGCCGAGCACACGATCGCGCTGATGTTTGCGGCGGCGCGCAACGTCGGGCGCATGGACCGGGACATCCGCGGCGGCGCCTGGACGCCGCAGGAAGGCATGCAGCTTCACGGCAAGACGCTCGGCATCGTCGGCCTCGGCGGCATCGGCCGCGAGATCGCCCGCATGGCCAATGGGCTCGGCATGAAGGCGATCGCCTATAACCGCACGGCGCTCGGCGACGCGCCCTGCCCGCTCGTCGACATCGATACGCTGCTCGCGCGCGCCGACATCGTCTCGCTCAACCTCGTGCTCAACGACGAGACGCGCGGCTTCCTCGACGCGAAGCGGATCGCGCGGATGAAGGCCGGCGCGCTGCTCGTCAACACCGCGCGCGGCGCGCTCGCCGACGAAGCCGCGCTGATCGCGGCGCTCAAGGGTGGCCACATCCGCCATGCCGGGCTCGACGTGTTCCATGACGAGCCGCTCAAGGCCGGTCACCCGCTGGCGCAATTGCCCAACGTGACGCTGACCGCGCATGCTGCCTTCCGCACGATCGAGGCGTCCATGACGCTATTGCGCCGCGCGATCGATATTGTGCAGGCGATTCAAAGCTAGTGCTTTCTTATCCGTCCCCTATAGGAGAGGGATAAGAGTCGCGCTTGTTCAATAATATCCGGGCGTCGTGCCGCCATCGACGGCAATGGCGGCGCCTTGGATGTGCCGCGCCCGCGGCGAGCACAGGAACAGCGCCAGTTCTGCGATGTCCTCCGGCTGCGCGATGCGACGGATGCCGGTCTTGCTCAATTGCTCGTTCTTGATCTGCTCCGGCGTCTTGTTCTGCGCCTTTGCGAACTGCTCGAACAACTGGATCATGCGGCTGGTCTCGGTCGTGCCCGGATGGATGACGTTGACATTGATGTCGTCGCGGTTGCCGAGGCCGGCAAGCCCTTTCGAGAAATTGGCGATGGCTGCATTGACCGAACCGCCGATGAGGAATTCCGGACCAGGGGTGCGCGCCGCGCCGCCGACGATGTTGACGATGCTGCCGCGCACCGCCTTCAGGAGCGGCCAGAAGAGGCGCGTCAGCCGCACTGCGCCGAAGAACTTGAGTGCGAAGCCGTCGGCCCAGGCATCGTCGGGAAGCGCGAAGAAATCGCCGCCGCGCGTTGCGCCGGCATTGTTGACCAGCACGTCGCAGCGGCCGAATCGCGCATTCACCTCCGCGAACACCTGCTCGCAGCCTTGCAGCGTGCGCAGGTCGGCGGCTGCCGTCAGTGGCGCCGGCCCGCCGGACGCGGCGACGATTTTGGCGCCTTCGGACAGATTGGCTGCGCTCGACGCCGCCAACACTGTCTGCGCGCCTTCGCGCGCGAAGGCCGCGGCGATGGCGCGGCCAATGCCGCGACTGCCGCCTGTTACGACCACGACCTTGCCGCTGAACTCTTTCGCCATCGACTCCTCCCGAAAAGCGGACGTCGCGCGCCCTTATACGCATCGCGCGTGCGGGCAGCGAGTGGGTGCGCCCACCGCATTGACGTCACGCGCGGCTGCGGCACAATGCACGAAAGCTTTAGGGAGAAGCCGTGAAGCCCGCACCGTTCGCCTACAAAAAGGCCCGCTCGCTCGAAGAGGCCGTGGCGCTGCTCGGCGGCCAAGCCGACGCGCGGCTGCTGGCGG
Organism: Pseudolabrys sp.; assembly: GCA_036509755.1. Taxonomy (GTDB): domain Bacteria; phylum Pseudomonadota; class Alphaproteobacteria; order Rhizobiales; family Xanthobacteraceae; genus Pseudolabrys. The sequence continues at coordinate 3,037 of DATCFB010000003.1, read as the reverse complement.
GCGGGCAAAGCCTTATTGCCACGCTCAACATGCGGCTGTCGGCGCCGTCGCTACTGATCGACATCAACGGACTCGGCGGTCTCGACCGCATTGAAGTGAAAGACGGCATGGTTTCGATCGGCGCACTGACCCGCCACACGCAGGCCGAGGGCTCCGATGTCGTCGGGCGTAACGCGCCGCTGATCGCCAAGGCAATCCCGCACATCGCCCATCCGGCGATCCGTAACCGCGGCACCATCGGTGGCTCGATCGCCTTCGCCGACCCTGCAGCCGAACTGCCTGCTTGTCTCATCGCGCTCGGCGGCGAGATTGAGGCGCACGGGCGCGAGGGATCGCGGCGAATCAAGGCCGACGATTTCTTCACGGACCTCTACGAGACCGCGCTCGCCGCCGATGAGGTGCTCACCGGCATCCGCGTGCCGGCTGCGACGGCGGAGACCCGCATCGGCTTCGCGGAGCTGGCACGACGGCACGGCGATTACGCCATCGTCGGGCTCGCCGCGACGGCGCGCGCCAAGAGCAAGGGTCTCTCGGACGTTCGGCTCGCCTTCTTCGGAGTCGGCAACACGGCAATCCGCGCACGCAAGGCCGAGGCGGCGCTCGAAAGCGGCGACATCGACAGCGCCGTCGCCGCGCTCGATCTTGCACCGCAGGACGACATCCAGGCGACCGGCGCCGAAAAGAAGCATCTCGCCGGCGTGCTGCTGCGGCGGGTGGCGGCGCAACTTATGGAGGCACACGCGTGAGCGACACCTCGCTCGACATCGCTCTGACGGTGAACGGCGAACGCGTGAACGAGCGCGTCGAGGCGCGCAAGACCTTGGTCGACTTCCTGCGCGACGATCTCGTGCTCACCGGGTCTCACGTCGGCTGCGAGCATGGCGTCTGCGGCACCTGCACCGTGCGCGTCAACGGCGAGATCGTGCGCGGCTGCCTGATGCTGGCGGTGCAATGCGACGGCGCGGTAGTCGAGACCATCGAGGGCCTGTCCGACAATGGCGAAGCCGCCGATCTCCAGGCGGCCTTCGTCGCGCGCAATGCGCTGCAATGCGGCTATTGCACGCCCGGCATGATCGTCGCCGCGCAGGATCTCTTGAACCGCGCAAAGGACAGCGGGAACGTGCCGTCGCGGGAGGCCATCCGCGCGCATCTCTCCGGCAATTACTGCCGCTGCACCGGCTACCAGGCGATCGTCGACGCGATCGAATCGGTGGCGCAAGCCCGCGCGGGAGCGCAGTAGATGAAAATCGCCGACGACTCCCCGCCCGTCCTGACTGCGCTCGACCGGCCGAACTCCTATATCGGCCGTTCGGTACCGCGGCCGAACCTGGCGCGGCTGGCGCAAGGCCGCGGCCAATACGTCAGTGACGTCGTGCTGCCGCGCATGGCGCAGGCCGCCTTTGTGCGTTCACCCCACGCGCATGCGCGCATCGTCGGCATCGACAAGTCGGCAGCCGAGAAGGCGGCCGGCGTCATCGCCGTCATCACCGGCGCCGAGCTCGCGGAGGTGATGACGCCGTGGGTCGCCGTGCTGACACACTTGAAAGGGCTGAAGTCGGCGCCGCAGCATGCCATCGCCGTCGATCGCGCCTGCTGGCAGGGCGAAGCCGTCTGCGCCGTGGTGGCGCGCACGCGCGCGCAGGCCGAAGACGCCTGCGAGTTGGTGGAGGTGACTTACGAGGAACTGCCGGCGGTCACCGACGCGGAGACGGCGCTCGATCCGAAAACGCCGGTGATCCAGCCTTCGCTCGGCGATAATCTGTGCTTCGAGCGCAAGCTTGACGTCGGCGACGTCGACAAGGCCTTCGCCGAAGCCGATGCCGTGGTCGAGACCACCTTCGTCACCGGCCGCCACACCGGCGTCACCAACGAGCCGCGCGCGACCGTCGCCGACTGGAACGCCGGCGAGCAGCGCCTCACCGTGTACCAGGGCACGCAAGCGCCGCACATGATGCAGGACCTGTTTGCCAAGCATCTCGGGCTGCAACACCATCAGGTCCGCGTCGTCACCAAGGACGTCGGCGGCTCGTTCGGCATCAAGGTGCACGCCTATGCCGACGAGATGGCGACGGTGGCGCTGTCGAAGCTGCTCAAGCGTCCGGTGAAATTCGTGGCCGACCGGCTGGAAAGCTTTGTGACCGACATCCACGCGCGCGACCACCGCATCAAGGCGAAGATCGGAGTCAACAAGGACGGCACCATCACTGCCTTCGAGATCGACGACCTGACCGGCATCGGCCCCTACTCGGTTTATCCGCGCACAAGCGGCATCGAGGCGAACCAGGTGGTGAGCCTGGTCGGAGGGCCTTACACCTGCCCGAACTACCGGGCGCAGGCACGCGTGGTCTTCACCAATAAGAACGTGATGTGCCAGTACCGCGCCGTTGGCCATCCGATCGCAGTGGTGGTGACGGAGGGCCTCGTCGAACTCGCCGCGGCGAAGATCGGCATGGACCCGCTCGAGCTGCGCCGCCGCAATCTGTTCGCCGACGACGCCTATCCGGCGCAATCGGCGGCGGGATTGAAGTTCGAGAAGCTGTCGCATCACGAGACGCTGGCGCATCTCGACGCGATGATGAACTACGCCGGCCTACGTGCCGAGCAGGCCAGGCTCCGCAAGGAAGGCATCTACCGCGGCATCGGCTTCGCCTCCTTCATCGAGGTGACCAACCCGTCGGCGGCGTTCTATGGCGTTGGCGGCGCGCGCATCACCTCGCAGGATGGCGCGACGGTAAAGCTTGACGCACAGGGCAACATCTCGATTCATTCCGGCGTGTCCGAGCAGGGCCAGGGCGCCGAGGCGGTCATGGCGCAATGCGTGGCGAGCGCCTTCGGCGTACCGATCGAGCGCGTGCGCGTCGTCATGGGCGATACCGACAACACGCCTTATGGCGGCGGCACCTGGGCCTCGCGCGCGGCCGGAATCGGCGGCGAGGCGGCCTGGCAAGCCGGCAAGGCGCTGCGCGAGAATGTGCTTACGGTTGCGGGCAGCATGTTGCAGACGACGCCGCAAGCTTTGGACATTCGCAACGGGCTC
>DATCFB010000002.1:0-21351 GCA_036509755.1 Pseudolabrys sp. | reverse complement strand
TGACAACCCGCACGGCTATCGCCTGTTCGAGGACGTGATCGGCGCCGACGAGCCGGAGGACTACACCGCGCCGACCACCGCCGACGACATGGCCTTCTGGCTCTATACGTCCGGCTCGACCGGCAAGCCGAAGGGCGCCGTGCATGTGCACGCCAGCCTGAGGCTGACGGCGGACCTCTACGGCACGCCGGTTGTCGGCCTGAAGGAAAGCGACGTCGTGTATTCGGTGGCGAAGTTGTTCTTCGCCTACGGTCTGGGCAATGCGCTGACCTTCCCGCTGATGGTCGGCGCAACCATCGTGCTCAATCCCGATCGGCCGACGCCGGACGGAGTCGCCGCATTGCTGCGCAAATATCCGGTAACGGTGTTCTTCGGCGTGCCGACCTTCTACGCCGCCTTCTTGGCCAGCCCAGGCGCGCCGGCGAAGGACGACGTGAAGCTGCGCCGCTGCCAGTCGGCGGGTGAGGCTCTGCCGGAGAATGTGGCGCGCAAATTCCTCGAGCGTTACGGGATCGAAATCTCCGACGGCCTCGGCACCACCGAGATGCTGCACATCTTCCTCACCAATTATCCCGGCGCCAACAAATTCGGCACCACCGGAAAAGCGGTGCCCGGCTACGAGATCAAATTGATCGGCGAGGACGGCGAGCCGGTCGCCCGCGGCGAGATGGGCGAGCTTTACGTGCGGGGTCCGACCAGCGCGGTGATGTACTGGAACAACCGCGAGAAATCGCGCGACACCTTCCGCGGCGAGTGGACGCGGTGCGGCGACAAATACATCGAGGACGAAGAGGGCTTCTATATTTGCTGCGGCCGCGCCGACGACATGCTGAAAGTATCCGGCATGTACGTGTCGCCCTTCGAGGTCGAGGCGGCGCTGTCGTCGCATCCCGACGTGCTGGAGGCGGCGGTGGTCGGCTGGTTCGACGATGAGAGACTGGTCAAGCCGAAGGCCTTTGTCGTCCTCAAATTGCCGGACAAGGCGACCGATGCGCTCGTCGGCGCGTTGCAGGAGCACGTGAAACAGAAGCTGGCGCCGTTCAAGTATCCGCGCTGGATCGAATTTCGCGCCGAACTGCCGAAGACGGCGACGGGCAAGATCCAGCGGTTCAAGCTGCGGGCGGAGAGGAAGGTTTGACACGAAACGACGTATTCCCGTCATCCTGAGGTGCCCGCTCGTAGAGCGGGCACCTCAGGATGGACGGCGCCGTCCTTCGAGGCCCGCTCCGCTCGCACCTCAGGACGACGGATCAAGGCAGTGCAATGACAGACATCGACGACTCCGGCTTTCTCTCCATCGGCGCACATAGCCTCGAGTACCGCATGCTCGGGCCGCGGCCGGATCATGCGCCCACCATCGTCATGCTGCACGAGGGCCTCGGCTGCGTCGGCCTGTGGGGCGATTTTCCGGAGAAGCTGCAACGGGCGACCGGCGCCGGTGTCTTCGTCTATTCGCGCGCCGGCTATGGCCGGTCGAGCCCGGTCGCGCTGCCGTGGCCGCTCACTTACATGCAAGACGAAGCGCGCGACGTGTTGCCGGCGCTGCTGGACACGATCGGCTTCCGCCGAGGGGTGTTGCTCGGCCACAGCGACGGCGCTTCGATTGCCGCGATCTATGCCGGCACCCACCAGGACCATCGCGTCGGCGGACTGGTGCTGATCGCGCCGCATTTTTTCACCGAGGACACCGGTATCGCATCGATCGCCGAGGCGAAGAGAGCTTACGAGAGCACCGATCTGAAACAGAAACTCGGACGCTGGCATAGGCACGTCGACAACGCTTTCTACGGCTGGAACGGCGCCTGGCTCGACTCCGATTTCCGCAAATGGGACATCACCGAGCATCTTGCCTACATCCGCGTGCCGATCCTGATCGTGCAGGGCGAGGACGATCAATACGGCACGGTGAAGCAGATCGAGGCGGCCGAGCGCGAGTGTTATTGCCCGGTCGAAGTGGCGATCCTGAAAGGCGCAAAGCATTCGCCGCAGCGCGAGGCGCCCGCAACATGCTTGGCAGTTATCGCAGCGTTTGTTGATCGCATATTCGGCGCTTGAGGCGCCATTCCGCCTATGATGTCAGACGGTGAGGGGAGGCCACTGCTTCTGACGAATGGGCGAAGCTTTCGAGACGGCCTCTGACGAACCTCGCGCGCAAGTGGTTGATCGGTTGATCGAAGCAATACCAGATTACGACTGAGATTGTATAAATGATGATGCAGAGGATAGCAATCAGGGCGAGCCGCGAGGTGATGCCGTCTGACGCATGAATATCGCGATATAAATTGGTGCGGGCGAAGACAACGAATGGCCAATGAATCATGTAGACGATGTAGGACAGGTCGCCGAACATTATGTCAAATGCACCGGACCGTTGCCCGACAGTATTGAGCGCAAACGGGACAAGAAGAAGCGCAGCGACCGTGAGTGCGTAACTTTGCCATGCCGACATGGGTCCAGGTTGGGCGCCGAGCCAAATAGCGGATCGCCAAAGCGGATGCGCCAGCAGCGCGGTCGTGTACAGGAAGAATAGCGTGACGCTGGCTAGAGCCGCTAGCCGTGTCGGGCGCCATGAAACTTCGGCGGCCAAAGCGCCGATCAGGAAATAGAAGATACCCTCCGCCAGGAATCCTCCCTCGGCCAAATTGAATCGGACTGCAAACAGGCAGCCGACGCCGAGCGCGAACGCTGACAGCCGCGCAAGCCGACCTTGGGCGAGGAGCAGAAGAATAGCGGGTGCTATGAGGTAGAATTGGATTTCGAGATCCAGCGACCAGGCCGGCCCAAGCGGCTTGCAGGTGAGCCAAGAGTAGCCAAGCAAGGTCGTGGTTGGAATCCATTCGAGTCCGGTCGGCGCCGGGCAGTCGGTTGTGAACGCCGCAAACAGCGATGCCAGAATGAACACTGGTAGGAGTCGCCAAAAGCGCGATACGACGAATGTCAGATAAGGCAACCGTGTGCGGCGATACTTTTGCCGCCACATCATGGAAATCCAGTAGCCGCTTAAGACGAAAAACAGAGCGACAGCCGGCGTTCCGTATTTCAACGGTGTGAAGTGGCTGACGAGAACCGCGCTCGCAAGTAGGAGTCGGAACAGCCCTGGCTGCACGCAGGTGCTCCAAATGTCGTGAACGGTGCGCCACTTAAGCACACCTTTTGCGTGCAGTCCACGTTAGCGGCAGCTAAAGATTACTCCGCCGCCTGGCGCGCCGCGCCGGTGTGCGCGGAGGCGAGATAGTCGACAGCCGCCTGCACTCCGCCCTTCTTGAACGGAATGCTTGCCGCCGCCAGCGCCATTTCGGTGATGCCGAGCGCGCCGATCAGCGTGCCGTCGTTGATGTCGCCGAGATGGCCGATGCGGAAGTACTTGCCGGCATACTGGCCGAAGCTTGCGCCATAGGAGATGTTGAACAGGTCCAGCGCGAGGCTACGGAACTTGTCGGCATCGTGGCCTTCCGGCAGCAGGATCGCGGTGATCGTCGGTGAGTACTGCGCCGCGTTCTTGTTGAGGTTCTCGAGGCCCCAGGCCTTCACCGCGCGCCGCGTCGCTTCGGCGAGCCGATCGTGCCGGGCGAACACGTTGTCGAGACCTTCCTCGTGCAGCATGTCGATTCCGGCGGCGAGGCCGTGCAGCATCTGCGTCGCCGGCGTGTACGGGAAGAAGCCGATCTTGTTCATGTTCAGCATCTCGTCCCACGCGAAGAACGACTTCGGCAGCTTCGACGTCTTGTTGGCGGCGATCGCCTTGTCGCTAATGGCGTTGAACGACATGCCCGGGGGCAGCATCAGGCCCTTCTGCGCGCCGCCGACCGAGACGTCGACACCCCACTCGTCGTGGCGGTAGTCGGCCGAGGCGAGCGAGGAGATGGTGTCGACCATGAACAACGCCGGATGGCCGGCGGCGTCGATGGCCTTGCGGATCTCGGCGATCGGCGTCAGCGCTCCGGTGGAGGTCTCGTTGTGCAGAACGCAGACCGCCTTGATCTCCTTGGCCTTGTCCTCGCGCAGCTTGGCTTCGACTGCTTTCGGATCGATGCCCTGCCGCCAGTCGCTCGTGATGAACTCGGGCTTGAGGCCGAGCTTCTCGGCCATCTTCTTCCATAGCGTGGCGAACTGGCCGGTCTCGACCATCAGGATGCGGTCGCCCGGCGACAGCGTGTTGGCCAGCGCGGCTTCCCAGGCGCCGGTACCGGTCGCGGTGTAGATGATGACCGGATTGGTCGTCTTGAAGATGGTCTTGATGCCGTCGAGGCAGCGCTTGGCCAGCTTGGCGAATTCCGGACCGCGATGGTCGATGATCGGCGTGTCCATCGCCCGCAGGATGCGGTCGGGAACCGGCGAGGGTCCGGGAATCTGTAGGAAATGACGCCCAACTTGGCGCGACGAATTCTGAGCCATCGGCAACGCTCCTAACGCGGCAGCTTAAGGATTCTGGGTGACCACGGGCCCGATCCCAGTCAGGGGAGCGGTGCTTGTGGCGTTGAACTATGAATGCAACATTGCGGTCAAGCGATTTTCCGCATCGCAAACATCCCCCGAAAGCATAGGCTAAGCGTGGTCAATCAGGGATTTATGCCGTGGCTGTCGTAATGCCCGGCCTGGAGCGGCGTCTAAAGGCTGAACTAACCGGAGACGTGTGGTTCGACCCCTTTACCCGCGGCCGCTACGCCACCGACGCATCGCACTACCAGATCATGCCGATCGGCGTGGTCGCGCCGCGCTCAATCGAAGAAGCCGATCGGGCGATCGCCATCGCCCGGGCGGAAAAGGTGACCGTATTGCCGCGCGGCGGCGGCACGTCGCAATGCGGCCAGACGGTCGGGTCGTCGCTCGTGGTCGACTGCTCGAAGTACCTCAACCGCATTCTCGACCTCGACGTTGGAGGGCGGCGCGTCGCCGTGGAGCCGGGCATCGTGCTCGACGACCTCAATCGTCAACTTAAGCCGCATGGCCTTTGGTACCCGGTCGACATCTCGACAGCCTCGCGCGCGACCATCGGCGGCATGGCCGGCAACAATTCCTGCGGCGGCCGCTCGCTGCGCTACGGCACGATGCGCGACAATGTGCTGTCGATCGACGCCATCCTCGCCAATGGCGACGAAGCGCATTTCGGGCGCATCGGCAGGGCCGAAGATGCGCCCGAGGCGATCCGGCCGCTCGCCCGCGACCTGCTCGCCATCGGCGCGCGCGAAGCCGAGGAGATCGCCGCGCGTTTTCCGAAGGTTCAGCGCCGCGTCGGCGGCTACAATCTCGACGCGCTGACGCCCGGAAAGAACGACATCAATCTCGCGCATGTGCTGGTCGGCGGTGAGGGCACGCTGGCCTTTTCGACGCGTGTCGAGCTGCAATTGTCCCCGCTGCTCGGGCGGCGCGCCGTCGGCGCTTGTCATTTCGGCAGCTTCTACGAAGCAATGAACGCTGCGCAGCACTTAGTGCGACTGAACCCGATCGCCGTGGAGCTGATCGACCGCACCATGATCGAGCTGTCGGGCGCGATCCCGATCTTTCAGCCGACGCTCGACCGCTTCGTGCGCGAGCAGCCGGAGGCGATCCTGCTGGTCGAGTTCGGCGAGAATGACCACGAGGAAAATCTCCGCCGCATGCGCCGGCTCAAGGAGCTGATTGGCGATCTCGGCTTCGCCTGGGACAAAACCGGCGCCAAATGGGGCGGCGTCGTCGAGGTGCTCAATCCGGAGCTCCAGGCGGCGATAACCGACCTGCGCACCTCGGGTCTCAACATCATGATGTCGATGAAGGACGAGGGCAAACCCGTCTCCTTCGTCGAGGACTGCGCGGTGCCGCTCGACCATCTCGCCGATTACACGAGCCGCCTGACCGACATCTTTGCGAAGCACGGCACGCGCGGCACCTGGTACGCACATGCTGGTTCCGGTTGCCTGCACGTTCGGCCGGTCCTCAACTTGCGTCTGGATAAGGACGTGCACGCGATGCGCGCCATTGCCGAAGAGGCCTTCGCAATGGTGCGGGAATACAAAGGCTCGCATTCCGGCGAGCACGGCGACGGCTTGCTGCGCTCGGAATTCAACGAGCCGATGTTCGGATCGCGGCTTGCCCGCGCTTTCGAGGAAGTGAAGGACGGCTTCGATCCGCACGGCCTCTACAATCCGGGCAAGGTCGTGCGCTCGTCGAAGTTCGACGACCGCTCGCTATTCCGTTTCAAGCCAGGCTATCGCGGTGAGGACATCACGACGCGGCTCGATTGGTCCGCGTATCCCGGCGCTGGTGGAGGTTTCCAGGGCGCCGTCGAGATGTGCAACAACAACGGCGCCTGTCGAAAGCTGACCGGCGGCGTCATGTGCCCGAGCTACCGCGTCACCCACGACGAGCGGGACGTGACGCGCGGGCGCGCCAATTCGCTGCGGCTGGCCATCACCGGACAGCTTGGGCCGGATGCGCTGACCTCCGACGAAATGGCCGAGACGCTGAAGCTGTGCGTCTCCTGCAAGGCCTGCCGCCGCGAATGCCCGACCGGCGTCGATATGGCGCGGATGAAGATCGAGGTGCAAGCCGCCCGCGCTCGGAAGCGCGGTTTCTCGCTGCACGACCGGCTGGTCGGCTGGCTCCCGCGCTACGCGCCCTTCGCAGCACGAATGCCGTGGTTGTTCAACCTGCGCGACCGCGTGCCGGCCCTTCGCCGCGCGTCCGAGCGCGTCGCCGGCTTCTCCGCGCGGCGCAGCCTGCCGCAATGGCGGCGTGACATTTGTCGCGACCTGCCGGCAACGGGCGACGGCAAGGAGGTCGTGCTGTTCGCCGACACCTTCAACCGCTATTTCGAGCGCGAGAACCTCGACGCCGCGCGCAATGTGCTCGCCGCCGCCGGCTATCGCGTCCATGCCGCGCAGGCGGCAGGCGGCAAACGGCCTCTGTGCTGCGGCCGAACGTTTCTCTCAGTCGGCGCCGTCGAGGAAGCGCGTGCCGAGATGCAGCGTACGCTCGACGCGTTGGCACCGTTCGTCACGCGCGGCGTGCCGGTGGTCGGTCTTGAGCCGAGCTGTCTCTTGAGCTTCCGTGACGAGTTGCCGGCCTTGATCAAGGGCGAAGCCGCCGAGAAGCTCTCCGCCAACGCGCTGCTATTCGAGGAATTCCTGATGCGCGAAGAGAAAGCCGGCCGGCTGTCGCTGCCGCTCGCGCCGTTGCCGCAGAAGGCGCTGCTGCATGGCCATTGCCATCAGAAGGCTTTCGCCGCCATGGGCGCGGTCGAAGGGGCACTGCGGCTGATCCCCGAACTCCAGGTCGAAACCGTCGAATCGAGCTGCTGCGGCATGGCCGGCGCCTTCGGCTACGGCGCCGAGACGATCGATGTGTCGCTGGCCATGGGCGAATTGTCGCTGCTGCCGGCGGTGCGCAAGGCGGCGGACGAGGCCCTTATCGTGGCCGACGGCACCTCCTGCCGCCACCAGATTCATGACCGAACGTCACGTGTCGGGCTGCATGTCGCACGGGTCATCGCGATGAGTCTGGAGGAGGCGGCACGCTGACGTGTCCCGGGCGCCGCACATTACGAAGTGGTGCGCGCCGACCCGGGATCCTCAAAAACACCGGCGGCTGGAACCGCCCCGGACATTGCACGGCCTTTGGTGCTCCGCAGCACGTGTGACGCGTGACCTATCCGCCGTAGAACACATGCACCAGGCCGAGCGAGACGATCGGCACATAGGTGCACAGCGCCAGCACCGCGAGCAGCGCCGCGATGTAGGGGATGTTGACCCGTGTCGTCTCCCAGATGTCCGATTTTGCGATGGCGCAGGCGGTCATCAGCACGCTCGCGACCGGCGGCGTCTGCTGGCCGATGGCGAGATTGAGCGTCACCACGAGGCCGAAGTGAATCGGGTCGATGCCGACCGCGGTCACCAGCGGCATGACGATCGGGATCACCAGGATGATCGCTGCTGCCGAGTGCAGGAACATGCCGAGGATCAGGAACGCGAAGTTCAGCATCAGCAGCACGAGATATTTGTTCGTGGTGATCTCGGTCATCGCGTGGCCGAGCGCCTGCGGCAACTGCGCTTCGGTCAGGAACGTGCCGATCAGCGCCGATGACGCGACCAGCAGCATCACGACCGCCGTCTGAATGCCGCCGTCGACGCATGCCTTTTTCAGCTCGCGGAGGTCGAGGTCACGGTAGATGACACCGCCGACGACGGTGGCGGCGAGCACGGCCATGCCCGCGCCTTCGGTCGCGGTGACAATGCCGCCGAAGATGCTGCCGAGGATCGCGACCGGCAGGATGAAGGCCCAGGCGGCCTCCTTGCCGGTCCGCCAGACTTCCGAAAGCCTGAAACGCTGTTCGGCCGGGAAATTGTACTTCACCGCGTGGTAATAGGCGGCGCCGGCCATGGCGAGCGCGCCGAGCAGGCCCGGCACGATGCCGGCGACGAACAGTTTCACCGTCGATGTTTGCGCCATGACCGCGTACAGGATCATCGGGATCGACGGCGGGATGATGATGGCAAGGCTGGCGGCCGAGGACATGGTCGCCGCGGCAACTTCCTTGGAATAGCCACGGCTCTTCATCGCCGGGATCAAGATGGTCCCTAGCGCGGCGACGTCGGCGACGGCCGAGCCGGAAATCTCGGCGAAGAACACCGAAGTACCGATCGACACCATCGACAGGCCGCCGCGTACGAATCCGACCAGTGAGGAGGCAAAGGCGATGAGCCGCCGCGAGATGGACGAGGCGTTCATGATTGCGCCGGAGAGGATGAACAGTGGGATCGCCAGCAGCGGGAAGCTCGAGGCGCCGTTGAACATCTCCAGCGCAAGGTTCGGCAGCATGTCCGGACCCTGGAATATCCCGATCGCCGCCATGGCGACGAAGCCCAGCGCGATGGCGATTGGCACATTCAGCAGTGACAGGCCGATCATCGCGATCAGCATGATGGCGATCGTCATGTCAGAGCGCCCCCGGATTGGCGGTCGTATCGGGAGCGCCGTGCGACATGGCCTCGATCGTCTCTGTGTCGATGAAGCCGCGGCCGCGGGCTGCGCGCATGACGTCGGGCAACCGCATCACTTCGGCGATCAGGAACAGCACCGCGCCGATCGGAATGGCCGACTGCGTGATCGTGGTCGAGACCTCGGGCAAAGTGATGAGATGCTCGCCCTGGAGCACGATCAGGACTTGGAGGCCGTAATAAGCGAGCAGGGCGAAGAAGACGAGCACCACCGCCTCGGCGAATACGGCGGCGGCGACGCGCAGGGTTGGCGGCATGGCATTGACGAGGCCTGGCACGCCGATGTGCGCGCCGCGCAATGCCGCGAGGGCCGAGCCGTAATAGGTCAGCCAGACGAGCCCGATGGAGGCGATCTCGTCGTACCAGCTAATGGCATTGCCAAGATAACGGAATGTGGCGCCGACGATCACGAGCACTGTGAGCGCGATCATCAGGACAAGGACGATGGCTTCGAGCAATTGCTCGTAGCGGCGCCGCAGGATTTGCAAGGTCAAGAAAGCTTCTCCGGCTCGAACACCATACATAGTTCGGGCCGGCATCGCCGCCGGCCCGCAGATCGCTGCAACTCAGGCCTTCTTCGCGAGCGACAGTGCCTTGTCGACCAGTTCCTGGCCACCCGGCACTTCCTTGGCGAAATCGGTGTAGATCGACTTGCTCGCCTTGATGAAGGCATCCTTGTCCGCGTCGTTGATGGCGACGCTCGGCGTCTTCTTGATTTTGTCGAGGAGGTCGTTGTCGAGCTTGGCGGCGTTCTTGAGCACTTCCGGCTGTGTCTCGATGCCAACCTCGGCGATGATCTTCTGCACATCCGGCGCCATGCGCTTATAGCTCGCGCCGGCGACGAGATAGGATGGCGTGTAGACGTGGCCGGTCATCGACAAGTACTTTTGCACTTCGTAGAAGCGCGCCGAGACGATCTGCGCTAGCGGATTCTCCTGCCCGTCCATGGCGCCCGTTTGCAGCGCCACGAACACCTCGGAGAACGCCAGCGGCGTCGGGTTGGCGCCGTAGGCTTTGAACATCTTCACGCGCCACGTGCCGCCCGGCACGCGCAGCTTAATGCCCTGCAGGTCTTGCGGCTTGACGATCGGCCGCTTGCTATTGGTGATCTGGCGGAACCCGTTCTCCCACACCGCAAGCACGTGATAGCCGACTTTCTCGGCATCGGGCACCAGCTTCGGGAACACCACTTGATCCCGGATCCGCGCCATGTGGTCGCGGTCCTTGACCAGATAGGGCATCTCGAACAAGCCGAAGCTCGGCACGTAAGAAGACATCACGGTTGAGGGCTGCACGAGATCGATCGTGCCGAGCTTAAGCTTCTTCATCATCTCGGAGTCGCCGCCGAGCTGGCTCGAACCGTAGACTGTCACTTTCGCCTTGTCGCCGAGCTCGGCGTTGGCGCGCTTGGCGAATTCGAGGGCGCTGGCCTCGATCAGCGAGCCGGGCTCGCCGACATGGCCGAGCTTGATCTCGGTCTGCGCCGCGGCGGCGCGGCCGAGAGTAAGCGCGCCGGCGGCGACGGCGGATGAGAGAGCTACGAAATGTCTTCTGCTGAGCAGCATGGTGGCGATCCTCCGTAACAGGTTAGTGTTCCGCCGGTTATGACGGCTGTTTGCGGTTATTTCGGCATCAATGCAAAACCGCGGCGGTAAGGCAAGCAAGGCCTTTGCGATATTGCCTTGCTGCGCCGCAATGATTTGGCGGCATCTCGCGGCGCGGTACGGCGATGCTGCGGCGGCAGGAGCGCGATCAGGGGCGGGTACGAGATTTGACCGCAGCCAGTAAGCCGTGCTTGCGCGAAATCGCCGCAAGGCACGTCCGCATTTCCACCGCTCGCCAGCGCGCTTCCGCTTGGCTAGTTTCAGTTCAGGAGGACCAAATGGCCAACAAAATCGATCTTTCGAGCCGCTTCGCGGCGGTGACCGGCGGGGCGCAGGGCATCGGGCGCGCCATCGTCGAGCGTTTCCTCGATTCGGGTGCTGTGGTGTCAATCTGGGACCGCGACGCCGCCCTGGCACAGAAGACCGCCGATGCGCTCAAAGGCCGCGGCCGCGTCGCCGTCCAGCCGGTCGACGTCACTCAATATGCCGACGTCGAGCGCGCGCGTGACGCAACGCTGAAGGAGTTCGGCCGCATCGACATCCTGGTGAACAACGCCGGCATCGCCGGGCCGAATATCGCTACATGGGAGTATCCGCTCGAAGCATGGCGCTCGGTCATGTCGATCAATCTCGACGGCCCCTTCCATTGCTGCCGTGCCGTGGCGCCGACCATGATCGCGCAGAAATACGGCCGCATCGTCAACATCGCCTCGATCGCCGGCAAGGAGGGCAACCCGAATGCGCCGGCCTATTCGGCCTCTAAGGCCGGCGTCATCTCGCTGACCAAGTCGCTGGGCAAGGAACTCGCCAGTCACGACATCTCGGTCAATTGCATCACCCCGGCGGCGGCAAAGACCGCGATCTTCGATCAGATGACGCCGAAATTCATCGACTTCATGCTGTCGAAAATTCCGCGTGGGCGTTTCGTCACGGTCGACGAGATCGCCGCGCTCGCCGCGTTCTGCGCCTCGGCCGATTGCTCGTTCACCACGGGCGCGGTGTTCGACATTTCCGGCGGACGGGCGACCTATTGAGCGACGTCGCGATTCAGCGTCGGCAACGGCTTGCCGGTATCGGCCTGATGTGCGCGACGGTGGCGTTGTTCGCTTGCCTGGACACGACCGCGAAATATCTCAACACCGAGATGGACGTGCTGCAAATCGCCTGGGGGCGCTACACCAGCGCCTTCCTGCTGACGCTCGTCGTGTCGAACCCGATTCGCGATCCGGGGCTGCTGAAGACGGGAAACTTCAGGCTGCAACTCGTCCGCTCGTTTCTGCTGATCGGGTCGACGGTGCTGAACTTCATGGCGCTGCGCTGGATGCAGCTCGACGAGGTGCTGTCGATCACCTTCACCTTTCCGTTCATCGTGGCGATGGCGTCGATCCCGCTGCTCGGCGAAAGCATCGGCTGGAGGCGCTGGTCGGCGATCTGCTTCGGCTTCTGCGGCGTGTTGGTGATCACGCGGCCGGGCTTCGGCACCGTACATCCGGCTGCGCTATTCTCGCTCGCCGCCACGCTCTGCTACGGCCTCTACGCCGTAGTCACGCGCATCGTCTCGCGCACCGATTCGAACGAGACGACACTGTTCTACGCCAACTTCATCGGCGCGCTGGTCATGCTGCCGATCGTGTTCTTCGTCTGGCAGACGCCTGAGCGGTGGACGCAGGTTGCACTCCTCCTGATGATGGGCGTGCTCGGCAGCGTCGGGCACTTCTTCCTGATCGCCGGGCACAAGCTGGCGCCGGCTTCGGTGCTGGCGCCGTTCATCTACACGCAGCTTATCTGGGTCACGATCCTTGGCTATCTCGTCTTCGATCACCTCCCGAACGCCTGGACCCTGGGTGGCGCGACGATGGTCGTCGGTTCGGGCCTCTACATGATCTGGCGCGAACGCAAGTTGGGCAGGACGACCACCAGCGAAGGCGTGCTGAAGGGGCCGCGGGACTAGGCCCACTGCGCCGCTGCCATTCCGAATCGGCCAGTTGCGGCCGCGCGCTCCGAGGGGCTAAGTTCCTGCCCCGAAAGCGCAATAATAACCTTCCCCGAGGAACCTCATGGCGACAGCGAAAGACCGGGCGCAGCCTTCGGCCGGCTCCGGCTTGAACGACGACATCGGAGAGCAGAAGCGGCTTGCGCTGTACCGCTCGCAGGTCCGCCTGCGCGAAGCCGAGCAGCGCGCCTACGACCTGTTCCTGCAAAACCTGGTCAAGGGCACCAGCCATTTGTCGCTGGGTCAGGAGGCGATTGCCGCCGGTTTCGGCGAGGCGATGGTCAAGGGTGACCTGTCGTTCTGCACTTACCGTGGTCACGCTCACACCCTGGCGCGCGGCGTGCCGGTCGAGAAGGTGCTCGGCGAACTCATGCAGCGTGACAACGGCCTGATGCGCGGCAAGGGCGGCTCGATGCATTTGACGTCGGAAGAGCACGGCGTCATGGGTTCCTACGCTATCATCGGCGCTCATCTTCCCATTGCCTGCGGCGCCGCGTGGCGCGCGCAGTACAAGGGCGACAAGGACGTCTCGGTCTGCTTCTTCGGCGACGGCACGACGAATATCGGTGCCTTTCACGAAGCGCTGAATTTCGCGTCGGTGTGGAAGCTACCGGTGATCTTCGTCTGCGAAAACAATCTGTACATGGAATACACGCCGATCAAGGATGTGACGGCGGTCGAGCATCCCGCCGCCGACCGCGCCGCGGCTTACGGCCTGCCGCGCATCGTCATCGACGGCAACGACGCCGATGTCGTTTATCGCGAGGCGCAGAAAGCTTTCGCCAAGGCGCGCGCCGGCGAAGGCCCGTCGCTGATCGAGTGCATGACTTACCGTCACAGCGGCCACTCGCGCGCCGATCCGGCCAAGTATCGCCCTGAGGGCGAACTCGAGAAGTGGAAAGAGCGCGATCCGATCAAGGTGTATCGCGAGCGGCTCAAGCAGTTCGGCGTCAGCGATGCGGCGATTGCCGACATCGATGCCAGCGTGATGAAGGAAGTGAACGACGCCACCGAAGCCTGCAAGGCCGCGCCGATGCCGCCGCTCGATATTCTGACCACCGATGTCTATGCCGACGGCGGCTGGGCATGGAGAAATTAAGATGGCGGAAATCACCTATCGTGACGCGGTAATCCGCGGCATCGCGCAGGAAATGGCGCGCGACAATGACGTCGTGTTTCTCGGCGAGGACGTGGCGAAAGCCGGCGGCGTGTTCAAGGCGACGGTCGGCCTGTACGAGCAGTTCGGGTCGTTGCGCGTGCGCGACACGCCCATTTCGGAGCAGGCGATCCTCGGCGCCGCCATGGGCGCGGCGATGACGGGTCTCAAGCCCATCGCCGAAATCATGTTCTCGGATTTCTTTGCGGTGTGCTTCGATTACATCGCCAACGAAATCCCGAAGAGCCGGTACATGTCGAATGGCCAGACCAAGTGCCCGCTGGTCGTGCGCACTGGCAACGGCGCTGGGTCGCGGTTCGGCGCGCAGCATTCTCAAAGCGTCGAGAACTGGTGCATGATGATTCCGGGTCTCAAGGTCGTGGCGCCGTCGACCCCGGCCGACGTCATCGGGCTTCTCGCGGCGTCGGTGCGCGATCCCGATCCGGTGATCTTCCTCGAGCACAAGTCGCTCTACGCCACCAGGGGCGAAGTGCCGGACGGCGAGATCGTCGATACGCTCGGCACCGCGAAGATCGTGCGTCCGGGCAAGGACTGCACGATCATCGCGCTGGCGCTGATGGTGTCGCGCGCGTTGGTTGCCGCCGAAATCCTGCAAGCCGAACACCGCATAGACTGCGAAGTGATCGACGTGCGTTCGCTGGTGCCGCTGGACACGAAGACCATTCTCGGTTCGGTGGCGAAGACGCACCGGTTGTTCTCGGTCGAAGAAAATCCGCGGCTGTGCGGCTGGGGCGCCGAAATCGTCTCCATCGTTGCGGACGAAGCCTTCTACGATCTCGATGGCCCGCCGGTGCGCATTACGACACCGCATATTCCGCTGCCCGCCGCCGACATTCTCGAAGACATCGTGCTGCCGACCCCCGCACGTATCGTTGATACGATCAGGCGGAGTTTAGGGAGCTGAGTTAGTCAAGGAGCCGCGTTCATGTACGAAAATCTCCTCGCCAATGTGCCGACCGATCTGTGGATCGGCGGCAAGTGGAAAAAGGCCTCCGATGGCGCCCGCTTCGATGTCATCGATCCAGCGACCGAAAAGGTTATCGCCTCGGTGGCGAGCGCGACGGTCGACGACGCCAAGGCCGCGGTCGACGCCGCGCAGGAAGCCTTCCCGGCCTGGGCCGCGAAGAAGCCGCGCGAGCGCGCCGAGATTCTACGCAAGGCCTACGACGTCATCATGCGCGATGCCGAGCGTTTCGCGAAGCTGATCACGCTGGAGAATGGCAAGGCGCTGTCGGACTCGCGCGGCGAGATCGCCTACGCCGCCGAATTCTTTCGCTGGTATGCCGAAGAGGCGGTGCGCAACATCGGCCAAATATCGATTGCGCCGGCGAGCGGCGCCCGCATCGTCGCGCAACACAAGCCGGCCGGCATCGCCGTACTGGTGACGCCGTGGAATTTCCCGGCCGCGATGGCGACGCGCAAGATCGGCCCGGCGCTCGCGGCCGGCTGCCCGGTGGTGCTCAAGCCGGCGTCCGACACGCCGCTCACCATGCTGGCGCTGATGCCCGCGCTCGAAGAAGCCGGCGTGCCGGCCGGCGTTGTCAACGTGGTGCCGTCGCGCCGCTCCGGCCCGGTGGTCAGTGCCATGCTGCACGATCCGCGCGTCCGCGTGCTGTCATTCACCGGGTCGACCGAAGTCGGCCGCAAGCTCTTGCATGAGGCCGCCGACAACATCATCAAGCCGTCGATGGAGCTGGGTGGCAACGCGCCGTTCCTCGTGTTCGACGACGCCGATGTCGATGCCGCCATCGACGGCGCCATGATCGCGAAGATGCGCAACATGGGCGAGGCCTGCACGGCCGCCAACCGCTTCTATGTGCATGAGAAGGTGCACGACGAGTTCGCCAAGAAACTCACGGCCAAGATGTCGGGGTTGAAAATGGGTAACGGCCTCGACGACGGCGTCGCACTCGGTCCGTTGGTCAATAAAGACGGCCGTGACAAGGTGATTGAACTGGTCGACGATGCGGTGTCGAAAGGCGCGAAGGTGCTCACGGGTGGCAAGACCCCGGACGGCCCGGGTTATTTCTATCCGGCGACCGTGCTCACCAACGTCGCCGACAGTTCAAAGATGCTGAACGAGGAAATCTTCGGGCCAGTGGCGTCGATCCAGACCTTCAAGACCGAGGACGAGGCGATCAAGCGCGCCAACGACACCGAGTACGGGCTGGTGGCCTATCTCTACACCAAGGACCTGTCGCGCGGCATGCGGGTGTCCGAGAAGCTCGACTTCGGCATGATCGGGCTCAACCGCGGCCTCGTTTCCGATCCGGCGGCGCCGTTCGGCGGCACCAAGCAATCCGGCCTCGGGCGCGAAGGCGCGCAAGAGGGCATGAAGGAATTCCAGGAAACGCAATACGTGTCGGTGATTTGGTAAGAATGCCGTCATTCTGGGGCGCGAGCCGCTTGCGGCGAGTCTCGAAGGATGGCGGGCCGTCGCCCATTCCAATGTCGGTTTACCCGACATTAGAATGATAATTTCATAAGTCGGCTAAAGCCGACTTATGTTGGCTCGCGCTTTGCGCTCCCTCAGGGTGACGGACTACGGTCAGAGGATTGGGAATGGATGTTCTGATGCCGCAGCTCGGCGAAACGGTCGCCGAGGGCAAGATCGTGAAATGGTTCAAGTCCGCTGGCGACGCGGTGAAGCCGGGCGACAATCTGTTCGAGATCGAGACCGACAAGACCTCGATGGAGGTGCCGGCGACGTTCGCGGGAACGCTCAGCGATATTCGCTTTCAGGTCGGCGAGGTGGCCAAGGTCGGCGCGGTGGTGGCCGTGATCGCGGGCGTGGGCGGTGAGGCGGCGCAGCTGAAAACGGCTTCTTCATCCAATTCCGCCCAGGGCATGCCGCCATCTCCGTTCGTCCCCGCGAAAGCGGGAACCCGGAATCCAGTTATACAGACTCAGAAAGAGCTGGAGCCTCGCTTGCGGGGGGACGAACGGGAGGACCGTCGTTCCTTCGCCTATCCCAACATGGAGCCCTGGCGGGAAGTGCGCACGCCGGAACGCAATTTCGGACCGGCGCGCGTCGGTGGGGTCACAGTGACACCACTCGCGCGCCGTCTTGCCGGCGAACGCGGCATCGATCTCGCCAACATCCGGGGCTCCGGCCCGCACGGCCGCGTCGTTGCCGCCGACGTCGACAAGGCCCAGCCGCGCGCCGCGAGCGGCGCGACAGCGGCGCAGGTCAAGGCGCTGTTCGCAGGTGTCGCCTATGAGGAAGTGCCGCTCGACGGCATGCGCGCGACCATCGCCAAGCGGCTGGTGGAAGCCAAGCAGACGATCCCGCATTTCTATCTGGTCGGCGACATCGAGATCGGCCGGTTGACGGCGATGCGCGAGGAGGCGAACTCCGCCGCGCCGAAGGGCAAGAACGACGAGCCGCTCTACAAGCTTTCGCTCAACGATTTCATTATCAAGGCCTGGGCGGCTGCGCTGATGCGTCTGCCGGCCGCCAACGCCGTGTGGGCCGAGGACCGCATCCTGCGCTTTGCCCACGCCGACATCGGCGTTACCGTCGCGCTCGATGGCGGCCTCGTCACGCCGGTCGTGCGCAATGCCGATACCAAGCCGCTCACCGCCGTCTCAGCCGAGATGCGCGACCTTGCGGACCGGGCACGCAACAAGAAGCTTAAGCTTAACGAATACCAGGGCGGCGTCTCCGCCATCTCCAATCTGGGCATGTATGGCGTGCGCGAATTTGCCGCCATCATCAATCCGCCTCACGCCACCATTCTGGCCGTGGGCGCTGCGCGCCGCGCGCCGGTCGAGACCGCAGACGGCGGCGTAAAATTCGTCAGCCAGATGTCGGCGACGCTCTCCTGCGACCACCGCGTCATTGACGGTGCGCTTGGGGCCGAGTTGCTGGCGGCGTTCAAGGCTTTAATTGAGCAACCTGTTACTTTCCTCGTTTGATCGGAGTGCGATGCCATGGCCGGCGATAAGCCTGATGTTCTCTTGGTTGGCGCCAGGAAGCCCGTGATGATGCAAGGCTTCGACGGCAAGGTGACTTTGCACCACTGGCTCGAGCTCAAGGACAAAGAGGATTTTTTGAAGGAGCACGGCGCCAAGATCGGCGCCATCGCCATTGCCTACACCGCCAACAAGGTCGATGGCGCGTTTCTGAGCCAGTTTCCCAAGCTTGAGCAGATTTCGAGCTTCGGCGTCGGCTACGACCACATCGATGCCAAATGGGCGGGCGAACACCGCATCATCGTCACCAACACGCCCGACGTGCTCAACGAGGAGGTCGCCGACACGGCGCTCGGCCTGCTGCTGTGCACCGTGCGCGAATTCCCGCAGGCCGATCGTTATCTACGCGCCGGCAAGTGGCCGTCAGCGCATTATCCGCTATCCAAGGCAACTCTACGCAACCGCACCGTCGGGATGGTCGGCATGGGGCGCATCGGCAAGGCGATCGCCAAACGCCTCGAGGCGTTCGGCATGCCGGTCGTCTACCACTCACGCAATCCGCAGGCCGGTGTGGGCTACAAACACTATCCGAAGCTTCTCGATATGGCGCGCGACGTCGACACCCTGATGATCATCGTGCCGGGCGGCGCCTCGACGCAGCACATGATCAATGCCGAGGTCCTCAAGGCGCTCGGGTCGACCGGCATCGTCGTCAACATGGCACGGGGCTCGGTGATCGATGAGCAGGCGCTTATCGAGGCGTTGAAGAACCGCACCATCTACTCCGCCGGGCTCGATGTCTTCGCCAAGGAGCCGCACGTTCCGAAGGAATTGTCGGAGATGGACCACATCGTCCTCTTTCCACATCTTGGCTCGGCAAGCGAGGCGACGCGCGCGGCGATGGACCAGCTTGTGGTCGATAACATTCTCGCGTGGGCGGCCGGCAAGCCGCCGCTGACGCCGGTGGCGGAGACGCCCTATTCGCCAAAGAGGTAGGCGCGCGGCGGCCCCAACGAATGCTATGATCGACTCATGATCCGTGCTGCCGGTTTCGCCGCGATCCTGTGGGCCGCTGCTCCTGCTTTCGCGCAGGCGCCGCAGCCCGCGCAGCCGTTAGTGCGGACGCTCGGCGATTCCGCCAAGGATCTCATCGGCAGCTGGGAATTCTCGAACGCGGAGCGCGATAAGATTTGCACCGCCACTTTCGCCGGCAAGCGCACGAAAGTCGGGTTCGAGGTCACATTCAACGACGGTTGCAACAAGCTCTTTCCGCTGGTCGACGACATCGGCGGCTGGGTGTTTCCCGACAACGATCTGCTGCGCCTCGTCGATGCCGAGGGCCGTGCGCTGATCGAGTTCAGCGAGGTCGAGGACGGCATCTACGAGGCGCCCACGCCCGGCCTTGGCGTGCTGTTCCTTCAGAACCCCGCGGCGGCGGCCGGCACGCCTGCGAAGCTTCCCGACCAGATGGCCGGCGACTGGACGATCCGCCGCGGCGACAAGCCGGTCTGCTCGGTCACCCTGTCGATCACCTCCGAAAAGGACGGGCTGGGGCTGACGGTCAAGCCGGGCTGCGATCAGACGATCGCGCGCCTCGCCTTCACGGTCTGGCGGCTCGACCGCGGCGTCCTGGTGTTCAGCCCGGCGCGCGGGGCGGCCTGGCGGTTCGAAGAGATCGAGAACGACACCTGGCGGCGCCTGCCGGAGACCGCCGACCAGATCACTCTGGTGCGGCAGTAGCTCAAATCAGCTTCAGGCCTTTCAGGCTCGCGTGGCCTTCCTTGCCGACGATGATGTGGTCGTGCACGGCGATGCCCAGGGGCTTCGCCGCGTCGATGATCGCCTGCGTCATCTGGATGTCGGCGCGCGATGGAGTTGGATCGCCGGACGGGTGGTTGTGCACCAGGATCAGCGCGGTGGCCGAGAGTTCGAGCGCGCGTTTGACCACCTCGCGCGGATAGACCGGCGTGTGGTCGACAGTGCCGGTCTGTTGCAGTTCGTCGGCGATCAACTGATTGCGCTTGTCGAGAAAAAGCAGACGGAACTGCTCCTTCTCGGCAAAGGCCATGGCGGTGCGGCAATAATCGAGGACGCTGCCCCAAGACGACAGCACCGGACGCTTGCGCATTTCGCCCCTCGTCAGGCGCTGCGCCGCCGCGTGCACGATCTTGAGTTCGGTGATGACAGCCTCGCCCATGCCCTTCACCTCGAGCAGGCGCGGGTGCGGCGCGGCGATCACTTCGGCGAAGGAGCCGAAGCGCGCGACGAGATCCTTGGCGAGCGGCTTTACGTCCCGCTGCGGGATGGCGCGGAACAGCACGAGCTCGAGCAACTCGTAGTCGCTGACGGCCTCCGACCCGGCGTCGCGAAATCGGGCGCGCAGCCGCTCGCGATGGCCGTGATAGTGCGGCGCTTGCTCATAGAGGCCGCCGTCGCTGTCGTGGTCCGATGTCATGCAACCCGCCCGCAACTCTGAGGTGCAGTCTAGAGCAGGCTGGGCGTGAGGGGGAGATCAGTTCTTCTTGTAAGGTGGCTTGTCGAGGCCGGCGGGGGAGAAGGTGAAGACCTCGACGCCGGCCGGGGTCACGGCCACGGTGTGCTCGAATTGAGCTGACAGCGAGCGATCGCGGGTCACGGCCGTCCAGCCGTCGGACAGGACCTTCACGTGGGGCCGGCCGAGATTGATCATCGGTTCGACGGTGAAGAACATGCCCGGCTTCAAGACGATGCCTTCGCCGGGACGGCCGACGTGGACGATGTTCGGTTCGTCGTGGAACAGGCGGCCGAGCCCGTGGCCGCAAAAATCACGTACCACGCTCATGTGCTGCGCCTCGACGAAAGCCTGGATGGCATGGCCGATATCGCCGGTGGTCGCGCCCGGCTTGATCACGGCGATGCCGCGCATCATCGCCTCGTGCGTGACCTCGATCAGCCGCTCAGCCCGGCGCGGGATTTCTCCGACAGGGTACATGCGGCTCGAATCGCCGTGCCAGCCATCGAGGATCAAGGTGACATCGATATTGACGATGTCGCCTTCCTTCATCGGCTTGTCGTTCGGAATGCCGTGACAGACCACGTGATTTAGGGACGTGCATGTGGACTTGCGGTAGCCCCGGTATAGCAACGTCGCCGGCAGGGCTCCGTGGTCCATGGCAAAGTCGTAGACCAGCTTGTCGATGGTCGCGGTCGGCACGCCGGGGGCCACGTGCTCGGTGAGCATGTCGAGGCAGCGCGCGGTCAATTGCCCGGCTTTGCGCATGCCTTCGACGGCCGCGGCGCCATGGATCTTGATCTGGCCGGTTTTGCGCAGGGGCGCCAGAGTGGCGTCGACATAGGTCATGGCCGCAATGTAAGGACCGCGGCCGGGAGCGGCAAGTTGAGGCTTCCGGCCGGCGGATCAGACGATTTTACCGCCCAATTCGTCTTCGATATGCGCGCGGATGATCTCGTCGAAGCTCGCCTCGACCTTGAACCCGAGCGCGATCGCCCGCTTGGCGTCGAAGCGTCGTGGCCAGCCGGCGACGATGCGCTCGATCAGCGGGTCGGGTTCGCTGCGGATGCGCGCCGCCACCTTGTCCCCAGCGACGCGTTTCAATGCCGCGATCTGCTCGCCGACGGTGACGGCGACGCCAGGCATGGTCAGGTTGATGCGATCACCGAGCTGAGCGCGCGTCAGCCCGGCGGCGTGGA
>DATCFB010000001.1:0-8487 GCA_036509755.1 Pseudolabrys sp. | reverse complement strand
CGGCGATTATCGGCCGTCGCGGTAGAACGGATCGAACAGATTGTTCGGATTGAAATTCTGGTTGGCCGAACCGCCCGAGCCGAACCGCAACGACGTGTTGCCGTTCTGGATGACCGTCTGGCCGTTACGGTCGGTCTGCTGCTTCTGGGAATCGAAGCGCGAGTCCGGGTCGACCAGCGCCGAACCGCCGGTCACGCCCTGCGCGCCCTCGAAGGTGAAGGCGTGCGCGGCGGAGCCGAACGCGACCAGTGCGACGGCGATCGCAAGACCGCAGATGGCGGAACGTGTCATGGCGAGCCCTTTCCCGAACCAAGAACGTCAAGAGAGTCGGCGAATAATATGGCCGGACCGCGGCGGGCGAAAGCCCCTATTCGACCTTCAGGCCGAGCTTGTGCACGAGGCCGCCCCATTTCTTGCCCTCCTTGCCGATGTCGGCGGCATATTCCGCCGGGGTCGACGTGAGCGGATCGCCGCCCTCGAAGTGGATGCGTTTTTGAACTTCCGGATCGTCGACCGCCTTGCGCACCTCGGCCGAGAGCTTCTCGACGATCGCCGGCGGAGTGCCGTGCGGCGCCAGCAGGCCGTAATGCAAAACGGCCTCGAAGCCGGGCATGCCCGACTCGTCGAAGGTCGGCACGTCAGGAAGCAGCGAGAAGCGCTTCTTGCTGGTGACGGCGATGGCGCGCAGCGTGCCGGCCTTGAGATTGCCGAGCGCCGGCGGCAGCACGCCGAAGGCCATCGGCATCTGGCCGCCGATGAGGTCGGTCATCACCGGCGCGGTGCCCTTGTACGGGATGATCGCGACGTTGATGCCCGCGTCGGCCTTGAACAGTTCGGCGCACATATAGCCGCCGGTGCCCATCGCCGAGGTGCCGAGATTGAGCTTGCCCGGATCCTTCTTGGCCATGGCGATCACGTCGGCCACCGTCTTGGCCGGGAAGGACGGATTGGCAAGCAGCGCCACCGGCATCGAGGCGACCAGGCCGATCGGCGCGAAATCGCGGCGCGGATCGATGTCGAGTTTTGGATAAAGGCTGGGATTGATCGAGATGGTGCCGGTATGGCCGAGCAGCAGCGTGTAGCCGTCGGGCTCGGCGCGGGCGACGAAGCGCGTGCCGACGGTGCCGCCGGCCCCGCCGCGGTTCTCGACGATCACCTGCTGGTGGAAAGCGTCGGACAACTTCTGCGCCATCACGCGCGCCATGGAATCGACGCCGCCGCCGGGCGGGTAGGGCACGACCAGAGTGATCTTGTGCGATGGATAATCGTCGGCCTGGGCCGCACCGGCCGCGATGAAGCCCCCCATGAACAGCAGGGCGAGCGCTACGAATTTCGTGGTGATGCGCATTCCGATTTTTCCTCCGTCTTGCCGCCTTGTTCGGTGCGCGCGGCGCTTATGGCGTAGCCCGGCCTGCTCGCGCGGCAATACAAGCGACCGAGGGCGCGGGACGATAGAGGCGCATGCGGAATTTACCTAATTGGTATTCCGCATGGACGCTATTCTCGGGCTGAATTATTGTTGCCCGCATTGCGGGCGCGGCGGCTTGCCGCGTCGTGCGAAAGGCCGGATGCCAAAACGCAAACCACCGCCTCGCGGCTGCGAGCCGGCGGTTACCCACCAGAAAAATGTCGGAGCGAGATCGGTAGTATCAGTGCACGCTGGCCAATTCGTTATGGCGCAGCTTTTCGATTTCGTCCTTGACCGATAATTTTTTGCGTTTGAGTTCCACAATTCTCAGATCGTCGGACGCGGGATGCGCCAGGCAATCATGGATTTCAGCTTCCAACGCCTGGTGCTTCTTTTCGAGTTCCGCGAGGTGCGACTGCATCGACATGCACTCTGTCTCCTCAATCAGTGGATCTCCCGAACGCACCAAGCATACCCCGGAAACGCGGCCGGAGCGAGCGCCAAAGGGTTAACCGTACCGCGGCACGTGGAACCCGAAGCCGTTGGCGCAGCGGCGTTTTTGCGAGCCTTGATGGCGGCTGTGGAAAACGTGATACTGGGGTTCCATGCGCCGGGCCGAATCGATCCCCGGCCGGCCGAACAACGGTGCCGATGACCGACGAGGACGAACGCACGTTGCGGGAGGAGCTCGCGCGCCTGCAACAGGAGCATCGTGACCTCGACGCGGCAATCGCAGCGCTCATCGCCTCCCCCGGCGCCGACGTCATCCAGGTGCAGCGGCTGAAGAAACGCAAATTGGCGTTGCGCGACCGGATCCGCGCCATCGACGATCAACTCACGCCGGATATCATTGCTTAGCGGCCGTTATCCGCGGCGCTCGCGCTTGCGCGCATACATGGCCTTATCGGCCGCCCCGATCATCGCCGCCGGACTCGACGCCGGATCGAGCGCGACAACGCCGGCGCTGGCGCCGCAGCTGAGCGTCAAGCCCTCGTACTCGACCGCGACCCTGGCAACCAGCAGTTCGAGGCTCTCCGCCTTCGCGGCCGCTTGGGATGGCTGCGTATTCCACAGCACGGCGCCGAACTCGTCGCCACCGAGCCTGCCGACCACGTCCGAGGCGCGCAGGTTGTGCACCAGATCGGCGACCACGGCCTTGAGCAGAGCATCGCCGGCGGCATGGCCATAGCGATCATTGATCGTCTTGAAGCCGTCGAGGTCGATATACATCAGCACCGCCGGCGTGCCGTAGCGCTTGACGAAGGCGATCGAGCGGGCGAGCTCGCGTTCAAAACCGCGGCGGTTGAGTACATCGAGCATCGAGTCGGCGTCGGCTCGCTCCTCGAGCTCGGCGGCGGTCCATTCGGCCCGGATCAGCTTCTCACGCAGCCGCGCGACTTCTGCGCGAAGCTCGTCAGGCGTCATGGCATCGATGTTGGCCGTATCGGCAGCAGTCTCCGAAGTCACCGGCGTCGTTCCCCGAATCGCAGTCCGCACGAGAGAATAACGCTTTCGCCTTGCCAGCGGAGGGGCCCTTTCTATAATGCCGCGCTTCCTTCCGCCGGGGCGGCGGAATTCGGGGGCAAAATGCCAGCAAAACCGGTCGCGATCATCATGGGCAGCCAGTCCGACTGGGCCACGATGAAGCATGCTGCCGAAACGCTGGACGCGCTCGCCATCGGCTTCGACGCGCGGATCGTATCCGCCCACCGCACGCCCAAGCGCCTCTACGAGTTCGCACATGCGGCAAAGGACAAGGGCTTCAAGGTGATCATCGCCGGCGCCGGCGGCGCCGCCCACCTCCCCGGCATGACGGCGGCGATGACGCCCCTGCCGGTGCTCGGCGTGCCGATGAACACGCACGCGCTCGAGGGTAAGGATTCGCTATTGTCGATCATGCAGATGCCGGGCGGCGTACCGGTCGGCACGCTGGCGATCGGCAAGGCCGGCGCGATCAATGCCGCACTGCTCGCCGCCAGCATCCTCGCACTGTCGGACGCCAAGATCGCCAAGCGGCTCGACCAGTGGCGAGCGAAGCAGACCAAGTCGGTCGCCAAGCGGCCGAAAGACTGATGCCCCCGCCCCTGAAGCCCGGCGCTACCATCGGCATCCTCGGAGGTGGCCAGCTCGCGCGCATGCTGGCGCTCGCTGCCGCGCCGCTCGGCCTGCGCTGCCATGTCTACAC
This sequence comes from Pseudolabrys sp., assembly GCA_036509755.1. Classification (GTDB taxonomy): domain Bacteria; phylum Pseudomonadota; class Alphaproteobacteria; order Rhizobiales; family Xanthobacteraceae; genus Pseudolabrys. The sequence continues at coordinate 4,894 of DATCFB010000001.1, read as the reverse complement.
GCCGGAGAAAGACTCCTGCGCGCTCGACGTCGTTCACGACGCAACGATCGGCGCCTATGAGGACGAGTCGGCATTGGCGCGCTTCGCCGAGGCAGTCGACGTCGTCACCTACGAGTTCGAGAACGTGCCGGCAAAGACCGCAGCGATCCTGTCGCAACGTCGGCCCGTCCTGCCCGATCCGAAAGTGCTGGAGACGACGCAGGACCGACTGATCGAGAAGAATTTCATTTCGCGCCTGAAGATCGCGACCGCGCCCTATGCGCCGGTCCACTCGGCGACGCAGCTTGCCGACGGCCTTGCCAAGGTCGGCGTGCCGGCCGTCCTGAAGACGCGCACGCTCGGCTATGACGGGAAGGGCCAGGAAAAGATCGCAGCAGCGGTTGAGGCGACGGGGGCTTGGCGCAAGCTCAAGCAGGTGCCGTGCATTCTCGAAGGCTTTATCGATTTCCAGCGCGAAGTCTCGGTCATCGCGGCACGCGGGGCCGACGGCCATGTGGAATGCTTCGAGGTGACCGAGAACGAGCACCGCGACCATATTTTGCACATCTCGCACGTGCCGGCGAAGGCTACGCCCGCGGTCGAGGCCGAGGCGCGGCGCGTGGCAACCCGCATCGTCAACGCGTTCGGCTATGTCGGCGTCATGGCCGTCGAGATGTTCGTGGTCAAGGCGGGCCGCAAGCAGCACGTGCTGGTCAACGAGATCGCTCCGCGCGTGCACAATTCCGGCCACTGGACGATCGACGGCGCGACTGTATCGCAGTTCGAGCAGCATATTCGCGCGGTGGCCGGCTGGCCTTTGGCGAAACCGAAACGGCTCGGCGCCAAGGTCGAGATGCGCAATCTGATCGGCGACGAGATCCTGCGCGCAACGGATTATCTGACGCAGCCGAACACGGCGGTGCACATCTACGGCAAAGGCAAACCGAGCCCGCGCCGCAAGATGGGCCACGTCACACGCGTCTGGACGGGGAAGTCGTGAGCCGCGTTTCCCGAGCGCAGCGCAGCACGTCAATTTGTGCGCTGAGTATCCGGAGCCGGCCGGCTTAAGCCGCCTCGTGAGCAGCGATCTTCCTGATCTGCGGCGCGATCTTATCTTCCGCCGTCTCCAGATCGTATTGCGCCTGCATGTTCATCCAGAAAGCAGCCGAGGTCTTGAAGAACTTGCCGAGCCGGAGCGCAGTGTCGGCCGTAACCGGCGTCTCTTCGCGCGCCAGCCTCTCGATCCGCGTGCGAGGCACTTTCACCGCCGCGGCCACGGAATACGCGGTCAGCCTGAACGGTTTCAGGAATTCCTCGCGAAGAACCTCTCCGGGATGAACGGGCGCGAGTTTCTTAGCCATTGCGGTCCTCGATCGACGGCGCGGTTCATTCCGCTCCGCATTGCCTTTAATGATAGTCAACTATCTCAACGTCTTCGGTGCCCCTTTCGCTCCAGCGAAAGACGATCCGCCACTGATCGTTCATGCGAATCGAGTGCCGCCCGGCAAACCGGCCCTTCAGCGACTCCAGACGATTGCCGGGCGGTGACACCAGATCACTCAACCGCGCGGCGTTGTTGACCATGATCAGCTTGCGGCGCGCCACGGCGGCAAGATCGGCCGGAAAGCCCTTGGGAGCCACCCGTTCCCGGAGGATCGCCTCAGCGAACTTGCCCCGGAAACCCCTGATCATCGCCTAACGTATCATTTCGTGATACCTTGTCAAGAAGTCGTATCATCACATGATCCCGAATGGCTTGACGGGCTGTCCTAGCGACCACATCGTTCGGGACACGCCGCTAGGCTCCGCTTTTCGCTACTACCGCCTCATAGGCCGTCCTCGTCGATTCTGCTCCGCAAACGGCGATCGTCTCTTTGCCGGCCTGATCTTCTGAAACTAGGCTATTGTCGTAACAAGCACGTACCGATCGCCGCCACACACATCGTCCTCAAGCAGGCGACTGGTTCAAGATTCGCTTCGGTTTACGTCACGAGGCCCGACATGCCGCTTACGCTCTACATGCATCCGCTATCGTCCTACTGCCATAAGGCGCTGATCGCGCTCTACGAGAACGGCACGCCCTTCACGCCGCACGTCGTCAATCTCGGCGATCCCGAATCCGCGGCGGCTTTCAAGAAGGTCTGGCCGGTCGGCCGGTTTCCGGTGCTGGCCGATGGCGAGCGCATCGTTCCGGAATCGACGACGATCATCGAATATCTCTCGCGGCATCATCCGGGCCCGGTGGCACTGATCCCGACCGACGCCGCCGCCGAAGTGCGTGCCGTCGATCGCTTTTACGACCTCAACGTCCACACGCCGATGCAGAAAATCATCGGCGACCGCATCCGCCCGGCCAACCAAACGGATTCCTTTGGCGTCGAGCAGGCGCGCGCGGCGCTCGCGACCGCGCTCGGTCTCGCCGAACGGCAGATCAGTTCGCGGCGATGGGCGGCCGGCGACGACTTCAGCATGGCCGACTGCGCCGCGGCGCCGCCGCTGTTCTACATCGACTGCGCCATCGCCCCACTCGCCGGGACCTATCGGCATCTCGCCGCCTATCTCGAACGGCTCAAACAGCGCCCGTCCTATGCCCGCGCGCTGGAGGAGGCCCAGCCTTACATGCAATTCCTGCCGCGCTGAGCCCAGCGGAGAAGCGTTCACACTCCGGCAACCCTGTTCTTCCGGCGGCGTGGCGGAACGCGAGAATTAAGGTGTATTCAACCTGGGAACGCGCTATAGTTGTGGTCGGAATCAGGACCAAATATGCGCACGGACCCCTTCCCCGACCGGCTGCGGCTGCCCCTCAATTTCGATCCCGTGCGACTCGCCGCCGACCTCGATGGCCTGAGCGGCATTGCCTGGACCAGCCATTTCGTCGCCAGGAATTACCAGGGCGACTGGAGCGTCATTGCGCTACGCGCGCCGGCGGACGCCACGCACCCGGTGCGGATGATCGTCTCCGAACCGGGCTGCACCAATTTTGTCGATACTCCCGCGCTCGCCGCTTCGCCCTATTTCCGGCAGGTGCTGGCGGCCTTCGCCTGCCCGCTGCTCGCCGTGCGGCTGATGCGGCTCACCCCCCGCTCGGAGATCAAGGAGCACCACGACCACGACCTCTCCTTCGAGCAGGGCACGGTGCGGCTCCATGTTCCGGTCGTGACCAATGACGACGTCGATTTCCGCCTCAATGGTGTCGCCTGCCCCATGCCAGCGGGCTCGGCCTGGTACCTGCGGCTGTCCGACCTGCATTCCGTCGTCAACCGCGGCAAGAGCGCCCGGGTGCACATCGTGATCGACGCGGCGGCGAACGGCGGGCTGCGCGCGCTGCTCGCCGAGGCCCTTGGCGCCACCAGCCCGCCGCCCGCGACCACGGCTTCCGCCGCGGCAACGGCATCCCTCTGACCCGGATCGGCGGCGCCTGATCCCGGCTGCCACCGCGATCCCGCTTCCGAAGCTGCTTTTGTCCGTCCGAGGCCCATCACACCAGTTCCGTGCCGGACTGACGGCGAAACCGCCCCCCGCGCCGCGCCTAGGACGCCTCGCCAATGCCATTGTTGACGTGGTGTCGGCGTGCCTTCGGAAGCCCGAAACAAAGGCTAAACCGTGGACTCGCCGGTGCTTTCCTGTTACAGCCGCGCCACTCGAACGCTCGCCATTGCGCGCTGTTCGGTCCTGAACCCCGTCCGGCCACAACCAAGGAGGAAAAGTGCAAGTTCTCGTTCGCGACAACAATGTCGATCAGGCCCTCAAGGCGCTCAAGAAGAAGATGCAGCGCGAGGGTATTTTCCGCGAGATGAAGCTCCGCGGTCACTACGAAAAGCCATCCGAGAAAAAGGCGCGTGAGAAGGCCGAGGCGATCCGCCGGGCCCGCAAGCTCGCCCGCAAGAAGATGCAGCGCGAAGGCCTGCTGCCGATGAAGCCCCGTCCGGTCCCGGGCGCCGGTCCAGGTGGCGCAGGCGCCGGTCGCAGCGGCCCGCGGCGTTTCGGCTGACCGACGGCGGCGTGCTGCCGCTGGTTCTTATGAGTGGGTGGCGCGGGCTGCACTCGCCCGCGCTATTGTTTTGCCGGGGGCGGCAAGTTCTTGCCCGGCGCCGAATGTTCGCCGCAATGGCGGACAGAGTGGACGCCGGACCCGCGTCACGAATTGTGTTCCGATGAACCGTCATCTGCGCCACTCCTGCCTCGCGCTCGTGCCGTTTCTCGCGCTCGCGCTCGCCGCCTGCTCGAGCCTGACCAACAACCTTGGCGCCAACGCCCCGGAGAGCGAGGACGCGGTCTTCGCCACCTCTCCGGCCAATATCGCCTCCCTCACCGACGTCGTGCAGCACAGCCCGCGCGACCCGCAGGCCTACAATATGCGCGGCTCGGTATTCGGTCAGGCCGGGCGCTATCAGGAGGCGCTCGCCGACTTCAACCAGGCGATCGCGATCGATCCGAACTACGCGCAAGCCTATGCCAACCGTGGCCTCGTCTACCGCCAGACCGGCAAGCTCGACGTCGCGCTGGCCGACTACAACAAGGCGCTATCGATCGACGCGAACTATTCGACCGGCTATCTCGGCCGCGGCATGGTCTATCGGGCGCAGGGCAACGCGCTCGCCGCGCTCAAGGATTTCAACAAGGCAATCGCGATCCGTCCCGACAACGCGCAAGCCTATTACAATCGCGGCCTGCTCTATCAGGCGCAGCACCAGCACGGCTTCGCCATTGACGACTTCTCGACCGCCATCGGCCTGTCGAACCAGCAGGCCGAACCCTATGTCGCGCGCGGCTTGAGCTACATCGCCGTCAACAATTTCAAGAATGCGGCGAGCGATCTCGACGACGCCGTCACCATCGCGCCGCAGAACGTGCAGGCCTGGGTCAGCCGCGGGCTCGCCTATGAGCGGCTCGGCGACAAGGAGAAGGCGGCCGG